>CALFLM010000059.1 GCA_937880075.1 uncultured Romboutsia sp. | reverse complement strand
CACCTAATAATTCAGCAAATTTAGCAGCATGTTCTGCTTCTTCAAATGCTATTCTCTTATAAGCTTCTGCAACTTCTGGGTATCCTTCTCTATCAGCTTGACGGCTCATAGCTAAATACATTCCTACTTCTGTACATTCACCAACAAAGTTAGCTCTTAATCCTTCTAATATTTCTTCATCTACACCTTGAGCTGCACCTATTCTGTGCTCATCTGCCCAAACCATTTCCCCTTTCATTTCTTCGAACTTTTCAGCTCCAACTTTACATACTGGACATAATTCTGGTGCAGTTTCTCCTTCATGTATATATCCACATACTGTACAAACAAATTTTTTCATATTATTACTCCTCCTATATTATATCTATGATTTATTTTCAAAACATTTTTATCAACTTTAAGATAATATATGTATACCCGATAGCTATTACCTTAAACAATAATTTTAAATTTTTATAAATATTATAATTTAGGAAATTAATAATGAAAAATTCGCTTCACTTAAGTGACGTTTCGGCGAAACACTTCATTTTGCCAACGATGTATCCTTGCTCATGCTACGGATACATCTGTTACTAAGAATGTTACTATGCTATCACTTTTCTTAAGCTTATAAAATACGTTAAAGCAAAAAATACAGATGATATAAGAACAATAGTAGCTCCTGTTGCACATCCAAAATGATACGATAAAAATAATCCTAAAATTCCTGATATAACTGCTATTAATATAGAATAAATATGGTATTGTCTTATATTATTTGATATATTTCTTGCAGATGCAGCTGGTAAAATCATCATCGAACTTATAACTAATATTCCAACCCATTGAATAGAAATAGTTACTATAATTGCTACTAGTATAGTAAATATATATTCATAAAACTTAACATTCACACCTCTACTTCTTGCAAATGTATGATTTATACTAACCAATAAGAATTTATTAAAACAAGTAAACCAAATTAATAATACAGCTATAAATGATATTATAAGCATAAAAATATCACTATTGCTTATACTTAATAAGTCACCTATTAAATATGCTGAATATTTATTAAATCCTCCATTATATGATAATATAACTATACCAAGTGCTACTGCTGAAGATGAAAATACACCTATTATTGTATCTACTGATGCAGTTTTGGCATTTTTTACATTTATAATAGCTATAGTTAGTAATATTGAAAATGCTAACATTGATACTAGTGTATTATCAACTCCAAACATTACCCCAACTGCTATTCCAGTTAAAGCAGAATGACCTAATGCATCTGAGAAAAATGACATTTTATTATTAACTACCATAGTTCCAAGAATTCCAAACATAGGTGTTACAAGTAAAACCCCTAGTAATGCATTTTTCATAAAGTCATACTGTGCCCATTCAAAAGGAAATAAGAAATCAATTATACTATACCAAAATGACATTATCTCATTCCCCCTCTTCCTATCTTATCTATCTTTTTATTCAAATCTAATCCAAAAGTATCTATGACACTTTTATTTGAAAATACTTCTTCAGGCTTCCCTACACATTCAATAGTTTTATTATTTAAAAATGCAATTCTATCTGCATAATCGTATACTACATTTAAGTCATGAGAAACCAATATTATAGATAAATCATAGTTCTCTCTTAAATTAGATACTATGTTATAAAATAGTTTAAGCCCATTTTGATCTATACCTGATACTGGTTCATCTAGTAATAATATATCTGGTATTGGTTCAAGCGCAAGAGCTAAAAGAACTCTTTGTAACTCTCCTCCTGATAACACTCCTAATCTTTTGTTTATAAGATTTTCCCCCTGAACTTTTCTTAAACTTCTTAATGCAATATCTTTTACTTTTTTATCATGAGAAAAGTAAACTGGCCTATTAGTTTGCGTGCATGCAAATACATCAAGTACACTTACTGGAGAACTATAATCAAAGTCAAGTTTTTGAGGTACATATCCTATAATTGGTCTTCTTGACAACTTTTCATTTCCATCTACGAATGTTAAACTTCCAGAGTACTCATTTTCTCCAAGTATTGCTTTTAGTAATGTACTTTTTCCTGCTCCGTTTGCTCCTATTAATGCAGTTAATTCCCCACAATGTACATGAAGATTTACATCCTTTAGAATTTCTTGATTTCCCTTAGTAACACATAAGTTTTCTATTTTAGTACAACATACCCCACTACTACATTTATTAAAATATGATTTATTATTTTTAAATTCCATTATTTAAACGCCTCTTTTAAAGTTTCTAAATTTTTATTCATAATATCTATATATGAAGAATTCTTATACTCTTCAGTAACTATCGGGTCTAATGTATATACCTTAACATTAGTTTCTTTTGATATAGTTTCTGCTGCTTTTGTTGAGTATTGTGGCTCTACACATATAGCTTTAACATCTAAATTTTTAATTTTCTCTATAGTTTCTTGTAGCTCTTTTGCACTAGGCTCTGACCCTGCCTCTCTTTGTACAACCCCAACTATGTTAAGTCCATATTCTTTAGCAAAATAAGGAAAAGCCTCATGGAATGTAACTATATTTTTATTTTCTATATTGTCTAATTCACTATGTATTTTATTATCTAGATTTGATAACTGTTCTATATATTCTTTAGCATTTTGACTATATTTATCTTTGTTTATAGAGTTATACTCTATAAGCTTGTTTTTTATATTCTCCACTTGCTTTATAGCATTTTCTACACTTAACCAAACATGAGGATTATATTCTTCATCATGGTCATGATCATGATTATCTGATTCATCCATATAATCTGATTTGATTAACTCTATTCCTTTACTTGCATCAATTATCTTTAAATCAGGTTTTTGTTTCAATACCTTATCTAAAAATGATTCCATACCAGCACCATTTATTATAAGTACATCACAATCCTCTAATAACTTTATATTATCTGTAGTTAATGAATAATCATGTAAACACCCTGTAGCTGAGTTAGTCATATTTATTAACTCTACATTATCTATATCTTTAACAACATTAGAAGCTAACAAATACATAGGATAAAATGATGTAACAACTTTTATGCTCTCTTCTTTTTTATCTTTGTTACTTTCCGATTGATTATTATCATTAGTATTTGAACTACACCCTGTGATAGATAAAATTACTAAAGTTAAAATAATTAATATTTTTTTTAATTTAATTTTCATATATAATCCTCCTTAAATAGATACCCATTATAAATTATATTACTCTCATTTTATCAAGATACCATTACTATTTATTTTGTAATATACATCATTTATTATAATCAATTTATTAATAGTATGACTATAATATTACTTATCTATACTTTAATTAGTTTTTAAATGAGTAAAATTTATATTAACTATAATTTATTTAACTCATTATGCTAATTAAATATGTTTATTGAAAATACTAAATTCTAAAAAGCTACATTTTTATAGTTAAAAAACTTTATACAGTAATTTCAATATACTTATCAAAATAATTAACACAATAAATTACTTATTATATTTTAACCATTGATAATCATTTTCACTATAAATAAAATTATCACCTCAATTTATTTTTGTCAATATTTTTATATTTAATTTAAAATTTACATAATAATAAAATACAATGTTTAATCTTACTAAATTTTACATATTGTAAATATATAAGATTATTGATACCATTAAGTTAAGTATAATTCTAAGTTAAATCGAGGTGTAAAAATGTTTGTAAATACCCATACTTTAATAGCAAAGTCAATATCTAATAATATAGATTAAAATAAACATTTTTTCCTAAGTGAAAAACATTTTATTTATGGAAATATAAAACCAGATTTATCTTCTAAATATTTTTTTAAGAAACATTATTTAAAAGAATCTTATGATATGATTGAATTTAAAGTAAACTATTTATGTAACCTTAGCTTAAATAGTTTGTCTAAATATTTTTCAGTTGGAGTATTAAGCCAAGAACTAGGGGTAATATGCCACTTTTTATGTGATTTTTTCTGTGTGCCGCATAGCTATAGATGGGAATTTAAACACAGTATGAAAAAACATATATCTTATGAAACTGAATTAAATACTATAGCTAAGGAAACTAATTTAAATAAATTTAGAGGTGACGATATAAAATACGATTCATTTGGAGAGTTTTTCAATTCTTTATACATTGAATATCAACAAATTTTAGATCATAGAAATGATTTATTATTTTCTGTGTATGCTTGTAATAGTGTTATAAATTATATACTAGACTCTATATTAAAAAATACAGTCAAATCTTATAGTATAACAAATCTTATTTAGGTGTTGAATTTATTCAACACCATTTATTTATATTTATCTCTTATCTATAAGTCTAATAATCTTAACCTTAAATCGTTAATTGCATTTTTAGTAGCTTTAAGTCTAATATCCTCTCTATTTCCATGTAATATATATTTATTTACTGTAGTTTTTCCATTTATATAAATCCCTATATAAACAAGTCCTACAGGCTTCTCACTTGTTCCACCTTCTGGGCCAGCTATTCCAGTGGTTGATATCGCTACATTAGTATAAAAATTTTTCGCAATACCTTCTGCCATCTCTCTAGCAGTTTCTTCACTAACTGCTCCGTGTTGTTCTAATGTATTAGGATTTACACCTAATCTATTTATTTTTGATTCATTAGAATATGTAACACATCCTTCCATAAATACAGAAGATATACCTGGATAGTTTATAAGAGTCGCACTAACAAGTCCTCCTGTACAAGACTCAGCTGTAGATATTGTTAGGTCCTTTTCTATTAACATTTGCGATACAACCGTTTCTATTGCTATATTCTCTTGTATATAAGTTATGTCGTCATTAGTAGGCTCTAATTCACCTATTGTTATTGTGTCACTTCTCTTTATCCTTTTTTCAATTTCACTTACAAACCTTACTTTATTATCCCCTATACTACTTTGATAATATACGTCTATTCCACGCAGTTTAAACTCTTTAGCTAAATATGTAGAATTTATATTTACAATATCACCTAAAAGTATTTCAGCTTTCACACTTATCACCTCATAGTTATAATTTTAAACTTTTTGTATAAATTTAATGTAATAAAATTATATTTTTTATTTGTATATAGATTACTTAACTATAAATAATCTCTCTTTAAATATTTATAAATATTATTAGTCTAGTTTATTTTTATGAGTTATAATATATATAGTTTTATACAAAAACTATAATAGTTTAAAGTTTAGTACTATATAATGCATATTTCAATATTTATATTATAATTTATAGGAGGAGTTTATTATAAAAAAGTTTGTTTATATATGTTTAATTTTAGTGTCAATCGGAATTTTTTTTATATGTAGTAAATATAAACTTAATGAATATACTAAAAATTCAAATTATAGTGATGAATATATAAAAGTTGATCAAGCTCCTACATTTTCTTATTCTTCTATTCCAAAAGAGGTAAAAGAAAAAATGATAGGATTTTCTATGCCTGAGGATATACCTATAAATTTTGATGAACTAAGTTATTTAACTTTAAGTTATTATGACTTTGATGGAAATACTCATGTAGGTGAAATGATTGTAAATAAAGAAGTTGCATCTGAGGTTGTTGATATATTTAAAGAAATATATGAAAAAAAATATCCTATTGATAAAATAAAGTTAATAGATGAATACAATGCAGTTGATGAACTTTCCATGAATGATAATAATAGTTCTTCTTTTTGTTATAGAACTATAAAAAACACAAATATTGTATCTAATCATGGAAAAGGTCTTGCCGTTGATATAAATCCTATTCAAAATCCTCACGTTGTTGGAGATAATATTAGTCCTGAGAATGGTTCTAATTTTAAAGATAGAACTAATATTAAACAGGGTATGATAATAGAAGGTGACGATTTATACAATGCATTTATAAAAAGAGGCTGGACTTGGGGAGGGCACTGGAAAAATCCAGACTATCAACATTTCGAAAAGAAACTAGATTAAAAATTAAAAATATAGGTGATATTATGAATTTAATGACATTGGAAAATATAAGCAAGAGTTATTCTGAAAAAATCTTACTTAAAGATATCTCACTTGGTATTAATGAAGGTGAGAAAATAGGTATTATAGGGGTTAATGGAACAGGCAAATCTACTCTTTTAAAAATTATAGCTAAAGTTGAAGTTCCTGATGATGGTACTATAATAAAAGCTAATAGAGTTAGAGTTGAATATCTACCTCAAAATCCAGACTATAACGAAGATTTTACAGTTTTACAACAAGTATTTAAAGGTACCTCTAGTGAAATGAAACTTCTACTGGAATATGAGGAAACACTGGATGCTTTATCTAAAAATTATAACGAAAATTTAAACACTGAGCTTATATCACTACAAGAAAAAATAGATGCTCTTAACCTTTGGGACTTAGAAAGTGAAGCTAAGACTGTCTTAACTAAGCTTGGTATAACTAACTTTAGCCAAAAAGTAAAGGAATTGTCCGGTGGACAAAGAAAAAGAGTTTCTTTAGCATCTGCACTTATTACTCCATGTGAATTACTAATATTAGATGAGCCTACAAACCACTTAGATAATGATACCATTGATTATTTAGAGGAATATTTAAATTCAAGACGTGGATCTCTAATTATGATAACTCACGATAGATACTTCTTAGATAGAGTTTCTAATAGAATAATAGAACTTGATAAGGGTAGATTATTTAGCTATGATGGTAACTACTCTACATTCTTAGAAAAGAAAATGGAGAGATTAGCTCTTGAATCTAGTATGGAAGAAAAAAGACAAAATTTAATAAGAAAAGAACTGGCTTGGGTAAAACGTGGTGCTAAAGCTCGTACTACAAAACAAAAAGCTAGGCTTCAAAGATTTGATGAATTGGTAAATAAAGATACCTATACTCCAGATGAAAAAATGGATATATCTGTTGGCTCTACAAGGCTTGGTAAAAAAATAATTGAAATGCATCATATATCTAAAAAGTTTGATAATAAAGTCCTTATTGATAATTTAGATTATACTATAGCTCGTACTGATAGAATTGGTATTATAGGTAAAAATGGTATGGGTAAATCTACTCTTATTAAAATGTTAAATGGTGAAATTTTGCCAGACAGTGGTCATATAGAAATCGGTGAAACTGTTAAGATAGGTTGTTTTAGCCAAGATGATTCACATATGCATCCTGATATGAGAGCTATAGACTATGTAAAGGAAGCTAGTGATTATATAGAAACAGCTGATGGTACTAAAATATCAGCTTCTCAAATGTGTGAAAAATTCTTATTTAATTCTACTATGCAATATAGCTTTATAGGTAATTTATCCGGTGGTGAAAGACGTAGACTTCATCTACTTAGAACCTTAATGTTAGCTCCTAATGTACTTTTACTTGACGAGCCTACAAATGATTTAGATATAGCTACACTTAACATATTAGAAGATTATTTAGATGAGTTTAATGGAATAGTAATAACAGTATCTCATGATAGATATTTCTTAGATAGAATATGTAACAAAATCTTTGCTTATGAAGGCATTGGTAAAATTCATATATTTACTGGAAATTATAGCGATTACAGTATATATAGAGAAATTCAAGGTATTGAATTTAAAGAAGATGTTAAGGAATCTTCTGAAAAGACACCTTTTAAAAAAGAAAAACCTAAACCAATTAAAAAACTTAAATTTACTTATAATGAGCAACGAGAATTTGAAACTATTGATAGTGATATAGAAAAACTTGAACAAAAAATAGAAAATCTTGAGAATGATTCTATTAAATTTGCAACAGACTTTGTAAAACTACAAGAAATACTTAATGAAAAAGCCAATGCTGAAGATGAACTTGAACATAAATACAAAAGATGGGAATATTTAAATAACTTAGCTGAAGAAATTGAGAATTCTAAAAATTAAGAGTTATCCATTTGGATAACTCTTATTTGATATAAATTTATATCTTATCAATTATATCAAAACTGTATATAATATGGTCAATTACATCTTCATATATAGGCTCTAAATACTTATCTACCATTACTCTCAAATCATAAACGCCCTTTTTCCCTTTAGATACAAATATATAATCATAAGTTCCATCTATACCTTCTCCACATATAAGCTTTCCATTACAATTTCCATTATTAAAATTTACAGACTCTATACATCCCATATTATTTGCTACCCTTTCTAAGTCTACGCAATAGGACATATTCTCTGGTATTTCTATTAAAAAAACTTGCATCTTTATATTAAATATAACATCTCCATCAAAACTATCTATAGCTACTGCATCAAAACAATTTTTATTTTTAGGGTCTAATTTAATCCAATCCTTAGGAATATCTATAGTAAATCCTAAGTCGCTTATTTTATTTTCAAATTCCATATCTATATCTTTATTTAGATTCTTATTTTCTTCATATCTAAGTTCTCTTAACAAAAGTCCCGCTCTCTTAAATCCATTTTTATAAGCTTTCATAAGATACTCTTTAGCTTTAACTATGTCCTTGTCTGTTCCTAACCCTTCTTTAAATAACCTTCCTAACTCATATTGAGCTTGAGAATTTTCATTGTTAGCACAACTTGTTAAATATATAATTGCATTTTTATAATCTTCATCCTCTAAAAATTCTAACCCTCTATCAAAATCGCTAATACTATGACCTTGATTTTCTAAAGTTTTTCTAATTATCTCTTGTTGAAACTTAAGTTCTTTTTCTCTTTTCTGTTCATTAAACATTTCTCTAAATATCTCATTTATAGCCATATAATCACCTCATAGATGTTGACTTTACACTATTATTTTATTTTGAATTTTAATTTATGTTACGAAATACTTTCTATTAAATTCCCCTTAATCTTTTAATTCCTGCCTTTAATCTAAATTTTCAAATAATTTAAATATATAGTTGACTTTTATCTAAAGTTAATTTAATATATTAGAAAAGTTAATATATTAAATTCAGTGATAAAGAGAGTAAATTAAGTGGATTTTATAGAGAGCCAAGGATGGTGGAAGCTTGGTAATGAAGTTTAATGGAAAAGAGCTTTTGAGAATGTTACCTGAAACTAAGTATGGTAACAGGCTATCTAGCCTTAACAGATTTGAGTGAATAAAGCATATTTATATGTTTTATTAATTAGAGTGGTAACGCGGGTATTTCGTCTCTTGGTTTTTAACCAAGAGACTTTTTTATTATAAATTTTTACTAATATTTAATAAAAGGGAGGAATATTTATGGAAAAAACTATTGTATCAACAAATGAAAATCAAAGTAAAAACTTATTTAAGTTTTTAATACCATCATTATTTGGGCTATTATTATTTGTAATACCACTTCCATATGGTAGCTTATTTAAACTTGATGGTTTATCTCCTATTAATATAGGAATCGGATTTTTAGCAGAATTAATAAAAATAATTGCTGCTGACTATCTTACTAATATCGCCTTAATTGTTATACTTGCATCTGCTGTATTATCAATTATCAGTAAATTTATAAATATAAAAAGTGAATTTATAAATAATGTTTTAAATGTATCTCCACTATGGCTTGTATTTAGACTATTAGGGGCACTATTTATATTTATGACGGTGTTTAAAGTCGGACCTGAAATTATACATTCAGAACTTACTGGTGAAGTTGTTCTTGGTTTATTACCTAGCTTACTTGCAATATTTTTAGTATCTGGATTTTTATTACCACTAGTTGTTGATTTCGGACTTATGGATTTACTTGGAACTTTAATATCTAAGTCTATGTATAAGTTATTTAAAGTTCCAGGTCGTGCTGCTATAGATGCAATTTCATCTTGGCTTGGAGATGGGACTTTAGGAATAATGATTACTGATACTCAATATAAACAAGGCTTTTATACCGCTAAAGAGGCATGTATAATTTCGGTTTGTTTCTCTTTAGTTTCTCTACCGTTCTCAACAGTTATAGCGGATCAATTAGGATTTATGCCAATGTTTGTTCCATTTTATTTAACAGTATGTCTTGCATCATTAGTTTGTGCTTTAATTATGCCTCGTATATATCCGTTAAATAAATTTGATGATTCTACTTATAACAATGTTAATCATTTAAAAGAAGAAGTAGTTTCATCAGGAACTAATCTATTTAGCTTCGGCCTAAAAAAAGCACTAAATAGAGCTTCTACTGCTCCATCGTTTAAAGAAATTATGATAAATGGATTCAAAACTGTAATAGATATGTACTTAGCACTTTTACCTCTTGTTATGGCTTGGGGTACATTAGCTTTAATAGTTGCAGAATTTACTCCATTTTTCAATATTATATCAATACCAGTAGTATTTATACTTAAATTATTAGGAATACCTGATGCAACAGCTGCTGCACCTGCTGTATTAGTAGGATTTACAGATATGTTCTTACCATCAATAATGGTATCTGGAAATGAAATAAGTCAAATAACACAATTTATAATAGGTACATTATCTATAACTCAATTAATATACTTAACTGAAACTGGAGCAGTTATATTAAAATCAGATATTCCACTTAAATTAAAAGACTTGTTTGTAGTATTTATAGTGCGTACGCTAATATCTCTACCTATAATAACGATTGTTGCAAAATTAATATTTAGTCTATAATTATAAAAAGTTATTTCTATGCAAATAGAAATAACTTTTTATGTGTTTACAGAAATATTGACTTGATAAATATTATTTTGTAAAATCTTAAGTAAAATATGTATTGGGAGTGTTTATATATGAATAATTTATTAAATGAATTGAACTCTTTAAAAAGTAATTTAGATAGTTTACCTATAATGAATTTATCTGATTTAAATTTAAATAATACAGATTTATTTATAGTAGATATTAATAATGGATTTGCAAAAGAAGGAGCTCTTTATTCTCCTAGGATAGAAAAGCTTATAAAACCTATAGTTGATTTTACAAAATCAGTATCAAAAGACATAAGAAATATAATAGCTTTTACGGATTATCATACAAAAGAATCTATAGAACTTTTAAGCTATCCCGCTCATTGTATTGAAGATACAATTGAGTGTGAAATAGTTGATGAACTTAAATCTATAGATAATCTAAAAATAGTTAAGAAAAATTCAACTAACGGTTTTTTTGCCTTAGACAATTTAAACTTTGATAATACAGATAACATAATTATTATTGGAGATTGTACTGATATATGCATATATCAATTAGCTATAACTTTAAAATCTTACTTTAATCAAAATAATATAAATAAAAATATTATCATTCCAATAAATTTAGTTGATACATATAATATAGATAATGTCCATCCTGCTGAATTATTAAATATAGTATTTTTAAATAGCATGATACAAAATGGAATTAAAGTTGTTAAAGAAATAAAATAAAAAAAGGGGCTGTCGTACTAAAAAAATTATATACAATATGTTGTGCTAATTCAAATTATGCATAACTATATATTGTATTATTTACTCTTAATGCGACAACCCCTTTTTTATTAATAATCATATCCTGTATAATTTTCACATAAAACTACTTTTATTTTTTTATTGAACATATTTTTATATGCTAATAAAAACTCATTAAGTTCTGCATCCATAAGATTTATTTTCTTGCTACTAAAAAGCATAATCTTTTCTTGATCTATAACTACTTCAATATCATTTACATCATTTTTTATATAAGTAGTTATACAACTTTTAGGGGTTATTTTACTTCCATACTTTTCATAAAATTCGGCACTCTTTTTAATAGATTCTAAGTTTTCACTACTTATATTATTTAAATCTATATTATTCATTCCTGTAATTGAAGTATCTATTCCAAAACTTTTAAGTTGCCTTTCTATTTCCTCAGAATCCATTCCATATCTTTCCATGAATTTTTTTTGTATATTCATAAATTTTTCTTGAGATATATTATTATCTTTCATATAGTCAAAAATTTTTCTAGAAAATTCAGCCATAGTAATACTTCCATCCATTACAGAGAAGTATAAATTATATATATATTGTTCAAATTTATCAACATCTGAATCTTTTACTTTATTCTTTAAATCATTAAAATCAATTATTCTATCGTCAGACATGTTTTGTTCCTCCTAGCTAAAATTCTGCTTGTTTAAAATTATATCATACTTATATTGATTAGATTTATATATTTTTATAATAATATTATTATTTACTTTATTATTTTTTTATATTTCTTATTTTAGTTATATCCTTATACTAAAATTTTATATTTTAATGGCTAAATTTAACTAAATATATAGATTATTAAATATATATATAATATAATTTATACATACAATTTTTGGAGGTCTATAAATATGGAAATTAAAAGATTTGAAACTACAGAGAGAATGAGCAAAGTTGTTCTTCACAACAATACATTATATTTATGTGGACAAACCCACGATGAAGGTGATGTTAAAGAACAAACATCTGCTATCTTATCTAAAATAGAAAATTTATTAAATCAATATGGTTCTGATAAAAACCATATATTATCAGCTACTATATACTTAAAAGATATAGCTAATGATTTTAAAGATATGAATTCAGTTTGGGATGCATGGGTTGAAAAGGGATTTGCACCTGCTAGAGCATGTGTTGAGGCTAAAATGGCTAGAGAATGCTTATTAGTTGAAATAAGTATTATTGCAGCAGTTAAATAATTGCTATTAAAATAGTAAGGTATTTTTATCTTACTATTTTAGTATATTTTATTGTTTGGTTTATTTCTTTTTTTATAATTTTATGATAAAATAATTAATATATTTTGATTTGATTAAATATAAATGTTAATATAAAACTTGTATATAATAAATACAAAGATTTTTTTTAGTTTTAATCAAAATAGCAATAATTAATAAGTAATTATCAGGATTAGGAGGAATAATATGGGATTCACAAACAAATTTGCAGAATCTTTCGCTAGATCAAAAACAATGACTGGTCCAGAAAAAAAAGCTAATGAAATAATGGGAAAATTACTTTTAAAGAAAGCTATCGTTCCTATTATTTTAATGGTAGTTGTATTATTGGCTGGAATAATGACTAAAACATCAGGTTGGATTACATTATTAGTAAATATATTAATAGCTATTGGCACTTATTTCTACATAAAAAATAGTAGTAAAAAATACCAAAACTTTAAACCTTATGTAGGTAACTTAATCAACCTTGAGAAAAAAGGTAAAAATGAATACATCGCTATAATAAAACAAGGAAAACTTCCTGTTAAATTACAAATAGCTTATGGTGGAGAAGACTTTGAAAACCTTAAGAAAAATCAAATAGTTCAAGTTAGTTACAACCCAGATGCTAAAATAGCTATATTAGTTAACAAACAATAAACTTCTACTTAAAGTAGAAGTTTATTTATTTATTAAGAACATATTTTTTATAAATTTTAAGAGCATTAGCAAGCTGATCTGGGCAAGATGTTCCTCTATTTTTGCAGGGTATATCCTCAAGCTCTTTAATTATTTCATCTATTGATTTACCTTCTATCAAATGTTTTATACCAATTAAATTGCCGCTACATCCACCTTCAAATATAACGTCTTTCAATACATTATCTTCTATATCCATTAAAATAGACTTTGAACATACACCTTTTGTGTAATATCTGTACATATACTCTCCCCCTATATTATTATTTTAATTTAAAATGTGTTACGACTAATTATTTTCGTATATAATAATATATATTATATAAAATATTTAATATTTCACATTTGATAAATTTTAATACTCTATGCTATAACATTTATTACTTAATAACTATGAAAGGATATATTATAATGATAAATACTAAGTTCGTTGATAATTATTTTAAATTTTTATTTCTCTCTTTCTGGCCAATAATTTGGTATGAATTAGTTTTTGTTTCTGATCCGTTTATAACCTCTACTTTAGTAACATTATATTGTATTGCAACTTTAATTTACGTACCAGTAATCATATTTTTTAAGGATAATATAAAATCTATAACTCTATATTATAGAATAAGTACTATAGCTGCATTTATTTTTACATTATTTAGCTTATTACTATTTCCTACTAGTCTATTCTTTCTAGCATTGAAAGTAATTTTTGTATTTATATATTTATATTTATCATATACTAAGCTATTTAAATATAAAATCGAAGAAGGTCTTGTTGGAGTACTAGGAGCCTTATTGCTTCTAGTTATAACGTTTAGATATTAATACATAATTTTTAGCTTATTGGAAATATTAGACATATATGCTTTTTTCTGATATTATTTATATTAAAAGATACTATTAATAAAATAAAGGAGTCACTATTATGGAAAAAAAGATTTTAGCTACAGTTGGAGAAAAAGAAATAACTAATTTAGACGTTGAAAGTGCTTTAAAAAGTTTAGATCCATATCAAGCTATACATTTTCAAACTGAAGAAGGTAAAAAACAACTATTAGAAGATTTAGTTAACCAAGAGTTATTCTATATGCAAGCTAAAGAAGACCAACTACATAATGACGAAGATTTCAAAGCTGAAATGAAAAAAATTGAAGAAAATATGTTAAAGCAATATGCTATAAACAAAGTTTTATCTAATGTTACTCTAACTGAAGAAGAAAAGAAAGCTTTCTTTGAAGCTAATAAGGCTAAATTTAATAAACCTGAATCAGCATCTGCTAAACATATATTAGTAGATTCTGAAGAATTGGCTAATGATATATTAAATAAAATAAATAAAAATGAATTGACTTTTGAAGCTGCTGCATCAGCTCATTCTACTTGTCCATCTAAAGATGCTAGTGGAGATTTGGGTACTTTCACTAGAGGTCAAATGGTTCCAGAATTTGAAGAAGCTGTATTCAACATGAAAAACGGTGAAGTATCTGGACCTGTTAAAACTCAATTCGGATATCACCTAATAAAATTAGAAAATATACAAGCTGGTGGAGAATCTGAATACGAAGAGGTTAAAAACGAAATAGAAAGAAGTTTAATGTATCAAAAGCAAAGCGAAACTTATAATAAAGAATTAAATAACTTAAAATCTAAATACAACAATACTGTTAAGTATCATGCTTAATAATAAAAGCCTAGTTATGTAACTAGGCTTTTATTTTATCGTAACAATATTCAATAATATCTCTTCTTTTAATTATACCTATAAACGTATCTTTATCATCTACAACTGGAACAAAGTTTTGATTCATAGACTTTGATATTAAGTCTTCTATATTAGCATCTATAGACACAGGTCTATTATCTTTTCTTCTTTTAACATCTGTTATTGGGATATCTTCTATAGATTTTAAGTCTAGAGAAAACTCATTTTTTAAAGTCCATAGCAAGTCTCCTTCAGTAATTGTTCCAACATACTTCCCCTCTTTATTTATAATTGGAATAGATGAATATCTATGATACTCCATCTTCTCTAAAGCTTGTCTCATTGTGTAGTCTTCGTATATGTATGCCACTTCACTTTTTGGTGTCAAAAAAAATAATATATTCACTATTTATACCTCCATATACTCATATATAATATATGCTAATCAAAATTTTTAATCTATCTGGTATATTCAAATATCTTTTCTAAGCTAATTTTAACACATTTAGTGCTATTTTTAAATTTAAATATATTTATATGAAAATTTATTCAAATTAAAAAAGCCGCTTATAGGCGGCTGTGTTTCACATATTACTAGAATTACTAATATATATGAACTTTAGATTATAATCTAACTACGTTAGCAGCTTGAGGACCTTTAGCTCCTTCAACTACGTCGAATTGAACTGATTGTCCTTCTTCTAAAGACTTGTATCCTTCACCAGTTATAGCTGAGAAATGTACGAAAACATCTCCTTCACCTTCTACAGATATAAATCCAAATCCTTTTTCGTTGTTAAACCATTTAACTACACCAGTTTTCATTGATAAATCCTCCTAAAAAAACACAATTATTTAGCTACAATTATTGTAACCTTATTACTACTTTATCATACATAAATATCTTTGTCAAATATTAATTAATTTATTAAAATTTAGTAATGAACTCTTATTAAGTGAAACCTTATAGCTTTATTGCTCCAACCTAAATCCCATGGTACTGATAGTCTATCAGTATTATGACAAGTTACCAAAGGATATCCTTTAGAATCTACTCCTGTTACTGTAGATACATGTGTTATTCTTCCACCTTTTTCATATGCCACAAAATCACCTGGCCTTAAATTATAAGATTCTTTATATGTCTCTTCATATGAACCTTTACTTATTAAGCTACCTCTACCACTATTTAATATATAGTTTTTAAATCCTTGTGCATTCACCCAAGCCTTTGTTCCATCACAGTTGTTATAATTCCATATAGAGTTTTTCTTAAATCTTCCACTCTCATACATTATTTGTGATGCAAAGTTTGCACAATCTCCTCCATCTGGATTAAAGTTTTTATATTCTTTGTTAAACTTAAACTCATATTCTTCTTCAGTTGAAACTCCACAATATCTATGAGCATAGTCTATAGCCTTTTGTTGTTCTTGTGTCAATTGAATATCAGGTTTTTGTTGAGTGAATATATAACTTCTTATATCATCAGATTTAATGTTTTCTAAATTTAAAGAATCTGCAAATGGATCAGTATACCATTCTTTAGTTATTATATATTGATTATCCTTTATTTTTACATTTAGGTAGTGTTCTGTACCTATTCTAAATACATTTTTCACATCTTTTTCATTTTCATAAGAATAATTATAATCTGTAGCAACATTACATATTATCCCATATAAATCAGTTTCTTTTTCCTTTACTTTTCTTATTTTTACTTTTGTTTTTATATCATTAAAAGTTACCCCTTGTTTGCTAGACCAATTTTTTAAATACTTCATTTTTTCTACTTCATGTTCATATGCCCAAAGCCCTGTCTTTTTATCAATATCATAAAGTTCTTTTAATATCTCTTCATTTTGCTCTAATATCGCTTTATTTCTATAGTCAAATAAATTTTCTAAAAGAAGTTGATATTGTTGCTTTATCTGATCATCTTCATCTATTTTTATAGCTTCTATTTCACTTACCTTTGAATTTAATTTCAATGTTATTAAACCAAAGCCTAAAATTAAACACAAAGACATAACTATAATTTTAATGTACTTATTTTTAAATTTGAGTCTACTCAAAATTACACCTCCTGATAAATAGTACATATATTGCCTATTATAAATTCTTTTTTATTTTATATTATTATGTCCAAATAAATTTATAAAATAAATAACTATTTTTCATTTAGTTTATATTTTTTTTAGATATATTGTATAATTATATAGATACATAAATTGCGTATGATTTCTTTAAAATTTACGGAGGTGCTATATAATTTGAAAAAAATAGCTGCAATAAATGATTTGTCAGGAATTGGTAGATGCTCATTATCAGTTGCTTTGCCTATAATATCGGCATTAAAGATTCAGTGCTGTCCTTTTCCAACATCTATACTTTCTAGTCAGACAGGCTATCCTAAATTTACCTTTTTAGACTTAACTGATGAAATGACTAATTATTATAAAGTATGGAAAGATTTAAATGTAAATTTTGATTGCATATATAGTGGCTTTTTAGGATCTATAACTCAAATAGATATTGTTTCTAAATTTATAGAAGATAATCCTAATACTTTTATTGTTGTAGATCCAATAATGGGAGATGATGGAGTATTATATCCTATATTTGATGAAGAATCTTGTCTTAAAATTAAAGAGTTAGTTAAATTATCTAACTTAACTACTCCTAACTTAACAGAAGCATGTTTTTTGACTGGTAGAGATATAACTAAACGTGATTTTACACGTAATGAAATTGTAGAAATAGCTAAAGATATTTCTAAGTTAGGTCCTGACAAAGTTATAATAACTGGAATACTAGAAGGAGATAATATTTCAAATGTGGCTTATGACAAAACTACTGATGAAATATTTTTTACCTCTATAAAATATAATCACTGCTCTTATAGTGGAACAGGTGATATATTCACCTCCATACTCTGTGCTATGATATGCAGAGGATTTGATTTAGTATATTGTGTTAATACTGCAACTAATTTTATATATAAGGTAGTTGAGTATAGTGCTAAGTTTAATAACGATAGAAACGATGGCATAAGATTTGAACAGTTTTTAAATGATTTAACAAAAATTTAGGAGGTCATAAAGACCTCCTTTTCAAAAATGATATTTCTTTATAAGTTCTATTTAACACTATATATTATTAATTTTCAGTTATTTTGATACTCTTTTATAAACGTTTAAATATAATTATTAGTCTATTACAAGCCCTAATACTATAAACTATAATATAGAATTTTTTAAGGGGGAGGCTATTAAATGAACATAAATCAATTATCAAAAGAGGTAGCATCATTTATAAAAAATACATATGAATTTAAAGCTATGAATAAGAGTAAATTAGAATTGGATAAAAATAGAAACTTAAAAAAACAATTTGATATGTATATTAATAAAAAAAATAATCTATATTCAAACTATTCTTTAGAGGATGCCTCTAAAAAGGTTAATCAATTAAATAGAGATTACAATGATTTTTTTAATTTACCAGTGGTATCAAATTATATACAAAAAACAAAAGAATTTAATAATATGATGGAAAACTTCTATAAATCAATAGAAAAAGAATTATTAAAATAGATATTAAAACTATTTTATAAAAATTATTCAAAGTATCTTAAAATCAAAAAGAATGCCTGTAATAGGCATTCTTAATTTAATATAAATCTCTTGGTTTCATCATACTTTGCATCATATTTTGCATCATCATATAATAATTCATCCACATATCATTTACATCTTGATATTGATCTATATAACAGTTCATATATGGCATATCTAATGATGGATATTGTTGTGCAAAATCCCCCATACATTGCATTTGATACATGTCATACATAGGACTTACATAAGTTGGGCAATCATTCATATATAAATCTTCATTATCTATATATATTATTTCATCCTCATCTTTCATATAATTCATATTGAACATATTTTTCATTTTTTTCTTATTATTCATATTGTACATATTTTTCATATCGTATTTTGTTTCATTTTCTTTTTTCTTAGTAAAGTTACATCCACAGTTGTATTCTTCATAATTTTTATTGCAGCTTGGTTTACATTTGTCCATTTTAACATATTTAGGCATTGTATCATTACATTTTGTCTCTTTATGGTTACATTGATTTAATTTCATATTACATTTATTAATCATATCTTCACATTTATTAGATTTTAATTCATATTCTTTTATCTTTTCCCCTGCATTCTTATAGCATTGTAATGCTTTTTCATCACACTTCATAGCTTGGCAATATAATTCTTTAGCTTTTTCATTATGAACTTGAGCTTTTTCATATAAACATTTAGCTTGTTCACAATTCTCTTGTGCTTGAGCTTGAGTTTCTTCAGCCTGTTTATATAAACATTTAGCTTCCTGACAAAGATTTTCTGATTTTTCTAGTAGTTGCTCGGCTTTGCATTTTGCTGCTTTAGATTCTTTTTCTGCATTTTTAGCTTTCTTCATTAAATTTTGAGCATTTGCTGCTAATACTTTTGCTGATTCTTCACATTCTTTTGCCTGTTCTAATGTTTCTTCTGCTATGCATTGATGTTCTAAAGCTTTTTCAAATAGCTCTTCAGCTTTTGAAGCTAAATCTGCACATGTATCCACAAATTTTACTTCACAATCATTACATATAGGTTCTATATATTTTTTTACATGTTTTTTACAACTATTAACAGGCTTACATGTATTATTAGGTTTACATGTATTTAATAATGAATCATTGCACATATCTTGTTGAGGTATACATGAGCATGATGATTTTTTTTTCTTTTTCATAATAAGTCAAAACTCCTTTTGCTATATTTTTTCCCCCATAAGAAAAAACTTATGTTACCTAATATAATTATATGATTTGAGATAAATGTGGTTACTATTATTTGTCATTATAATGAATTAAAAAAGCAGTATTAGATTATTACTAATATCTAATACTGCTTTAATTTAAAGATAATAATTCACCTTCATAATATAATTGTACTTTTTCTATCCATTGACCTTTATACTCTTCTTGAAGTATATTCTCTAATAGAATTTTTAACGTCTGTTCCCTAATATCTTCATTTAAATAATCTTCTTTCCAAGATACTCTTTTATTTAAACTATCATCAAACTCTAATAACTCTATTTTTGCAATATTATTTGCATAAATTTTAATCTTCATAGGAAGATTATTAAAGCACTCACTAGAGATAAAATTTACTACTTTATTAACTTTTTCTTCTAAAGTTGTATTTTCTTCAATTTGTAAGTATTTAACTTGTTTATCTTCTTTAGTATAATCTTGTATTAAAATTATAGGTATTTCTGCTATACTAGATTTCTTCTTAGCTTGTTTATTTTGAACTAACTTTTTCTCTAGTTTAGCTTCTTCATTAATTATTGAAGGAGAATTAATTTCAATAAAACTACTTTCCTTTACTTCATTTACTAAAGTACATGCTGTATTGAACAAAGTTGAAAAAATTATAAATAATATTATAGTTAATTTATACATTAGAATACCTCTTTTGCCTTAACTTTTAATATTATTGTATCATAATCTATATTTTTTTTCTAAAAATTTAAGTTAATCTATTATTTTATATAACTTATTATTAGTTTTTCAGTTTCTATTATAGAGCTTATATGCGTTCTTTCATACCCATGTGACGCAAAAATACCGGGACCAATTAAAGCGAATCTAGCATCCATCCCTGCCTTTAATGCTGCAGTTGCATCTGAACCATAATTTGGATATGTATCTAATTTATAATTTATATTATTTTCCTTACACACATCTACAAGTTTATTTATTAATTCGTAATCATAAGGCCCGTTTGAATCTTTAGTACATATACAAACATCATACTCAGATGAGTTTTGATTTTCACCTGGACATCCCATATCTACAGCTATGAATTCTACCGTATTGTCTGGAATAAAGCTTGATGCACCATGACCAACTTCTTCATAATTACTGAATAAAAAGTTTATATCATATTTAGGTTTTATATCATTTAGTTTTATATATCTTACCACATGCAATATAGCTGATACAGATGCCTTATCATCTAAATATCTTGATTTTATAAAACCTGATTTAGTTATCTTTGTTCTAGTATCAAATGATACTATATCACCTACTTCTATACCTAAATTATACACATCTTGAGCTTTACTTACTTGTTCATCTATCACTATTTCATAATTTTTACAATCTCTCTTTAAGTCCTTAGCATCATTTCCGTCAATATGAACAGAGGGTTTTATAGTTTGTAAAGTTCCTTCATATTTTTTGCCATTTCTAGTATGGATGATTACATTTTCTCCTTCTACTGAATTCATCATATATCCACCTATTTGGTTAATTGATAAGCATGAATTAGACTTTACTTGTGATACTATTGCTCCTAGTGTATCTATATGTGCTGAAAATGTTATACTTTTACTTGAATCTTTTCCTTTAATAGTTGCAAGTAAAGCACCCTTATTAGATATTTTATACTCTAGACCCATATCATTTAATTCTTTCTGTAGATAATTTAACATATCTTTTGTGTATCCTGTTGGACTTGGAATATTTAAAATCTCTTCTAATATTTTTGAGTCAAAATAACTACTTTTCATATTGCCCTCCTCTGTTTTCAAATAGTATATATATTATATAAGTAAAATATCATATATGATATAAACAGCATTAATATTATTCTTAGTATATATGAAACTAAAAATTCTATTTTATTTATAGGAATATTAGTAGTCTCTAAATATAAAATATTAGTAGTTATGCTTGTACATTTTAATATGCATATTATTCCTACTAATAATTTACTTGTATATGCTATATGTTTATTCAGTAAATCTATTGCTATTACATCATTAAAAAATCCATTTACTAAAAATACACTTATTTCATCTATATTATGAAATCTTAAGATTTCTAAAATATAAGAAAAAACAAATTTTAAATTATATACAATATCCATATTATTTATTATTATATTTCCTAAATACATTGTTAATACTAAATTAGGAATTAAGCTAATTATTATGTGTATTGATTCTTCAAAATTCCTTATTATAGATTTAAATATATTTATATCTTCTTTATTTTGAATATGCTTTTTTATAGAATTGCTTAATTTATCACTTTTAAAATATGATTCTTTGTAATTAGTTTTTATATAGTATGATTTTTTCTTTTTATTTATTGGGTAAATTCTGCATAATATAGTATTGACTAAAATCAATATAAACATAGATAAAATAAAAAAATTTATCTTATTTATATTAAGTTCTTCTGCTATATAGTTACTAATTGAAATTGAAGTTATAGAAAAGTTTAATAGTATAATACACGCTTCCCTTTGTCTTATTTTCCCTTTTTTATACAATAAGTTGGTCATAAAATAACCACAAAAACAATCATTAAATATGTACATAATTATGTTTAGTACACTTTTACCACTTAAATTAAATAATTTTTTCATTAATTTATGACAATATGCCTCTACTATATCTAAAAGACCAAAGTCTAATATAAATGGCATAAATATAGCACTTAATGGTAATAATGTAATTAAATTTAGTATAGTTTCCTCTAATATTAAAGATATATTATCATCTAATAATGCTATTGAGTATCTATCATAAAATATACTTATTACTATAAATATACTAAAAATACTAAAGTATGAATATATTTTCCCTAAATTACTTTTATGGTTTAATAATACTGATTTGGTAATTCCTATTATTATATATATTATTGTACAAACTTGCAACAAGCCTATATAATTTACTTGTAGTTTATATGCTATATGATGTAGTATAGTTTTTGTCTGATTATCTATAGTAATAGGTATAAAAAATATTATTATCCCTATTGTAGAATATATTATAATCTTCGCTACTTCAAAAAAGTTATCTATTCTTATATCATTTAATTCAATCTCTTTAGATATATTCTCCATACACATCACCTCTTATATACTTTTCAACCTTGAATAAATATTTCCTTTATTTTAATAATAACTTTCATTACTATTGCCTAAAATATTCTCTAGATGTATAATACTATAATTAACATATTTGAAAATTTAAGGAGAATGGTCAATGAGCATTAATAATAAAACAATATTAATTCTTACAGCTCAATTTGGAGCAGGTCATATAAGTGCTGCAAAAGCTATAAAGGATTATATTCTTGAAAAATATAGTGATTCAAATATACTTATTGAAAATTTTATAGATGCTAGCCTACCTATTATGAATAAACCTATGGTTAAGCTTTATGAAAATAATACTAAGTATACACCTGGATTATACAATTACTATTATTATTTAAAAAAATCTTTTGACCCTAGACATGATATAGCACATAAATTATATACACCTAAACTTATAGAATACATACTTAAAGTTAATCCTGATTTAATTATATCTACATTCCCACTTGCATCCGCTTGTGTTTATAATTTTAAAGAAAAGTACAGTCATATAAATATACCTACATTAACTGTTATAACCGATGTTGTAGATAGTTTAGAATGGGTTTACCCTAATACAGATATGTACTTTGTTCCTTCTTGCGAAATAAAAAATAGATTTGTACAAAAAGGTATACATCCTAGTAAAATTAAAGTAACTGGCGTACCAATCAGTAAAAACTTTGATGTAAATAGTAAAGATATAACTCCAGGAAAATATAAATTATTATTACTTGGTGGTGGTAGGGGTTTATTTGATGTAAGTGAAGAATTTATGTATTGGATAGATAACTTTATTGAAAATTATAAAGAAAACTTAGAGATTACAATAGTTACAGGCAGTAACTCTAAATTATATAGTAATCTTACAGAAAAAAAGCCTCTTAATAATATTAAAGTTTTAGGATTTATAAATAATATGTATGAATTATTAGAGGAAAGTGACTTGATAATAACAAAACCTGGTGGTGCTACTTTATTCGAAGCTATATATGCTAATACTCCCATTATAGTTAAATCTCCTAAAGTAGGTCAAGAAATAGAAAATGCTAAATTCATAATCGATAAAGGAATTGGCTTAATTTACAATGATGAAAAAGATCTAGAAGATATATTTACTAAAATAGTTGATGATGAATTTGAACCTTTAATGAGTTTTATGAAAGATAATATGAGTGAATTTAAAAAATCAATACATCCAGATAAAATATGTGAATATATATCTGAAATAATAAATAACAAGAGCTAATCTCTTGTTATTTATTCATATTTTTATATTGTTCTATGTCTATTACTCTTCCACTTATATGTGATTTTTTTATTTCAGAGTTTCTCTTTTTTATTGTCACATTAGTCTTTAACTTAGACATAAGTTTAGATGCCATATACATTTCCACTATAATAAATACTATATTAAGTAACACTTGTATCATAAAGTTGTTTTCATAACTTTCAAATCCAAAAATATATATTGAAAATACTCTTATAAGTATTAAGGATACTAAATGAGCTGTAAATAGCAGAGATAAATTTTTAAAATCATTGTCTAAATTAATTTTTTTTATATTATTAAGTATTCTTAAATTATTCTCACAACTACATCTTCTTATATCTATATATATCTGTCTAAATATATTTTTATTTACTAATAGCGGTAACACAATAATTATAGTTAGTACTATCATACAATATGTATCATATATATACATATCAAAACCCGGTTGTACTTTTTTTCTAAATAAAAACATAAAAATATATGTAGTAGAAAATATAACTCCACTTATATTAATTCTTGATTCCATTTTTTTAATTGTTATAGTATAAATACTTAAAATAAATACTAAAGCTAATACCAAATATCTAATTATACTATAATTTATAAATGATAATAATATTACTGGAGATATTATATATACTATCAAGTCAGATAATAGCTTATTTTTCAAAAACTCCATCCCCCTTTAAATGATTTTCTAATTAATCATTTATATAATTCTACTTTTATAAAATAAACCCTCTTAAACTTTATTTTGTGAGTATATTAAATTTCTATAGAATATTTGTTTTTTCGACTTTTAATCTAATTTACAACATTTATTGGATTTATATTTTCATTGTTTATTATAGTTTCAAAATGAAGATGATTTCCTGTTGAATTTCCAGTTGTACCTACTTTTGCAATAACTTGTCCAGCTTTAACTACATCCCCTTCTTCTACTATATTTGAATTATTATGTGCATATAAAGTTTCTTTTCCATCAAAGTGTTTTATTTTAATTACATTTCCATAGCCATTTATTGCTCCTGAAAATGAAATTATACCATCATCACAAGATAGTATATCTGTATCTTGTGGTGCTGGGATATCTATACCTTTGTGGAAACTCTGTTTACCTGTAATTGGATGAATTCTTTCTCCAAATGGAGAACTTATTTCTTTATATGATTTAACTGGCCATATCCCTTTTAAATATTCAGTATTATTTAAACTAAGCTTTTCTTTTTTTTCTTCTTCTATTTGCTTTTCTAACTTAACACTTTCTATCATGTAATCTTGTAACTTATATTCCAGTTCAGATTTCTTTTTTACTAAGTGTTCTAGTTCATTTTCTTCTATGTATTCTTTTGATATGGCATTTGTTTGTATAAAGCTTACAGTTACAACTTCTATCTGATTATTATAGTTATTTTCAATTTCTTTTATTGAATTAATTTCATTTTTTAAATTTTCAATTTCTAAACTCAATTCTTTTTGGATATCTTTATTTTCAATTAGTGCGTCTATGTTATTTTCTACTTCAATTGCATATACATTAAAATCATATTTTTTACAAATAGAAAATCCTAAAATTAAACTTACAAATGCTATAATAAACCTTATATATTTTTCCATGTATTTTCACTCCTTTTTTAACCATTTATTAATATTGACATGTTTTTTTAATTTTATTACATTTTTTTGTACTAACATATTCTCAAAATTTAAATATTATATATTATTAATACACTTTTATTTATAACTAATATAATTATGGAGGTTCTATAATGGTTAAAATTTATAGTTTATTATTTGGTATTATAGCCTCAGTGTCTATATCTCTTTATTCATTTATGTATATACTTAGAAATATTTATTATTATTTTGAAAACAAATCTTTAAGGAGGTTCGTAAATAAACTATTACCATTTTTCTCAAAATACAATTCTTTATTATTAGTGTTAGCTTTAGTTAGCTCACTGCTTCATATATTAGGTGTATGTATTGATACTCCTATTCTTAACACAGGATATGCAGTTTTTTTTATATTACTTCTTGTTGCTAAATTTACTTTCTTCGGATCTAAAAATTCTAATAATAGCTATGTACTAAATATTCTTTCTTATTTACTTTTATTTGCTTTAATTATCCATTACTATGTATAAATATATCTTTAATTAAAATTTAATTTTATAATATAAAAAGAGGATTTCTCTTTATGCGAGTATCCTCTTTTCTCTTTATTGCTTAATATATATTTTTCTTGTATTTTACGTATAATTGTTGTAATTCTTCCATATTAGCTTTTAATTTTAATTGTAAATTTGAAGCTCTTTCATAATCTTTAACCTCTAATGCTTCCTTTATTTGAGTAAATAAAGACTTTCTCGTTAAAGTATCTTTCATTACATTAAACTTTATATCAGCTATAGAGTTCCACATAACTTCATCTAAAGCATCCATATTTTCTTTTTCATGTAATTTTAAATAACTTCTTATACTATCCATAGCATCATCTATTATCCTATTACTTAACTCTTTTTTCCATTTTTTTATAGCTCCAACCTTAAATGATTCTATTATAGCATCTGTAAATACATTTCCTTGTTTTAAGGACTCTAATTTATTTTTATACTTTTCAAGATTTTGCATATTTTCGTAAACTGTCGCTGGTGGAACCGAGAATCTTTCATTCCTTTCTTCCATCGTATAGTGCTCAAATACATCATTTTCATCTCTATACATTCTATCTTTTTCTAAATAGAACCCATCTTCACCTAACTCCTTGCTTAATTCTTTTTCAAGATCTTTAGTTGATAATTTACTTTGCGCACTAGCCTTTATACCATCTAACATAACTTGATAACATCCAGCTAAAACTAAATATGTATTTGATAATGGGTTTGGCGATCTTAATTCAAATCTTACAGTTTTAGGATTTTTTATATCTCTAACTAATCCTACAAGTACTGATCTATTTCTTGATGGTACTTCATAACTATGTCCTAACGAAGTTACAGTACAAACAGGTGCTTCAAATCCAGGAACTAGTCTATTGAATCCATCATTTGTAGATGTGACAAATGGATTTAATACTTCATAGTTATTAAGTAACCCCATAAGTGCTCCATATCCTAATTCACTTAAATAATCATTTTTCATATCTTTTGGTGCAAATATATTTACTATCTTTCCGCTCTTTAGCTTTGCACTAGCTCCAACATGAGTGTGTCCTCCACTACCTGCAACTCCATGTATTGGTTTAGCTTTAAATGTAACTTCTAATCCATTTGACGTAAATATATCTTCTATAACTTCTCTTACTATTAATTCAATATCTGCAGCTTGAAGAGGAGATGAAAATTTCCATGATATTTCTAATTGTTCCATAGCATGATTAGTCTTGCCATCTATACTTATAGAACTGTTTATTCCTCCAACTTCCTTATGAGCCATTTCTGGATTTACCCCTATATTTTGAAGTTCTATTAAACTTTTCTCTAAACAAGTTCTAATTATACCATGAGTTCTTTTCCAATACTGTTCTTTTAGACTTTGAGATACATATAGCTTTTCTAAATCAGCTTTATCTTCTGGCGTATTTACCCAGAATTCTAACTCCGTAGCTGATGTTAATATTATTTCTTCTATATCTGATATATTATCTATCCCTATGTTATTTATAACATGAGGATATTTTTCAAATATTTCAAATAATGATGTTTTAAAATACTTTTCTGCTCTTTGTAAAACCCCTCTTGAACATACTTTCTTATTATCATGTATTAAAAATGCTGGTATTCTAAGAGTACCTATTGGTAAATTTAATTCACTATCAATATGTTCCATATTATAATCTACATACCACTTACAATCTGAATCTGGCATTAAATCTACTTTTGCATTATTTAAAGTCGCTATGTTATAAAGTTCAACACTTGAACCATCGGTTTGAACTGCTGATTCTAAAAAGTCATTTATATCTTCTAAGAATAACTCTACAGGTATTTTTTCATCAGTTGCATTTCCACCTAAATCTATTCCCATAAGTGATACAAATTTTATTTGTGGGTTTGCTTTTAATATTTCTTTTAAATCTTTTTCATTATGTTTTTCTTTTTCTACCGTATATAATAAGCCTTTCATACTGTCACTCCCCTAATCTCTAATATCGTATTTTTTTATTATTATTTAATCTTTTAATTCGCATTTTTATTTATACTCATTATATATTATATATATAAAGTTCTCAATATTTTTGTTTTTTTATTTTATATAAATACTTATATTTAAAAGTTTAACTTTTATATAAATATAGGGTATACTAAAAATACAAAAATATTTTGATATACTAAACAATGTAGTTATTAATTATATACTTTTTGTAATATAAATTTAATATATAAGTTACTTAATTTAGGAGAGAATTATTATGGAATATGTAGTTTTCGATTTAGAGTTTAATCAAGGATTTGATAAAGCTCTTAATAAAACAGTGTCTAATGAAAGGTGTCCCTTTGAAATAATTCAAATAGGTGCTATAAAATTAGATTCTAATTTTAATATAATAGATACTTTTAATAGCTATATTAAACCACAGCTATATAAATCTATCCATCCTTTTGTAGGCAAAATGACTGGAATAAAATCTGAAGATGTTATAGATGCACCTTCGTTTCCTCAAGTATATAAAGATTTTAAAAAATTTGTATCTACAAAGAAAAATACAGTCCTTTGTGTATGGGGAACTGGAGACTTAAAAAAGTTATTCAGAAATATAACTTACTATGATTTACCTTATAAAACTCTTACAAAGTCATATATAAATATTCAACACTATGCATCTATATACTTTAATAATCCAACTGGTAAAAGTATCGGTCTTCAAAATGCTATACAAATATTAAATTTAGATCAAGATAAATCTTATCATAATGCTTTAAATGATGCTTATTATACAGCTCAAGTATTTATAAGAATATATAATCCAAGTATAGTCCCTGATGTTTATATGTACACTACAGTTAAACCATCTTCAGCAAAAAAAAGTACTAAAAAACAAATTAATTATGATAAGCTATTTGCTGAATTTGCTAAGATTCTTCAAAGAGATTTAACTAAAGAGGATAAAAAAATAATAGATTTAGCTTATAAAATGGGAAAAACAAACCAGTTTTTAACTGAATCAGCCATATATAAAAAAAGATAGACAATTTCATTGTCTATCTTTTTTATAATTATATGTTTATAAATATCATCTTTATAGCTTCATATTGTGCAAACTCTACACTTACAATCCCTTTATTATCATCTCGAGAATGTATAGTACTTCCTATAAATACATCACCTTCACAAAAATCATCACATTCTTTTTCTAAAAATTCTATTAGATCATGTACTTTTATTGAGTTTTGCTCTGATTTTAATAAAGATATACTATTTACTTCATGATTTTTATATATTGAATCTATCCCATATAAAAGGTTGTCCTCTTTTATGTATACAACTTCTCCACCTAATTCTTTTCCTTTAATTAATTTATTTTTAAAATCTAATAAATTCATTAATAAATATACCCCCTAATAATAAAATATTTAATCATTTTATACATTATATTATTCCATAGTATATTTTATTAATATTTTTAGATAATATGATATAAATTAATGTTATTTTAAAACTAATTCAATTGGGCAGTGATCTGAACCCAATATTTCAGTGTGTATATCTGCACTAACTAATCTATCTTTTAACTTTTCAGATGCTAAGAAATAGTCAATTCTCCATCCTGAGTTATTTTTTCTTGCATTGAATCTATATGACCACCAAGAATATATCCCCTCTTTATTTGGATTAAAATATCTATATGTATCAATAAATCCATTATCTAATAAAGTAGTTAATTTTTCCCTCTCTTCATCTGTAAATCCTGCGTTTTTTCTATTTGTTTTAGGATTTTTTAAGTCTATTTCTTTGTGAGCTACATTTAAATCTCCACAAAATATTACAGGCTTTATATTATCTAATTTTTTTAAGTATCCTCTAAAATCATCTTCCCATTTCATTCTATAATCAAGTCTTTTTAATTCACTTTGAGAATTTGGTGTATATACTGTTATAAAATAAAAATCTTCAAATTCTAATGTTATAACTCTACCTTCATTATCATGTTCTTCTATATCTATTCCATATGATACACTTATAGGCTTTTTCTTAGTAAATATAGCTGTTCCAGAATACCCCTTCTTTTTTGCATAGTTCCAATAATCATAGTATCCTTCTAAATTTAAATCTATTTGACCTTCTTGAAGTTTTGTCTCTTGTAAGCAAAATATATCTGCATCAACTTCTTTAAAATAATCTAAAAATCCTTTAGTAACACAGGCTCTTATACCGTTTACATTCCATGATATAAATTTCATATTGTCCTCCAAATTTTTGTATATTGATATTTTTATACTCCCCTTAATCATAAATATTTTAACATATATTAAAACCTTATTTTCTTCGCTATATCTTTAGGTTCTATAGAAGATACATATAACCCAGTACCTAATTCAAATCCTCCAAAGCTATACTTTCTAGGGATTATGTGTATATGTACATTAAAATACTCACTCTCAATATTTTTAGGATGAGAATGTATAAATATATTAAATGGCGAATTTCCATTTACTTTAAACAAATTCGAGAATAAATTTTTAAATATTATAGACAATTCTTTTATATCTTTATTTAATATATTTTCAAATTTTATATTTTTTTTAAATAAAATTCTAATCTCTCCTGTATATTTTGTTGACTTTGGTACTAAAGTTAAAAAACTTTCACTATTATTTATAACTCTATCATTCTCTCTTATTTCTTCATTTATAATGTCATCATATAAGTATCTTTTATTTTCTATATAATACTGTTTTGATATAGTAAACTCTCTTTCTATATCAGGAGGTACCATCGATATAGAAACTATCTGGGAATGAGGATGATTTAAAGATGCCCCTGCTTTTCTTAAATAATTTTTAAATATACTTACGTATTCTATCTTTTCATCTTTTATAAGATTTAAGTATCTATCTTTATACATTAAAAACATATTATAAAATTCATCTTCATTCATATTATAAAAATTTCCATTATGTCTATAGGTATCTATCATTACTTCGTGACTTCCATATACATTTTCTTGGAAATTATCTACTATCGGAAATTTATTATCTATAGACCTTACTATCCATCCATTTTCATCTTCTACCTTAAACCTTGAATCTGTGGTATAATGTTCATTTCCTCTACAAAATGGACAATCCTTATTGTACTCATCTATTATACCTTTCTCATTTTCATTAGTTACTTCATCCATAGGCCTTCCAACTCTATCTTTTGCAAAAATTACTATATCACGATTTATATCATCTATCCTTATCTCTTTCATATTCAGCACCTCTTTGTTACTATTTTACCATATCATCTACTTTTTTATATGTAAATAATAACCTTTTATTATATTTATTTATAAATGACTTTTTGTACTTTTTATATAATTTTTTTATAAGTAAAATAAGTTAATATGTTGTGCTAGTTATTTTTCTAAGCATATTAAAATTACTATATAAAGTTTTTTAATATCAATGTGGAAATTAATAGTTTAAAATAATGATGATTTTGTTATATAAATGCTACTTATTTTAATAAAGATAGGAAAAACCTTATGAAATGTACTTCTAAAAAATCACTCTAACCCTGAACTTGTCAGATATAAAATACGACTTGTATATATATTAAATAATATATACCTTAATAAAACTGCTATAATCTTAAAGCAATGTTTATATATTTATAGTAAAAATACTCGTTGTGCTAGTTAAATTTAGTCATTGAAATTACTAGGGTTGATTATATAAAAGTGAATTATTAAAAAATGCTGTATAGCATTTTCAATATGTGTAGAGATTAACTAGCACAACAGATTAAAAATAAATAGAATTTAAAAATAAGTGTCAAATATTAATACTCAACATCTCAATATGGTAAAAGCAACCAATAATGATTGCTTTTATCCTTGTCCATATTTATCAAATATCTCTTCTAATGTTTTCACTGCACAAATATACTTTTTCTTATCTTCTTCAGTAAGTTTAATGAGTCTTTCTTCTAATCTAAGCGTTAATTTATCTACAAAATCAGAAGCAATCCCATCTCCACTTTCTGTTATAGTTATTAGATACTTTTTTCTATCATATATATCTCTTTCCCTCGTAACATAACCTTTTTCAGTTAAATCATCTATCATACTAGTTAAACTACCCTTTTCAATATTTAGATTATTACATAAAGCTGTCATACTTATTGCTCCATTATTTTTTATAATAATTAAAGCCCTTAGTTGTGTTTTATTAACACTATATGTAGATGCATACTGTTTTAAATATTCTAAGTAAAGACTAGAATATAGCTTCGGAAATGTCTTTGATAAAAAATTTATTGTATTAGGCACGATACGTTTCATTTTATCACCCCAGATGTAAAACTCATTAATTTACTAACTACAGTATAGTTTACATTAAATAATTTGTTAGTACAATAGTTTTTGAAACATAAAACAACTAAAACATTATAAATTATATCTATTTAAATAACCTATAAAATTCTTATGAAAAATTCATTTAGCTCATTTCTTAAAAAATATATCCTTGCTCCAACTACGGATACCTCTGTTGCTTGAGCAACTTTGTGGGCGAAGCATTTCAAAATATAATTTTTATATTTTCAAAGTTATTAATATTACTTATATTCATTAGTTATCCAAATTTCTTCATGATATAATTTCCTTATACGTAAAAAATTAAAGGGACTGTCGAACTAAAAAAAATATATACAATATATTGTGCTAATTCAAATTATGCATAACTATATATTGTATTATTTACTCTTAATGAGACAGCTCCTTTTTACTATATTACTTTCTTTCATATAAGTGATATAATATAAATGCTATAAGAGAGAATATTACAGGCCCCGCTATCATAAATACTGTATCTATAATCCGTCCTCCTATAGCAGGTTCTATTATACTAAATACATTTGCAAATCCAACAACAAAACTTACTATTATTGATGCAGTTAATGCCATTTTATAAGACTTGTATACTGTAAAAGATTTTTCTACTTCTCCAGCTAGTTGTTTTTTCTTAAATAATGGAAATGCTCCTGACAAGAATATATATGGTATAGTCATTGAAACATTTGTCATAAGAACTAAAAGTGCAAAAAATGCTTGACCGTTACTTCCACCGAAAGATACTACAAGTACTATTAAAATAGCTATTATAGCTTGAATCCACATAGCATTTACAGGCATTCCATCTTTTATTTCAGCAAATTCTCCTGGCCATAATTTCTTAGGTGAACCTTCTATCAATGTTTTTAAAGGTGAATAAGTTAGTGTAAAAAAAGCACCTGTTAAAGCTAAAAACATTGAAACTCCAACAAATCTAGCAATCCATAAACCTAAAGTTATAGAAGATTCTTGACTCATTCCAAAAGTAATTCCAAGTTCGTATCCTAAATTTCTCATTAATACATAAGCAACATTAGCCATATTAACAGTATCTAGTGATAACACATCGTTCCAATTGGTAAACATACCACAAGCAAATATACCAATTGCATACCCTACTGCTATAACTATAGCTGATATAGTAAGGCCTTTTGGAAATGTTGTTTCCGCATTTTCAGTTTGGTCAACAAGTCCACCTAAAACCTCAAGCCCCCCAAATGCAAATATTGCAAATGTCAAAAAAGATAAAATACTAAGTGGTGTTTGATAGGCAGGATTTGGTGAAGTTGTAAAATCTCTAGCAATATTTAATATAGGTTGCTTAAAATGAAATCCATTTGAAGCTAAAACTATAAATCCTCCTATTAATAATACTAAATTAAGTAGCGCTACTGCAGTACCACCTACAGAAGTTACTTTTTTTATCTTTTCTACCCCTTTTGAAGCTATAAATGTTACTAGTAATATCCATAAACATCCAAGTATACCTAGTGATTGTATAGAACTTAAACCTAATAAACTTAATTCTCCTGTTCTGTCTCTACCAAATATAGCGTTGGATAGTGGAACCCAAATTGTAGATGAAACATTTACCATCCATATTATATAAGATGCATACCACATAAATGTACATATAAAAGCATATTTAGGACCTACAGATTTTTCCATCCAGGAGTATATTCCTCCCGTTTCTTTTTTAAATGCAGACCCATACTCTGCCATCATGAATGCATAAGGTATAAAAAATAATATTGAACTTAGTACATACCATGGTATCGCTGCATATCCCATAAGATAAAATGCTCTTGGCATATTAGCAAATCCAAATACTGATGTAAAAATCATAAGTATCAATGATACTAGTGTTAATTTTTTTGTTGTATTTGCATTTTCACCCATTATGATTCCTCCTTGATTGATATGATATTAATTTTTACAGTTATATTAAATTTAATTCATATATAGAGGATTTTTTTCATTATTTATTACCGTTTCTTTATATTTAAGAATATTTATAAAATGTACTTATTATAAAAAAGACCATGCATAGCTATAAATACTTTTATATACTATACATGATCTTTTTATCTAAATTATTTTTTATTAAACATGTAAATCTACTTTTATATTCCCTATTAACTCTTTGTATTCTTTTATAGCAGGCTCTAATGTTTCATTAACAAACTCTACCACTTGCTCTGGTGCCCTTCCCACAAAGTTTTTAGGAGCCATTATAGATAATATTTCTTCTTTGCTCATTCTAAAAGCAGAATCTTCTATTATAAGATCTATCAGATTATTATTTAATCCCTCTTGCTTAACTCTATATGCAGCTTTCATAGAATATTCTCTTATAATCTCATGTAGTTCTTGTCTGTCTCCACCTCTTTTTACAGCTTCCATAAGTATAGTTTCTGTAGCCATAAAAGGAAGTTCTTCATTTATATGCTTATTTATCATATTTTCATATACTACTAAACCATCTGTAACGTTTATTCCTATTTCAAGTATGGCATCTGCTGCCATAAAAGCCTGAGGTATAGCTAATCTCTTGTTAGCTGAGTCATCTAAACTTCTTTCTAACCATTGAGTTGCTTGAACTAAAGCAGGGCTTAATGATTCAGTTATTATATACTTAGATAATGATGCTATTCTTTCACTTCTCATAGGATTTCTTTTATAAGCCATAGCAGATGAACCTATTTGATTTTTTTCAAATGGTTCTTCTAATTCTTTTAAACTTTGTAAAAGTCTTATATCATTAGTCATTTTATGCATACTTTGAGCTATTGATGATAATATACTTACAACTTGATAATCTAACTTTCTAGTATATGTTTGACCACTTACAGCATAAGAATACTTATATCCCATTTTTGTACATACTAATTTATCAAGTTCTGATACCTTTTCATGATCACCTTCAAATAAACTTAAGAAACTTGCTTGTGTTCCAGTAGTACCTTTTACTCCTCTTAGTTTCATATTGTCTATTCTATAATTTAAGTCTTCTAAATCAAGTATTAAATCTTGCGCCCATAAAGTAGCTCTCTTTCCTACTGTTGTAAGTTGAGCTGCTTGAAAATGAGTAAATCCTAATGTTGGAACATCCTTATATTTAAGAGAGAATTCCTTTAAATTGTTTATTAAATTAACAAGCTTTACTCTTATAAGTTTTAATGCTTCATTCATTTGTATAACATCAGTATTATCTCCAACGTAAGCTGAAGTTGCCCCTAAATGTATTATACCCTTAGCTTTATCACATTGAAGGCCATAAGCCTTAACATGACTCATAACATCATGCCTTACTTCTTTTTCTATTTTTCTAGCTTCATCAAAGTTTATATTATCTATATTATTTCTTAATTCATTTATTTGCTCTTCAGTTATATTTATGCCTAGCTCTTTTTCCCCTTCTGCCAAAGCAACCCATAGTTTTCTCCAAGTTGAAAATTTAAACTGAGGAGAGAATATATAGCTCATATCTTTACTGCAATATCTATCTGTCAGAGGATTTTTATATGTAGTGTATTTATTGTCTATCATAATATGCACCTTCCTTGAATATGATTTATATACTAATTATATAAAACATTACGAACAATAACAAGTATTTTCATCTATTTGTTCATTTAGTGTTAATCAAAAATTCATCACTATCTATTAAATAATCTACACTATGACTATCTACAAAATTTAATACATACTTGTATCTTATAGCATAGTATTTATCACTCCATCCCAACTGATTTTTTACATCCTCTTCATCAGCCCCTAGTCTTAAACTTATAGCAGCAAATGAATGTCTAAAATCTTTAGATGAATAATTTGAAAGTCCAGCTAAATCTAGTGCTTTTCTTACTATTAATCTGACATTTCGATCTGTTATATAATTACTTTTTTGAGTTGTAAAAACAAAATCTTCTGTTGGCATTATAATTTCTGGTAACAATGAATAACGTCTATATTCCTCTATTAATCTAAAGCAATATGGATGTAGTTTAACTATTCTTTCTTTTTTCCCCTTTCCTAGTCGTACGTAGTAGTTATCTTTATCATCTACCATAAGATCTTTCCATTTTAAACTAACTAGTTCATTAAGTAAGCACCCAGTAGTTATTAAAAATACTACTATAGTTTTATCTCTTATATTTAATTTATACAGTGTATCTATAAGCGTATTTATTTCCAAAATACTAAGTACATCATCTTTACCTTTTATCCTACTAACTGCTGGCTTTTCAACATATCTAAATGGATTTATTTCTATATATTCTTCTTTTTTTAAATAATTATAAAAGCTATGTAGGTAACTATAAACCTTCTCACAAGTTGATTTTTTATATATTGTCTGAATATAGTCTATGAATTTTTTACAATCTTCTTTATTTGCATATACTAATTCTTTCTCTTGTAAAAATTTTTTAAATAATATTACCTTAGATAAATAGTCATGTCTAGTCGTCGGCTCTAGCTTTTTAGAAAAGTCTTTAAAAACTTCATACTCTATATCTTCTAGTAATTTTTCATTCTCCATGGATATTTTCCCTTTCTTATATTTTTTAACATTTTAATCTATATATTGAATATATTTCACATTATTGATATACTTATTAATAGCGTTTATTTACCAAAAGTATTATTTTACATAGGAGGTAATTTAATTAATGGAATTAATGGAACTTTTTAAAGCCGCTCTTATCGGTATTGTTCAAGGTATAACAGAGTGGCTACCTGTAAGTAGTACAGGTCATATGATTTTATTTAATGAATTCATAAAACTAAATGTGTCAGAAACTTTTATGAGTACATTTTTAGTAGTAATTCAGTTTGGTTCTATACTAGCTGTTCTTACAATTTTCTTTAAAAAACTAAACCCTTTTGATAGTTCAAAATCTAAAATTCAAAAAAATGAAACTATCGATTTATGGATTAAAGTTATAATAGCAGTTATACCATCAGGTATACTTGGTTTATTATTTGATGATACAATAGATGCATTATTCTTTAACCCAACTACAGTTGCTATAGCTTTAATAGTGTATGGTGTAATTATGATTATGCTTGAAAACAGAAATAAAAGACCATCAGTTAATAGTTTTTCTGAAGTTAGCTATAAGTTAGCTATTGGTATTGGTTTATTCCAATGTTTAGCTTTAATACCTGGTACATCTAGATCTGGCTCTACTATAATTGGTGCTGTTTTACTTGGAACATCTAGATATATAGCAACAGAATTCTCATTCTTCCTAGCTGTGCCTACTATGCTTGGTGCAAGTGCATTAAAACTTGTTAAAACAGGCTTTGCATTTACTAGTTTTGAGTGGTTAATTCTTGCAACAGGATCTATTGTTGCATATATAGTTTCAATATTAGCTATAAAGTTCTTACTTGATTACATCAAGAAACATGACTTTAAAGTATTTGGATATTATAGAATAGTTCTTGGTATATTAGTACTTGCATATTTCTTTTTAATTAAATAGTTTAAAATAAAAAGAAGCACATTTAGTGCTTCTTTTTATTTAGATTCAATAAGAAGCTTTATAATATCGCTGGTCTCTTCATTAAAAGCTGTAACTATACTTAAATAATCGCAAGCTCTATTTATAGCTAAATATACTTTATTTAAGTCTCCTATAAAATCATTTATCTGATAATCTTGGGTTGTGTCATTTATAGTATGGTTATATAACATTTCTAGTTGGCAAACTACACATGCCTTATACTCTAAATTCTTTATTGTATATATATTAGATATTGTTATACCTACTTTTTTACTTATATTAGTTAAGTTTTCTTCTGCATATATATACGGTATGTTTATCTTTTCTAGTGCTTTTCTAAGCATATATTGGAAATACATAACTTTTCCACTTTTTAATTTTTTCTTATTATAGGGATATATTATTGCTATCTCAGAATAATCTAAGCCTTTTTGGTTTATAAGGTACTCAACTTCCCAAATAACAGAACTTATTTGTTCCTCTAAATCACTTACCTTTATTATATCTACAGATTTAGTATTAGACTTTATATCCTCTGTTTTATAAAATCCTGTATTTTTAACATTACTTCTTAAATTTTTTATATATTTATCTATATTTTCACAGAAGTTATTATTAAAATCAACAAGCTCTTTAGATTGTCTATAGTTTTTATATAAATTTATATGTTCATCAAATTTTATTTCTTTTAGGTTGTCCTTAAATATATTAACATTATTTGATATATTTAAACTATTACATGAAAAAACATTAAATATATATTTTGTCTTATATAGGAACTCTCTTATAAATTCAATTTCATCTTTAGAAAAACTCTCTGCTTCATCTATAAATATCCCTTTAAACATGTTTTTATTTTTGATAATATTTCTAGCTTGTTTTACTATATTATTAAAAGTTTTATGATAATCCTTTTTCAACATATTATAATCAACTACTAAATTATACTTTTTAGCTAATTTAAGTACAAATGCACTAAGTGTATATATATCTATATTAGTATTTTCTTTATATAGAACTTGTAGTTTCTCTCTTAATTCATTACTTTCTTGTTTTGTATTAGTTAGTATTAAGAATCTATGATGAGGATAAACTCTTGCTAGCTTCATTACTTTAGATAACATAAGAGTAGTTTTACCAGTCCCTGATCCCCCTGTAAATAATGTATTTCCATAGTTTATAGATATTATATCCTTTATTTGCTCTTCACTTAAAGGTGTTGCACTATATTTATAATCATCGCTGTAGAATGAAATTTTTTTAAACCTATTATTTAAATGTATTTTATCATTTAACACATAATATTCTGGGCATATTTTTAATAAAAATAAATTTAAATCTATTTCATTATTTTCACCTTTAAGATATTCATCTATTAAGGCTTCCCCCATTAAAATTTCCTCAAGTTTAGTTTTATCTATTAAATTATTTTCTATAAAATCTTCAAATTTATATGCATCATCTATATCAACATATGGCATTACAAACACATAATTATATTCTATATTTAATTTTGATTGTTCCATTTTTATTTTTAAAAGCTCATATTCTTCATTCATTACTTCTAGTAACTCTTCTTCTAATATAAAAAATAAATCTTCGGTTGTATCCATAAACTTTATAAATAACAACTTATTATCTTTTATATATAACATATCTGTATTTATACCTTTAAAAGGTGTCACTTTAGGAATTATACTAGCATAATTTCCTATTTCTTTATAAAAATATGTTTCTATATCTTTAAGCTTTAAAGCTTCTAGTTGAGAGTTAATATTTGTGTACTGGTTCACTTTAAATTCCCCCCTTAATTATAATAATTATATCATTTTAGTATAAATTTTTCCATATTGATATTTATAGATAAAAATTTTGCATTTCAACAATAAAAGGAGAGTATATATACTCCCCCATATAATTATCTTTTATAGTTATTTTCTAACCATATATTCATTTTTCTTCTTACTTCATTTTCTTTTACTTCATCAAATTGTGCATCTTGAGTAGTGTAGCATTGAACTAAATTCTCAACATTAGTTGGGTACTCTAGAAATTTACCATTTTTATTTTCAAATCCTATACTCATTATGTCGTATTTACCATCTTCCTCTTCTAGTACAACTCCATATTCTATTCCATTATTTCCTGCATTACTTTTTATTATTTTTACATATTGGTTTTTAGCTAATTTATTTAACATAAAATCATCCTTTCTTATTGTTGTATTTTTATTATTACCAATTTACTTAAGTGTATATATAATTAAATCTTTTATAATTTTCTTTATTTAGCAAAAAAAGTTATTTTTATAATATTTTCCAAATAATTATAAAAATAGATTATAAAAAAGAGAGGTATTTAACCTCTCTTTTTTATTTAGCATATTCAATTGCTCTAGTTTCTCTTATTATACTAACTTTTATTTGTCCTGGGTATTCTAGTTCATCTTCTATTCTCTTAGTCATCTCCCTAGCTAATAAATGAATATCTTCATCACTAACATTTTCAGGCTTAACCATTATTCTTATTTCTCTACCTGCTTGTATAGCAAAAGATTTATCTACTCCTTCATATGAGTTAGCTATTTCTTCTAACTTTTCTAATCTTCTGATATAAGCTTCTAGAGTTTCTCTTCTAGCTCCTGGTCTTGCTGCTGATATAGCATCTGCTGCTGTTACAAGTACAGCTTCTATAGTCTGCGGTTCATAATCACCATGGTGTGTACTCATTGCATGTATAACTTCTTTAGATTCTTTATATTTCTTAAGTAAGTCCATACCTATCTCAACATGAGTTCCTTCCATTTCATGATCTACGGCTTTTCCTATATCATGTAAAAGACCAGCTCTCTTTGCAAGTCTAATATCAGCACCTATTTCTGCTGCCATTATACCAGCTATATGAGCAACTTCTATAGAATGCTTAAGTACATTTTGTCCATAACTGGTTCTATAGTTAAGTCTTCCTAGTAATTTAACTAACTCTGGATGAAGTCCATGAACACCAGTTTCAAAGGCCGCTTGTTCTCCGTATTCTTTTATTATGTTGTCTACTTCTTTTCTAGCCTTATCAACCATTTCTTCAATTCTAGCAGGGTGTATTCTACCATCTGCTATTAATTTTTCAAGTGTTATTCTAGCAACTTCTCTTCTTATAGGATCAAATCCTGATAATATTACAGCTTCAGGAGTATCATCTATTATAAGATCTATTCCTGTTAATGTTTCTAGTGTTCTTATATTTCTACCTTCTCTACCTATAATTCTACCTTTCATTTCATCATTAGGTAAATTTACAACTGTAACAGTAGTTTCAGCAACATGGTCTGCTGCACATTTTTGTATAGCATACCCTATTATTTCCCTTGATTTCTTCTCTGCTTCTTCCTTAGCTTGAGACTCTATTTCCTTTATCATTATAGACATTTCTCTTCTAACGTCTCTTTCAGCATTAGTTAATATTATTTCTTTTGCCTTATCAGATGTTATTCCTGATATACTCTCTAATTTTTCTAATTGCTGGGTTTTTATAGCCTCAATCTCTTCTTCTTTTCTAGCTACATTTTTTAACTTGTCCCCTAGGCTTGTTTCCTTTTGTTCTAAGTTTTGTAACTTTTTGTCTAATATTTCTTCTTTTTGTATAACTCTTCTTTCAAATTTTTGTAAGTCAGATCTTCTTTCCTTATTTTCTCTTTCAGATTCAGTTCTTAACTTATGAATTTCCTCTTGTGCTTCTAATAATTTTTCTTTGTGTATCCTCTTTGAGTCATCTTCTGCTTGTTTTATTATTCTATCAGCTTCACTATTAGCTTGGCCAATTTTTGACTCATATATATTTTTTCTCACAAAATAACCAGCAATAATACCTACCGCTATCCCTAATAAAATACTTATTATATCTATGACACCCACCTCCTTTGATAATAATCCCAAAATTACATTTTAAAAGTCTAAATAATTTTATAATTTAATTAAAACTATAGCATATAGAAAAAATACAATCATTACTTCTAAGTTATATATTGTAATGTCGATAAAATCCTCTATTTGTAACATTTAAGAGTATTTTATTTAAAAATCATATTTAGATACTATGTCCTTAATTAATTTTATAATTTTTTCTATCGCATGTCAAGTTAATAGGAGGTGTGTATTACTTTATTATTCTAAATTTAGTAATGTATCTTCTTCTTCTTGAGCATTTTCTCTAGTTTCATCTAATTTATAGTGATGTCTTACTTTTTCATCGATTTCCTTTATTAAATCAGGATTATCTTGCAGAAACTTTTTAACATTTTCTCTACCTTGTCCAAGTTTAGTATCATTGTAACTATACCAAGCTCCTGACTTTTTAACTATATCTATATCTGACGCTATATCTAATAAATCACCAACTTTAGATATACCTTCTCCATACATTATATCAAATTCAGCTTGTTTAAATGGTGGAGCCACCTTGTTCTTAACAACCTTAACTCTTGTTCTACTTCCTAATACCTTATCTCCTTGCTTTATAGTATCTATTTTTCTAACATCTAATCTTACTGATGAGTAGAATTTTAGAGCACGTCCTCCAGTTGTTGTCTCAGGGTTACCAAACATTATACCAACCTTTTCTCTTAATTGGTTTATGAATATTGCAACACAATTAGATTTTTTTATAGATCCAGTTAATTTTCTAAGCGCTTGAGACATAAGTCTAGCCTGAAGACCAACGTGAGAATCTCCCATATCTCCTTCTATTTCTGCTCTTGGAACAAGTGCTGCAACTGAGTCTACTACTATTATATCTATAGCCCCACTTCTTATAAGTGCTTCTGCTATTTCTAGTGCTTGTTCTCCTGTATCTGGTTGAGATATTATTAAGTTATCTATATCTACACCCAACGCTTTTGCATATACTGGATCAAGTGCATGTTCCGCATCTATAAACGCTGCTATTCCACCTTGCTTTTGAGCTTCTGCTACTGTGTGAAGTGCAACTGTTGTTTTACCTGAAGATTCTGGCCCATATACTTCTATTATTCTTCCTTTTGGAAGTCCACCTATACCAACTGCTATATCAAGACCTATTGATCCTGTTGATATAACATCAATTGCCATCGATGTAGCTTCCCCAAGCTTCATTACTGATCCTTTACCAAACTCTTTTTCTATTTTACCTAATGCTTGATTAAGCGCATTTAGTTTCTCTTGCTCTATACTCATCTATATCATTCCTTTCATTTCTATAAATACCAAACATTCGTTCTGCCTTGTATAACTATTATATATCATAAAATAATCTCCGTCAATTACAAAAATTCGCTTTATTCTAGTCAACAATAATATAATTCTATAACTATAATTAATATTTAATAAAACTAATCTTCTTTATATTAAAAATATATAGTTTATTTTATATTTAGTTATATATGAAATATATGTTTATATTTATAGGCTATAGTTTTAATATATAAAATTAGAATTTGTCTTCAGTAAGATTTTACCATACTTATTTTATTTATAAACTTTTATTTGTGTTTTTATACAAGTTTTATTTATAATACTTTTCTAATTTAAGACAAAGCTTTTTATTCTAACCAATTTTAATTAAATAATAAATAATAAAATTTTTAACCTATAAAATATAAAGGAGCTATATTAAGAAATTAACTCTAATAGCTAATCTTAATAATAGCTCCTTTTAATTATTTACTTTCCATAAATAAGTTTTTATTCTTGTATAAATACTCCCATCCAGAATATAAAGTAAGCAATGTAGCTATTAGAATTGTTATATTTCCTATAGATAGTACTATAGTACTTCCAAACTCTTTTCCTAAAAGTAATAGTGGTATTGCTATCATTTGGCTTATTGTCTTTAATTTTCCACCACCACTTGCTGCTATTACCTTTCCGTCAGCAGCAGCTATTGCTCTTAGTATACTTACTGTAAGCTCTCTAGCAACAATTATAATTACCATCCAACCATGCACTAGCCCTACTTCTATCATACATATAAGCGCTGATATAACTAGTAGCTTATCTGCTAGCGGATCCATAAATTTCCCAAAATCAGTAATTAAATTATGCTTCCTAGCTATATATCCATCCATTGCATCTGTTATAGATGCTACTATAAATATTATACATGCTATTAAATATTTACTCGGTATGTTAAACAACATAACAAGTATAAATACTGGTATTAAAAATATCCTAAATAAAGTTAGTTTATTAGGCAAGTTCATTAACTATATCCCCCATTAAATCATATTCTAATGCACTAGTTATTTTCACATTTACGAAGTCACCTATGTTTAACTTTTTATCAGATTTAACATATACTATACTGTCGATTTCCTCTGCATCTCCTTGAGTTCTTCCTATATATACTTTGTCTTCTATTTGTTCTTCTACCAAAACTTCATATACATTTCCGACTTTATTAGAATTTAGTTTTTCTGATATACTTTGTTGAACTAACATTAAAGCATCTCTTCTTTCATTTTTAATCTCTTCTTCTAAGTGATTAGGAAGTTTATCAGCTGCTGTATCTTCTTCTCTTGAATAAGAGAATGCTCCAAGTCTATCAAACTTAGCTACCTTAACAAACTCTACTAATTCATTAAAATCCTCTTCTGTTTCTCCTGGGAATCCTACTATTATAGTAGTTCTTAATGTAACGTCTGGTATATGCTTTCTTATCATATTTATAGTTGATAATATATTTTCTTTTGTCGTGTGTCTGTTCATTAACTTTAATATTTTATTACTTGCATGTTGTATTGGCATATCAAAATAGTTACATATATTATCATATTTTTTAATAACTTTAACTAATTCTTCAGTTATTGATTCTGGATATGAATACATTATTCTTATCCATTTTATACCTTCTATTTGTGCAAGTTTTTCTAGTAATTCAGGAAGCATTTCCTTTCCATATAAATCACATCCATATTTTGTTGTGTCTTGTGCTATAACAACTAACTCCTTAACACCTTTAGTTGCTAAATCTTTAGCCTCTGCTATTATATCTTCCATTTTCCTACTTCTGTATTTACCTCTTAATTTAGGTATTATACAATAAGTACATTTATTATCGCATCCTTCTCCTATTTTTAAGTAAGCCATATAATCTGGAGTTGATACATATCTTGGTAAATCTTCATTATATGCAAAGTCTATATCATTTAAGCTTACTATATGATTTTCTTTTTCAAGGTTAGCTATAATTTCATCTATTTGTTGATAGCTTCCTGTTCCTACTATTGCATCTATTTCTGGTATTTCTGTTTTTAATTCTTCTGAGTATCTTTGTGCTAAACATCCTGTAACTATAAGTAACTTTAAATTAGCAGTTTCTTTTAATTGTGCTAATTCTAGTATAGTTTGTATAGATTCTTGTTTTGCAGATTCTATAAATCCACAAGTATTTACTAATATTATATCTGCTTCTTCAAAGTCTCCAACTAACTTATATCCTTTTTTATTAAGTATTCCCATCATTATTTCTGCATCTACTAAGTTTTTAGAACATCCTAATGATTCTAATGCGATTTTTAACATTTTATTACTCCTTCCATTGCTGATTGATGAAATTTTATAACTTCTTCTACTGCGCTGTCAACATCGTCAAAGTTTATAACCTCATTATATTTATATTTATCAACTGAATGCATATATAATGAGTCATAATACTCTACTAAGTATTTTTCTACTAGCTCTTCATATTTTCCTTCTTCTAATAAATTAATATATTCATCAACTTTATTGTGTCCAAGTCTTTTTCTAAATTTATTTATACAATCTTTTAATACTTCTATATTATTTTCATCTTTATCATATACATAATCTCTACAAAGTCTTTTCACTCTATTTTCTAAGCTACATTCAAGAAGTATATGATATCCATCTCTAACTATAGCATCATAAATATTATTTGGTATTAATACGTGACCTACTCTTTTACTTTCACTTTCTATGAATATATAATCACTCTTTGAGAAAAATATTTTTTCAAATATTTTTGATTCAAATTTTTTCTGAGTTGGTGGTTTTTTATCATGTGTTATAAAACCAAATGTAGAACCACTATTTTTAGCAAGTCCTTCCAAATCTATATTGTCCACATTTTTTTCTTCTAGTATATTTAATAAGTCAGTTTTCCCAACACCTGTTAATCCATGAACTACTATAAAGTTTTTAACGTTCATTATGTTATCTAAATATTCTAATACATAGTTTCTGTACGCCTTATATCCACCTTCAAGTTTATATATGCTAATCCCTAGAGAGTCAAATAGGTTACATACAGATCCACTTCTCATTCCACCTCTGGCACAATATATTACTATATTATCATATTCACTTGCAAGAGTTGTGACTTGTATATACATATCTTTTAACTTATATCCTACAAAGTCAAATCCTTTTTGAATAGCTTCATTCTTTCCTTGCATTTTATATATTGTTCCTACTTCACAATGTTCATGGTCTTTAAATAAAGGCATATTAAATGCATCTAATATATGGTCTTCCTTGTATTCAGATTCAGTTCTCACATCTATAAATATACAGTTTTTTAAATTTAATGCATCTTCTATATTTATTGTATTCAAATTTTATTCACCTTCTAAATTTTGTAAATCTTGTTTACTCATTAATACTTTTCTTGGTTTGCTTCCTTCATTAGGCCCTACTATACCTCTTTCTTCCATAGAATCTATAAGTCTTGCTGCTCTGTTAAATCCTATTTTAAACTTTCTTTGAAGCATAGACGCAGAACCTTGACCACTTTCTACAACAAATTCAATAGCATCCCTTAAAAGGTCATCTTCATCACTTGACTTTTCTATGTTAACCTTAGATATTGTATCCATTATATTTTCTTCGTATTTTACTTCTTCTTTAACTTGTGACTTAACAAAGTCTATAACATTTTGCGATTCATTTTCTGATATAAATGCACCTTGAAGTCTAACTGGCTTTGATGCACCTAGTGGATAGAATAACATATCACCTTTTCCAAGTAGCTTTTCAGCTCCACCCATATCAAGTATTGTTCTAGAGTCTGTTTGTGATGAAACAGCAAATGCAATTCTTGAAGGTATGTTAGCCTTTATAACACCTGTTATAACATCTACTGATGGTCTTTGAGTTGCTACTATTAAATGCATACCTGCAGCTCTTGCCATTTGTGCTAATCTACATATATAATCTTCTACATCATTAGCACTTGCCATCATAAGGTCAGCAAGCTCGTCTATTATTATAACTATCTTTGGAAGTTTTTCTTCACATTTTTCATTATAGCTTGTAATGTCTTTTACCCCATTTTCAGCAAACATCTTATATCTCTTATTCATTTCTACAACTGCCCAATTAAGTGCGTTAGCAGCTTTTTTAGGGTCTGTTACAACAGGTATTAGTAAGTGAGGTATTCCATTATAATTTGCAAGTTCAACAACCTTAGGGTCTATTAAAAGCAACTTGACTTCATCAGGTCTTGCCTTGTATAGTATACTACTTATCAATGTATTTACACAAACACTCTTACCAGAACCTGTTGATCCTGCTATAAGTAAATGTGGCATTTTACCTATATCTCCTATAATAGGTTTTCCACTTATATCTTTTCCAAGCGCCATAGCAAGCGGAGAGTCAAACTTTTTAAATTCTTCGCTTTCAAATACCTCTCTAAGTCCAACCATTAAAGGAGTTTCATTTGGAACTTCTATACCTATAGCACTTTTACCTGGTATTGGAGCTTCCATCCTTATACTTCTAGCAGCTAAACTTAGCGCTATATCATCTGTTAAGTTTACTATTTTACTTACCTTAACTCCTGGACTTGGCTGTATTTCATATCTTGTTATAGTAGGCCCTACTGTAACTTGATTCACTTTAGCTTCAACTCCAAAGTCTGCTAGAGTTTTTTCTAGTAAAGAAGCATTTTTTAACACTTTCTTTTTGCTATTATCATCAGCCTTTTTATCTATCTTATTTAATAAATTAACACTTGGTATTTTATAATTATCGTAGTTTGCCTCTTGTTTTATACTTATTTCTTGAGTTTTTTCATTGTCATAGGTCTTAGATGTCTTTATTGGCTGTTCTTTAACATCTTCGTATATATTATTCTTTATATTTTGTTTATTTGTATTTTGAAGTTCTTTTAATACATCAAGTTCTGATGAAATACTTTGGGTCCCTTCTAATATTTCTAAATAGTCATCTTCTGCTTTATTAAATCCTACAATCTTTATAGTCTTGTCCTCTATTTCATCATAGTCATCTTCTATAACTTCTTCTTTTTTCTTATCTTTTTTAAATAAACCTTGTTTTTTGACCATAGTTTCTTCATCAACTTCATCCGTAACCATTTCTATTACAGATTGTTTCATATTGGCCATTCTTTCTTTCATAGTTAAATCACTATTTTTTATTCCTTTCGATTTAACTTTTATATTTGATACTAAATCTTTTATAGATATTTTAAATACAAACATAATACCTGCTATAAGTGCAAATATACTTATTAGCCAGCCTCCAGTTATACCAAATGCCTGTTTTATATAGTAAGTTATAGTTGTTGCAATTAAACCACTTCCACTACCATCAATACCCATTTGAACAACTGATTTAAACATTTCACTGCTTAACGGACTTTCAACTGGAAGAGATCTAGCATTTAATAAACCATAAAATACAAATATAAATGCTATTATTAAATAATACATTTTAGTATTTTTTATTCTGTATATGTATTCGTTTCCATCAAAGAAACCAAGTATCCCCGTAGCAACTATTATAAATGGTATAAAAATAGACAGACCTCCAAACAATCCTTTAAAAATAGTCTGCATCATACCTCCTACAAATCCCATAGAATTGGAATTTAAGCTATAAAGTAAAAATATACCAATAAATATAGTAACTAAATTGTGATATTCAGCATTAAATTCTAAATTTTTATTTTTCTTCTTACTTTTAGTGTTTTTCTTCTTGGCCACCCATCTCACCTCTTTTATCATTCTAATTTAATAAATATCTTATATCCTAATCATAGCAAAAAGTGTTAATGCATAAACACTAACACTTTAACTATATTTTTTAATTATATCATATATTCTGTATATTAAACAAATCTTATTTACTAGTATCTTCTTTTATAAGTTCTTTTAACTTATTCATAGCATCTTTTAATCCGCCTACTTCATTTATAAGTCCACATTCTACAGCTTCTTTTCCTATTAGAACACTTCCTACATCACTTACTAAATCTTCTTTTGAATGCATTATTTTTTCAAGTTCTTCTCTTTCTATATTAGATGTTCTTATGATAAATTGAGTTATTCTTTCTTGCATCTTTTTAAAATATTCAAAAGTTTCGTTAACTCCTATAACAAGTCCATTAGTTCTTATAGGATGAACTACCATTGTTGCAGTAGGAGCGATAAATGAATAATCTCCTGCTGTAGCAAGTGGTACACCTATACTATGACTTCCTCCTAAAACTAAAGTCACAACTTTTTTTGATATGCTATTTATAAGCTCTGCCATAGCAAGACCTGCTTCAACATCTCCACCTACAGTATTAAGTATTATAAGAACTCCTTTTATATCTTCATTTTCTTCTATTGAATATAGCATAGGTATTATATGTTCATACTTAGTCGATTTTTTTTGAGGATTACCTACATAATGTCCCTCTATCTCACCTATTATAGTTATACATTGTATCTCTTTTTTAGCTTGCTTTGGCATATTAGGTACACCCATTTGTTTTATATCAGCTATATCTTCACTTTGACTCTCTTTATTTTCATCATCTACTTCTTCACTTTTTAAAGTAGCCTTGCTTTTATGTTTTAAAAACTCTATGTAACTATTAGAATTTATATTATCTTCATAATATTTCATAAGTAAACTCCTCTCAATATATACTTTATAATTATAGTTTTCCCAAGTAATAAAAAAAAATTCACTTAGAAGGTTCTTATAAGATACACCTATCTAAATGAATTTTGATATAAATCTACTTAATATATTTTAATAAACACCATCATATTCTATTATTATCATATCATTGCCTATTTTTCTAATGCTTCTCCATGGTACTTCAAGCACTGATTTATCTTTTTTTATCCCAAAAAATCCTCTTTCTCTAGGTATTAAAAGCGCTAATATATCACCACTTACTTCATCTAATATAAGGTCACATTCTCCAACTACCCCTAGCCTTTCACCTGTTACTAGGTTAACAATTTCTTTTCCTGCTATTTCAGATAAATTCATGTTTATCCCCTACCTTATTTTATATTTTATTTTCTTCTACATCTCTCCCTACTATACATACACCAAGTTTATCTAAGTTAAAAACTTTATCTATAACTCCTTTTACAGTTTCTCTATCTACACTATCTATTGATTTTAATATACTATCTGTCGATTCTACTTTATCATTTAAAAGTAATGATCTTCCTATAGACATCATTCTACTACTTGTACTTTCAAGACCTAGTATATAACTTCCTTTTAATTGCTCTTTACTTTCTTTTATCTCCTGATCTGTTAAATAGTATTTTTTCATAATCTTTATTTCTTCTATAATTGACTCATATACTTCTTCTAGATGGTCATTACTCATACTAGCAAATATACCCAATTCTCCACATTTTCTATATAAGCTTTGAGAAGAATATATAGAATACACTAGTCCTTTTTCTTCTCTTATTTTTTGGAATAATCTAGAACTTATACTTCCTCCAAATACTGTATTTACTACAGCCAAAGCGTATACCTCTTCATCATTTTCAAGAGGAACTGCTTCTAAACTCATAGCTAGATTAATCTGTTCTATATCTTTATTTTTAGTTAAGAAGCAACTTTTAAACTCTGCTTTTTTAATATCTATATTAACATCTCTCTTATTCCAAGCCTTAAACTTTTCTTCTATCTTATTTATTATTTCATCAAAGTTAAAGTTCCCTGATATAGATATTACTGAATTATTAGGTACATAATATTTATTAAAATATCCTAGTAATTTTTCTCTATTTAATCTTTTTAATGACTCTTCAGTTCCAATTATATTCATCCCTAATGGATCACTCTTATATATATTTTCAGTTAATAAATCATAAGCTACGTCTTCTGGGGAATCTTCATACATTTTTAACTCTTCAATTATTACTGATCTTTCTTTATCTAAATCATCTTCTTCAAATTTTGAATTTAATATCATATCACTAAGTATATCTATTCCTATATCTATATGAGAATCTAATAGTTTCACATAGTAACATGTACATTCCTTACTCGTAAAAGCATTTATTTGGCCACCTAAATTATCTATTTCACTAGCTATTTGCTTAGATGTTCTATTTTTTGTTCCTTTAAATAGCATATGCTCTATAAAATGTGATACTCCACTTATTTCTTCATCTTCTATTCTAGAGCCTGCATTTATCCACACTCCTAAAGATATAGACTTTACATATGGTATTTCTTCACCTATTATAGTTAGTCCATTTTCTAATACATGTTTTTTATACATAACTTCTCCTCCAAGTTCACTGCATTTATTATATATATTAAGTTCATTAAATCAAATTATCTTTTTTATTACATGTATTAAATTATAATTTAGTATATTAACTTAATCAACTTTATTTAAAATATATTACTAAGCATTCCAGGCTTTAGTCCTTTATCCCTTATTATCTGTATAATATCATCTAAGCACTGAGTAGTTGCATAGGTTGGATGCATTAACACTATGCTACCATCTTTTATATCTTTTTTCTTTACTCTTTCTATTATAACATCTGGCTCTTTTCTATTGTTCCAATCTATTGTATCAACATCCCATTTTATACTTATATATCCAAGTTCATTTGCTGCCTTCATAGTCCCCTCTCCAAATGAACCTGCTGGTGCTTGAAAGAATTTAGTTTCATCATTTATTATGTCCTCTATTATTTTTTTAGAAGTTTTTATCTGCTCTAAATTTTCTTCATACGAAAGCTTGGCATAATCTAAATGTCTATGACCATGGTTTCCTATTTCATGCCCTTCACTTTTAATTTTTAATAACATATCTTGATTCTTTTCTGCCCATCTTCCAGTTACATTAAATGTAATTTTTACATCTTCTTTTTTTAATACATCAAGTATTCCTTGTACATATTCAGTCTCCCAACCTAGGTCTACGTTGCAAGTTAATGCAACGTATCCGCTATTTTTTTTTGTTCCTTGAGTATATGGAAGATTTGCTTGGTCAAATAACTCAAACGTAGGCTTAGTACCTTTATTTTTCATAAAAAATATTGCACTTGATAATAATGCAACAACTACTAATACCCACATAATGATTTTTTTCAATTTACTTTTGTTAAGTACCATCATTATCATTAAGGTTTCCTCCTATATGTATTATTGCTTGTTTATAAATACTATTATCAATTTAGGACAAATATGCAAAAAAGTAGTGATTAATCACTACTTTTTAAATAAATTTATTTTCTATTTTTAATCCATTTAATTATCTTTATCATGTCATCACCTGCACATAAAAATAATACTAAGTCAACAATAATTTCAAATATGTATTTTATAATATACATAAATAAACCTAATTGGTGTAATATACTTAAATTACGCATTAAATGAACCTAGTATACACCATATAGTTCTTATAATAAATTTTTTATATAGGTTCTAATAATAATTCTACATTATAAAATAGTTTTATTGTTTATTGTATTTTGAACAATACAAAATAATAATTTTACCTAATGAAGTATTTAATTAAAACCTATATATTATTTAATGTTTTGTTATAAATTAATTTACTTTTCATATTATAATATATCTTAATATACTATATCTCTCTTTTCTATAAATATTTGATGCCATAAGCAAAATGCATATATAGCCCATATTTTTCTTGAATTATCATCATATCCATGTATATGATTATCTAATAATTTAATTGAATAATCTTTGTTTATCAATTCATCAACTTGAGCTTCATTTATAGTTTGTCTAACAACATCTCCTAAATCTTCCTTTAACCAAACTCTTATAGGTGTAGGAAATCCTAATTTTTTCTTTTTAACCATATGTTGTGGTATTTCATCTTTAAAAGCTTCTCTTAGAAGTATCTTAGTATTTTTAAAATTAACTTTTTGATTTAAATTTAAATTTTTAGCTACTTCTAATACTTCTTTATCCAAAAATGGAACTCTAAGTTCTATAGACTGAGACATAGACATTTTGTCTGCTTTTTGTAATATATCCCCTTCTAGCCATGTATTGATATCAATATGCTGCATTGTTGTAACATAGTCATAATTATTTTTTTTTGCATCACTATATATATGAGCTAATAAATTTTCATGATTATCTAATCCATTATAGAATTTTATAACTTTTTTTATTTCATTATCATCAAAAATTTTAGCATTTCCAATATATCTTTTTTCTAATGGAGTTGTCGCTCTGTATAAATAATTTTTACCTTTTATATTTGGCATGGTGTTAGAAACTGTATTTAAAATAAACTTCATATAATTTGGCATATTAAAAATTGTTTTTATACTTTCATACTCTTTATATATATTGTATCCTCCAAATAGTTCATCTGCTCCTTCACCTGATAAAACTACAGTTGCATGTTTTTTCGCTTCTTTTGATAAGAAATAAATACCAACCTGTGATGGGTCTGCAACAGGGTCATCCAAGTGATAGATTACCTTAGGTAACGCTTTTATATAATCTTCTTGACTTACATTTATAGCAATATTTTCAATACCTAATTTATCTGCTGTTTTTTTAGCCACTTCTAATTCATTATATCCATCAACTCCAAATCCCACTGAAAATGACTTTATACTTGGATTGATTTTAGATGCAACAGAAGCAACTATTGTGGAATCTATTCCACCTGATAAAAATGTTCCCACTTCTACATTTGCTACCATATGATGTTTTATAGAACTTGTAACTACATCTTTTATATCTTTTGGTGTTATTTTTTTACTTCTTTTTAAGTCTATATCATAGTATTTGCTCATATCTAGTTTTCCATTTTCAACTGTAAAAAAATACCCTGGTGGAACTACTTTTATATTACTTATCATAGTATTTTCAAGAGGTATATATTGAAAATAAAAATATTTTTGCAAGCTCGATTTATTTAAATTTATCTCATTTAGAAGTTCAACTATTGCCTTATATTCAGAAGAAAATGCTATAAAATCCTTTTCATCTATATAATAAAGTGGCTTTATACCAAAAGGATCTCTTGCTCCAAATAGTTTATTTTCACTTTTATCATATACTATAAAAGAAAACATACCTCTTAACTTATTTAAACATTTTTCTTTATATTCTATATATGATGATAGTAAAACTTCAGTATCACATTTTGTATTAAATTCATACCCATTTTTTATTAAGTCATTTCTAAGTTGCTCGTGATTATATATTTCACCATTGAAAACTATTGTTTTATCACCCTTATTTAAAGGTTGATTACCATTTTCTAAATCCATTATACTTAATCTCTTAAATGCAAATTCAACATTATTCTCTTTGTGTATTCCTGTATAATTAGGCCCTCTATGGTTAATTTTTTCTGATATTTTTTTTATATCAAATTTTTTATTATTATTTTTATAATATATTGAAACGTATCCACACATATATACTCCTCCTATGTTATTTATATTTTCACATTAATTAGGAATCTATACATGCATTAGTAATATTTTTTTCTTAAATATAAAAATTCTCTTCACTCATATCGCCAACGACTTAGTCCGTCGCTCAAAATCTTTTTTATGCTCAGAACCAGTCTGTTGATATTACTTACATTCAGAAGTTATCCACATTTTTTAAATCATTATAATATTCTTAAACATAAAAAAAGAAGCCTAATTAGGCTTCTTAAACTATATTATTTTTCTTCTTTTGTCTCTACTTTTTCAGGCTTAGGTAATAATACTTTTCTAGATAAATTTACTCTTCCTTTTTCATCTATTTCAGTAACTTTAACTTCTACTTCATCACCTATGTTTAATACATCTTCAACTTTAGCTACTCTTTCGTGAGATATATGAGATATATGAAGTAATCCTTCTTTACCTGGAAGTATTTCAACAAATGCACCAAAATTCATTATTCTTGTAACTTTACCTGTGTAAGTTTGTCCTACTTCAGCTTCAGCTACTATATCATTTATTTTCTTTTGTGCAAGTTTTATCATATCAGCATCTATTCCAGCTATAAATACTTCTCCAGTTTGCTCTATATCTATCTTAACTCCAGTTTCCTCTATTATCTTAGTTATAACTTTTCCACCAGGTCCTATAACGTCTCTTATCTTATCTGGATTTATGTTCATTGTTATTATCTTAGGAGCATACTTAGATAGTTCTGGTTTTGGAGCTGATATTGTTTTTCTCATTTCATTTAATATATGCATTCTACCTGCTTTAGCTTGATTTAAAGCTCTAGTTAATATTTCTTTATCTATACCAGCTATTTTTATATCCATTTGTATAGCTGTTATACCTTTTTCAGTTCCTGCCACCTTAAAGTCCATATCCCCTAAATGATCTTCCATACCTTGTATATCAGAAAGTACCGCTACTTTATCATCATGCTTTATAAGACCCATAGCTATACCTGCTACCATATCTTTTAAAGGTACACCAGCATCAAGTAAAGATAATGTTGAACCACATACACTACCTTGAGATGTAGAACCATTAGAACTTAGTACTTCTGATACTACCCTTATTGCATATGGGAATTCTTCTTTTGATGGAAGTACAGGTACTAATGCTCTTTCAGCAAGTGCTCCATGTCCTATTTCTCTTCTTCCTGGTCCTCTTGATGGTCTAGCTTCACCAACACTATATGCAGGGAAGTTATAGTGATGCATGTATCTCTTACTTTCTTCTTCATCTAGTCCATCTAGCATTTGAACATCTCCTAATGCTCCAAGTGTAGCTATCGACATTACTTGAGTTTGACCTCTTGTAAATAATCCTGAACCATGAGCTCTAGGTATAAATCCGTTATCACACCATATTGGTCTTATTTCTTCTAAACCTCTATTATCAGGCCTTATATTTTCATGTACTATTAATTTTCTTACTTCTTCTTTTATTATAGCTTGAAGTGTTTCTTCTATATCTACTCCGTAATCTTCTAATAACTCTTCGAATTTTTCAAATGTTTCAGCTTTAACGGCATCCATTTTTTCCATTCTTTCAAGTTTTTCTATAGTTTTTACAGCTTCTTTCATTTTATCTGTAGCAAATTCACGAACCGCTTTTTCAACTTCTTCATCAGGTTTAAATAAAACTACTTCCATTTTTTCTTTTCCAACTTGCACAGTTATTTCTTCTATAAATGTTACTACTTTTTTAATTTCTTCATGAGCAAATAGTATAGCTTCAAGCATTAATGCATCTGGTATTTCGTCTCCACCAGCTTCAACCATCATTATAGCATCTTTAGTTCCTGATACTACTAGGTGAAGAGAGCTCTTTTCTCTTTGTTCTGCTGTTGGGTTAACAACAAATGCTCCATCAACTAACCCTATTAAAACAGACCCTGTTGGTCCATTAAAAGGTATATCAGATATAGATAATGCTATAGATGACCCTATCATAGCTACTATATCTGGTGTACAATCTTGGTCTACTGATAAAACTGTAGCAACAACTTGTACATCATTTCTAAATCCTTTTGGGAATAATGGCCTTATAGGTCTATCTATAAGTCTTGATGTTAATATCGCTTTTTCTGAAGGCTTACCTTCTCTCTTTAAGAATCCTCCTGGTATTTTCCCTACTGAATATAATTTTTCTTCATAATCAACACTTAGAGGGAAGAAATCTATTCCATCTCTTGGTTTTGCTGATTTTGAAACATTTACCATAACCATAGTTTCCCCATACCTAATTATGGCACTTCCGCTAGCAAGTTCTGCTATCTTTCCTATTTCAACAGAAAGCTCTCTTCCTGCTAAATCCATTGTAAATATTTTATGTTCAAACATTAAAGCTTGTACCTCCTCTTTTGCTAAAAAACGCGTTTACTATCCTATGTATTATCTTATCAAAAATACTATATTTTAACAATACAAAAGTAGCTTACTTACTTATCTTAATAATTATATGTATTATTTACAATTTGCTTTAAAATTAGTCATATTCTATTTAGAACAACTTATAGCAAGTATGTCTGGACCTGTATGAGAACATATACAAGCCCCCCCTCTAGTTATTAGTACTTTTTTAGCTTTTATTCTTTTTTGTACTTCTTTCTCAAGCTTTTCAAAATCTTTAAAATTATCTCCATATCCTATAGTAACGATTTTATCCTCTAAATTCCCATTATTTTTATCTAATATCATATCAACAAGCTTACTTGCCAGGTTCTTACTTCCTCTAACCTTTTCTTCTAAGTGTGCTTCTCCATCAGGGAACGAAAATACCGGTACCAAATTAAGAATATTTCCTATTATAGCAGTGGCTACAGATACTCTACCACTCTTTTTTAAATATTCCAAAGTTTTAGGTGCAAAAAATAGCATTACACTTTCTCTAATAGAGTCTAATTCTTTTATTATTTCATCTGGGCTTAATCCATCTTCTATTAAATCACATGCCTTTATAACGAATTGACCACTTCCTAATGATAAACTCATAGTATCAAACATGTGTATATCATTTCCCTTATCACCCATATCAGTTTTTGCAAGCATTGCACTTTGATATGTTCCTGATGATTTAGATGAACCATTTATACATATTATTTTGTAACCTTCATCTATATATTTGTTAAATATCTCACTGAACTGAATGTATGTAGCCTGAGAAGTTTTTGGTATTTCCTTACTATTTTTTAAGACTTCATAATATTCCTCTTTACTTATATCTACTCCATCTTTGTATTCTTTATCATTAAAGATTATAGTAAGCGGTACTACATCTAAATATTCTTTATTTTGAATTTCTTTTGGAATATCACATAAACTATCACATATTAATTTTATTTTCAAAATAATCACCTCTATATAAATTTTTCTATATAATAGCTACCAATACCTTTTTATATAATATTAAAATTATAAAAAGCAGGTATTATTATACCTGCTTTCAATACAAAAGTAAAAAATTACTTTCTTAATCCTAATTTAGCTATTAATGCTCTGTATCCTTCAAGATCTCTATCTTTTAAGTAAGCTAATAAGTTTCTTCTTCTACCAACCATCTTTAATAGACCTCTTCTTGAGTGGTGGTCTTTCTTGTGCACTTTTAAGTGGTCGTTTAATTCGTTTATTCTAGCTGTTAATAAAGCTATTTGTACTTCTGGAGAACCAGTATCTCCTTCAAATCTTCCGAATTCTTTTATTATTTCAATTTTATTCATCTTGAGTTACCTCCAATATATTTTATAATCGCCAATAACTAAGCATAGATTTGGAGTAATCATATGCCGAGTAATGGTTAATTAATTTACTTATTTATTATATCATAATTTTTTCTCTTTTGCAAATATACTTTTTATATACATAGTTGGTATCTTTTTTAAGTTGGCTTTTTAATTCTTCAATTCCATTAAACTTTTTTTCATCTCTAATTCTTTCTAGAAATTCTATAGTTATAATTTTTCCATATATATCTTCGTTAAACTCTAGTATATTAGTTTCAATAGATAAATTTTCTCCATTTACTGTAGGGTTGTATCCTACATTTGTAGCACCGTAGTATGTTTCTCCACTAAGGTATACTTTCGTGGCATATATCCCAATTTTAGGTACAATCATATTCTCATTTATACTTATATTTGCAGTTGGAAACCCTATTGTTCTTCCAAGTTTTTTTGAATGTATAACTTCTCCCGATAATTTATAATTTCTACCAAGGTATTTGTATACATCTTCTACATTACCATCTGATATTAACTTTCTAATATAAGTACTACTAATCCTTACATCATTTAATTTTATAGGGTTTACTATTTCTAACGAAAACCCATACTTCTTAGACAATTCTTGTAATAATTTTATATTACCTTCTTTATTTCTTGCAAAGGTAAAATCATGTCCAACTATTATCTTTTTAGCACCTAATGTATCTAATAATATTTCTTTTACAAAGTCATATCCCGATATTTTAGTCATATATTCATCAAATAGTATATTGATTACATAATCCACACCCATAGATTTTAGTATTTTTACTTTTTCCTCATTAGTTATTATATTTTTTATAGAGTCAGGTCTAAAGTAATTAACCGGATGGTTTTTAAAAGTAAAAACAATACTAGTTACATTATTTGCCTTAGCATATTCTATAGCTTTTTTTAGCAATACTTGATGCCCCCTGTGTAGACCATCAAAGTTTCCAATAGTTACTACACTTTCTTTTACTGTATCTATTTTTTCTATCGATGTTATAGTATCCATTTGAAATTCCCCACTCAATTGAAATTTATACTATAAATAGTTTATCACTTTTTACACTTATAATATTATTTTTTCTTATTAACTTGCCTATACCGATAAATTCTTTAGAACTATAAACTCTTACAAGTTCATCATTTTCATTAAAGTCTTTATCTATAAACCTTCTCTCATCTATTATACCACCATTTATATAATACTTTTTTGCATTTTCATGTATTGTTATCTTATTAAAGTTAGTTAATACATAGTCTATGTCATACAAATACTTATCTAGAGTATTATTATCTTTGTATTCTTGTAACTCTTCAAGTGTTATACCATTTTCTAAATTAAATTTGCCTGATGATGTTCTAAGTAGGAAAGACATATGTCCTCCACAACCTAAAACTTTGCCTATATCATAGCATATACTTCTTACATAAGTTCCTTTAGAACATTTTACATAAAACATTATTTTATTATCCCTTATGCTAAGTATATTAAGTTCTTTTATATGAACAGGTCTAGTTTTTAAATTTATTTCATCAGCTCTTCCACTTCTAACTAAGTCACACATTCTTTTCCCATTTACTTTTAATGCTGAATATATCGGTGGTAATTGATCTATATTGCCCCTTTGAGTATCAAAAGCCTTTTGTATATCTTCTTTTATAAAACTAAAATCATCTACTCTTTCTAATATTTCACCTGATGAGTCATATGTATCTGTAGTTATGCCTAATGTTAACTCACAAATATATGACTTATCTTTGTTTAATATAAGCTCACTAACTTTAGTTGCCTTTCCTATACATATAGGTAATACCCCTGATGCATCTGGATCAAGGGTACCTGTGTGTCCAACTTTTTTTGTATTTAAAATCTTTCTTACAGCACTTACTACATCATGAGATGTCATTCCTGTAGGCTTTATAATGTTTACTATTTTATTCATATTTTTCACCTTGCACTGCTTTTACTACCGCCTCGACAATCTTTTTCTTTGCATCTTCTATGCTAGAGTAAATAGTTAAACCTGCAGCTCTTATGTGTCCTCCACCATTAAAGCTTTGAGCTATTTTACTTACATCTACATAGTTTTTAGATCTTAGACTTACTTTTACTTCGTTTTCTTTTTTCTCTTTTAGAAGTATTCCAACTTCAACACCTTCTATATCTCTAGTGTATGATGTTATACCATCTAAATCATTAAAGCTTATCACATTTCGTTTTAACATTTCTTTAGTTATAATTATACTAGCAATTTTTCCATCTACTATATCTAAAGTATTTAAAGCTTCACCTAATAATTTATAATAGTTATATGGATTACTTTGGAATACTTTTTGAATTATAATATCTTTTTTAGCTCCTTTTAATAAAAGCTCCTTTGCCATTTCAAAACTACTTGGATGAGCGTTTGAATATACAAAATTACCAGTATCAGTTACTAAACCAGTATATAAACATGTAGCTATATCTTCATCTATTATATTTACATTTTCATATTTATTATATTTTACTAATAAATTATAAACTAACTCACAAGTTGATGATGCTTCAGTATCTATGTAATTAAAATCACCATAATGATCATTACTTACATGATGATCTATACATATTATTTTCTTAGCATTATCTACTAATTTTTGACTTAAGCAAATTCTTTTTTTATCTCCACAATCAAGTGCTACTATATTGTAACTATCTAAGTTGACTTCTTCTGATTTTAATATATTCATATTTTCAACTAAAAACTTTAAATTTTTTGGTGGATTATCATCTAACACATAGTAAACGTTTTTCCCTAATTTATTTAAAGTATAATACATTGCTAAAGTTGAACCTATGTTATCTCCATCTGGACTAATATGAGAAGTAACGATGAAATCATCGTTACTTCCTTTTAAGTATTTTATTATACTCTCTATATTATTCTTCATCAAATTCTTCCTCGTCAAATGAAGATGCCGTTGCTCCTTCATTAACTTTTCTTATTAAATGGTCCATATACATACCATTTTTAATAGAATCATCAACTTTAAATATTATTTGTGGAGTATGTCTAAGCTTAACACTTCTGCTTACTTCTCTTCTTATATAATTTACTGCACTTTTTAGTCCTAATAGTGTAGATTCTTCATCTCCACCTAATATACTTACATAAACATATGCATAGCTTAAGTCATTTGTAACTTCAACATCAGTTACACTTACCATAGATGTTATTCTAGGGTCTTTTATTCCACTTATAAGCATTGAGCTTATAACTTTTTTTATCTCTTCTGCTATTCTCTTTGTTCTATTATATGATGCCATTAATATCGACCTCTTTTATATCTATTTTAATTTTCTTTCTACTTCTTTAGTTATATAAGCTTCTATTATATCTCCTTCTTTTATGTCATTGAAGTTTACAAAACTCATACCACATTCGTAACCTTGGTTAACTTCTTTAACATCATCTTTAAATCTCTTAAGAGCTGCTAATTGGCCTTCATGTATTATGAATCCATCTCTTACTATTCTTACTTTAGATCCTCTAAATACCTTACCACTAGTTACATAACACCCTGCTATAGTTCCAACGCCAGATAACTTAAATATTTCTCTAACTTCAGCTTTTCCTGTATCTTCATCAACATATTCTGGGTCTAACATACCAGTCATAGCTGATTGAACATCTTCTATAGCCTTGTATATAATAGTGTATGTTCTTACATCCACACCCTCTTTTTTAGCAAGTACTTCTGCACTTGGAACTGGTCTTACATTAAATCCTATTATTATTGCGTTAGATGCAGTTGCAAGTGTTACATCTGATTCAGTTACAGCACCAACACCACCATGTATTACTCTAACAACAACTTCTTCATTAGATAATTTTTCAAGCGATTGCTTAACTGCTTGAACAGAACCTTGAACATCTGCTTTTACTATTATAGGTAATTCTTTAACTTCAGCATCTCCCATTTGAGCGAAGAAGTCATCTAAAGACATTCTTTGGTTAGATTTTAACATTTCTTCTCTAGCCATTTGTTGTCTCTTTTCAGCTACTAATCTTGCAGCTTTATCATTTGGTACTGCAACAACTTGGTCTCCACCTTGTGGAACTTCTGATAACCCTAATATTTCTACTGCTGTAGAAGGTCCAGCAACTTTAACTCTCTTTCCTTTAGAGTTTATCATTGCTCTTACTTTACCACTAGCAACTCCAGCAACTATTGGGTCCCCAACTCTTAAAGTACCACCTTGAACAAGTACTGTTGCAACTGGTCCTCTACCTTTATCAAGTTGCGCTTCTATAACTGTACCTACTGCTCTTTTGTTAGGATTAGCTTTTAATTCTTCCATTTCTGCAACTAAAAGTACCATTTCAAGTAGTGTATCTATACCTTCTCTTTTTAAAGCTGATACTGGAACACATATAACATCTCCACCCCAGTCTTCAACTAATAATCCTTGGTCAGCTAATTCTTGCTTAACTCTATCAGGATTTGCACCTGGCTTATCTATTTTGTTTATGGCAACTATTAATGGTACATTAGCAGCTTTAGCATGGTTTATAGCTTCTATTGTTTGAGGCATTATTCCATCATCTGCGGCAACAACTAATATTGCCATATCTGTAACTTGTGCTCCTCTAGCTCTCATAGATGTGAAAGCTTCGTGTCCTGGAGTATCTAAAAATACTACTTTTTCTCCATTTACCATAACTTCTGAAGCACCTATATGTTGAGTTATTCCTCCTGCTTCACTTGAAGTTACGTTAGTTTTTCTTATAGCATCAAGTAAAGAAGTTTTACCATGGTCAACATGTCCCATTACAGTAACAACTGGTGGTCTTTTTACTAAGTCTTCTTCTTTATCTTCTTCTATATCTATTAAAGCATCTATTGCTTCTAACTCTTCTTCGTCATTAGCTGAACCTTCTACTAATTCAAATCCATATTCACTAGCAACTAATGAACCTATTTCAAAACTTATTTCTTGGTTTATTGTTGCCATTGTTCCCATCTTCATAAGTTTCATTATTATTTCAGATGCAGATTTATCTAATTTTGTAGCTAATTCTTGAACTGTTAACTTTCCATCTATAGCTATTGTATTCCCATTTGTTAAAGCCATTTCATCTTTTAATATTTCCAGTACTAATTCAACTTCATCTTCTTCTAATTCAGAATTTTTATCTACTGCATTTATTTCTAATTCTTTTAATTTAGCTAATACGTCTTCGTTAGACATTTTTAATTCATTTGCTATTTGGTATACTCTTGCTTTTGACACAAGATCACCCCCTATTATATTTTTTGTGTTTCAATTAATTCCAATATTTTATTGGCAAAATTAACATCTTTAACTCCTAGAGCCGCTCTTGGAGCCTTTCCTATTGCATATCCTAGTTGTAATTTACTTGAAAAATATACATATGGAACATTTCTGTAGCTAGATTTATCTTTAAATAACTTCTTAGTATTATCAGATGCATCTTCTGCAACTATAACTAGCTTAACATTTCCTCTTTTTAGTTCAAGTAATGTTGAATCATCTCCTGACACTATTTTACCTGCACGAGTTGCAAGGCCTAAAAATGAGTATATTTTATCTTCATTAGTCTTCATATTTTTGTAGCTCCTCAAGTAGATTTTCATATACCTCGTTAGGTACTTCTATTTTGAATGCTCTATTTAAGGCTTTAGACTTTATTGCCTTTTTTAAACATTCTGCATCTTTACATATATATGCACCTCTACCGTTTGCTTTTCCTATTGGGTCTAAAAATATTTGACATTCTTTATTTTTTACTATTCTTATTAACCCTTTTTTAGAGTCTCTTTCTTGACAAGCTATACACTTTCTTTGAGGTACCTTTTTAATTTTTTGCAAAGGTCATCCCTCCTTATTCTTGATCTTGTTTTGCTTGTGATTCGCTTTTTATATCTATCTTCCAGTTAGTAAGTTTAGCTGCAAGTCTTGCATTTTGTCCTTCTTTACCTATTGCAAGTGACAATTGGTAGTCAGGAACTACTACTAAAGCAGACTTTTCTTCTTCATTAACTTCTACTTTTTCAACCTTTGATGGGCTAAGTGAAGCAGATATATATTCAGCTGGATCATCGCTATACTTGATTATGTCTATTTTTTCATCTCCAAGTTCATCAACTATGTTTTTAACTCTTGAACCTTTAGGACCAACACAAGCTCCTATTGGATCTATTTTTTCATCTATTGATTTAACTGCCATCTTAGTTCTTGAGCCAGCTTCTCTTGAAACAGATTTTATTTGAACTATACCTTCAAATATTTCAGGTACTTCAAATTCAAATAATCTCTTAACTAATCCTGGATGACTTCTTGATACTACTATTTGAGGTCCTTTATTAGTTTTCTTTACTTCTAATATATATACCTTTATTTTTTGTCCAGCTTGATAGTGTTCTCCTGGTATTTGTTCAGCTTGAGTCATTATAGCTTCTATTCTACCTAAGTTTACGTATACTATATTTTTATTTACTCTAGCTACTTCTCCTGTAACTATTTCATTTTCTTTATCCATAAACTCATTGTATACTATTTCTCTTTCAGCTTCTCTTATTCTTTGAACAACAACTTGCTTTGCAGTTTGAGCTGCTATTCTTCCGAAATCTTTAGGAGTTACTTCATTCTCTATTATATCTCCTAACTCATAATTTGGACTTATTTCTCTTGCATCGTTTAGTTCAATTTCAAGGAAAGTATCATACAAGTCAGATTCATCAACTACTACTCTTTGAGAAAATACTCTAACATCTCCTCTTTCTCTGTCAATTTCAACTCTAACATTTTGAGCTGATCCAAAGTTTTTCTTATATGCTGTTAAAAGAGCTTGTTCTATAGTGTCTATAAGTATCTCTTTATCTATTCCTCTGTCTTTTTCTAGTTCATCTAATGCTTCCATAAATTCATGATTCATTGCTATTTTTCCTCCATAATTCTCTTTAACTAAAACTTTATTGCAAGTCTTATAAGTGCAACTTCTTTTCTTGTAAAATCTACTTCTTCACCATCTATTTTAACTTTTATATTATTATCTTCAGTTAATCCAACTAGTTCTCCTTCAAATTGTTTAGAACCATTCATTGGCTTATATAATTTTATTTCAACATCTCTACCTTTGTATCTTTCAAAATCCTTATCTTTTTTAAGCGGTCTATCAAGTCCTGGTGAAGATACTTCTAAGAAATAATTATCCTTTATAGGATCTTTTACATCTAATATTTCACTTAGCTCTCTACTAACTAATTCACAGTCACTTAAAGATATACCACCTTCTTTATCTAGGTAAACTCTTAAGTAATATTCTCCAGCTTCTTTAACATATTCTATATCTACTATTTCAAAATTTTTAGCATCAACTATAGGTTGAACTATTTCTTCTATTGTAGCTTCTATACTTTTTCTCATTTGCGTTTCCCTCCTATTCAGTTGTAATTTTTTTAAAACAAAAGAGTGAGCACTGTTGTCCCACTCTTAGTTTTTGCAATATATACTATTTTATATACTATAATACCATATATTAGTTTTTGTTGCAAATTTTAATTGACTTTAAATTAATTGTTAATTTTATAGCCCCAAAATTTTCTTAAAGCAATTTCTTACTTCAGTATATGAATTAAATATAAAAAATTCTACAAAAATACTAAGTTTAAAAATTTTAATTTTTAGTCTACCATTATTGATTCAAATAACAAATCTCCACTATCTGTTCTATCAAATATTATGTTACATCTTTTTATATTTTTCAAATCTATATCATTGTATAAAACCATTGGAATCCTTATGTTTGATAATGGTGTAATTTGATCCCAAAATCTAATTTCTTTACCATTTCCAAAGTCTAAATTTTCTATTTTACCTTTTGGGTAATCAATTAAGTTACTATCTTTTGAAACTTCTACTTTCTCAGATTTTCCTTTATTATCTACTAATTCTATACATATACTTTGAGCTCTTCCTTTTACATTTGATTCATTACCGGGGTATAGCATAGTATTTATAGTTATATTGTTAAATTTACTAAAATCACTTATATCAGGCTTAAATGATAATTTTCCACCTTTATACTCCCACTTTATATTCAACAATTCTAATACATTCTTATTAGTTTTTGGTAAATTTATTTCTGGTAATTCATCTTCATATATTATATTAGATTTTTTAATTATACTAAATTTTATATTCTTACCTTTTAACTCATTTATTTTTCTTATATCTTTTAGGTTTTCATTTTTAGATGTTTGTAAATAATTAATCACATCTAAGTTATCTATTTTTGTTACTGTAGATATTTTAGTATCATAGATAGTATTATCATATTTATTTCTAAAGCAAGCTTTTAAATAACCTACTGTAAATTTTTTTAAAAATTTTTCTTGGTCTAATCTAGTAATTTGTTTACTCAAATCTATATCTAAATTTTGGGCGTCATTTAATTTAATCTTTGAATTAAAATAATTATGATTAGCATTTTTTAATAAGGTTAAAGATAATATATTTTGATTTTTGTATTCTTTTAACATATCATAAATACTAAATCCATCTAATCCAACTACATCTTTATCTAATTCTGATACCAATATAGATATATTTTTTACATTATCTATATTAAAGTCATTATACTTATTATTAGTTGGATTAATTAGTAATAAAGTCGATATATTTACGCCTTTCTCACTTTGTTCTTTAGTCAATTTAAATATCGCTTCTTTACTTGTAGAGCTGCTAATTAAAGCTATATGTTTAAAATCTATTTTATTTTCTAAATCTATACCATATATATTATTACCATCATTTGCTTCTCTAAGTGTCTTTATATGTTCATCAACTATTTTAGGAATATTTTCATATTCTTTATCTACTGTATGTTTTATATAATAAGCAGGATCAGTATCTATGGATATTCCTAAATACCCATTTTTAGCAATATATTCTGTAAGATACATAAATCCCTTATCTTGTCTCTTCATATCTTTATAATAACCTGGAACAATTATTGCAACTTTTAACTTTTTCTGTTTTGAATCTTTTGGTATTGAGATTATTCCTTTCAAGCTATAATTAATATCATCAATATTTCTCTCTCCAACATTAAAATCTATAGTTTCAACTTCATAACTTCCAGATATTTTTTGATTTATCTCAGTTGGGTTTAATATTTCTATTGGATTTTCTTTTATACTACATGCTGATAATAAGGTAATAGTAAATATTACCGAGGTAATAATAATTTTTCTCATATTCCCTCCTACTTAAGATGTCTTTAGAATATTGATTATTTAAATTATTGCCTTTATTAAACTTTATAAATATTATTTACAGTACTCTAAAAAAAATTCTTAAATAGCATGTCAATACATATTCCTTCTATAATAAAAACACCCAGTATTTAAACTAGATGTTTTATTATCTATTATTATATTTTTTAATCTTTTATTAAAATAATGATAATTGATTCTCATCACTCATATTATTAAGTGAACCATGATTAGTAAGTGTCTCTATAACCGTTTTTGAAATTTTAGTTCTCTTTCTAAGTTCCTCTTTAGATATAAACTCTCCATTTTCTCTTTCCTTTTGAATGTTTATAGCAGCATTTTCTCCAACTCCTTGAAGAGCTATCATAGGAGGAAGCAATAATTTTTCTCCTGCTACCTTAAATTTACTTGCATCTGACTCATATATATCAACAGGAAGTATTTTTATCCCTCTTGCATACATTTCAAGTGCAACCTCAAGTACAGTTAGCATATTCTTTTCTTTCGCTGTTGCATCATTTCCTAAACTTTCTATTTCTTGTATCCTAGCCTTAATAGCTGGAAGACCTTTAACTATTAAATCTGCATCAAAATCTTCTGCTTTTGTAGTAAAGTATGTTGCATAAAAAGCTTCTGGATAATGTACTTTGCAATATGCAAGTCTAAATGACATCATAACATAAGCTACTGCATGTGCTTTAGGGAACATGTACTTTATCTTTTGACATGAGCCTATATACCACTTCGGAACATTATTTTCGTTCATTTCTTCTATATGCTCAGGTTTTAAACCTTTGCCTTTTCTTACATTTTCCATTATTGTAAATGCATTTTTAGGCTTTAGACCTTTAAATATAAGGTAGTTCATTATATCATCACGAGTAGATATAACCTCATCTATACCAACTACATCATCTCTAACTAAATCCTGGGCATTATTTAGCCAAACGTCAGTACCATGAGAAAGTCCAGATATACGAACTAATGCTGCAAATGTTGTTGGTTTTGTATCAAGTAGCATTTGTCTAACGAACTTTGTACCAAACTCAGGTATTGCTAGAGAACCTATAGGACAATTTATTTCTTCAGGTGTTACTCCTAAAGCTTCTGTAGATGTAAATAAAGACATTGTTTTTTTGTCATCTAATGGGATATCTGTTGCTACTATTTTAGTTATATCCTCTAACATTCTTATCATAGTAGGTGCATCGTGCCCAAGTATATCTAGCTTTAATATACGTCCACTTATAGAATGATAATCAAAGTGTGTTGTTATAACTCCACAGCTTATATCATTTGCAGGATATTGTATTGGTGTAAAATCATAAACATCCTTATAATGAGGAATAACCATAACTCCTCCTGGATGCTGACCTGATGTTCTTTTAACCCCAGTACATCCATTTGATAATCTTAAAACCTCTGCATTTGGAACATGTATATTATTTTCTTCTACATATTTTTTAGCATATCCAAAAGCAGTCTTTTCCGCTACTGTACCTATTGTACCAGCTCTATAAACATATCCTTCACCAAATAGTTCCTCTGTATATTTGTGTATTACTGGTTGATAATCTCCAGAGAAGTTAAGGTCTATATCTGGTTCTTTATCTCCTTCAAATCCAAGGAAAACCTCAAATGGTATATCGTGTCCATCTTTTCTAAGTGGCTTGCCACATTTAGGACAATCCTTATCAGGTAAATCTACTCCAGAACCATATTCTCCTATTTCAAAGAAATATGAATACTTACATTTTGGATCATCACATATATAATGGGCTGGTAGCGGATTAACTTCTGTTATATCACTCATTGTAGCTGCAAATGATGAGCCTACAGATCCCCTTGATCCAACTAAATATCCATCACTTAATGATTTTGTAACAAGTTTTTGAGCTATAATATACATAACAGCATATCCATTACCTATAATAGAATTTAGCTCTCTATCAAGTCTAGCCTTAACAACTTCTGGAACTGGATCTCCATAAATTCTTTTTGCTTTTTTATAGCACATTTCTCTAAGCTCAACATCAGACCCTTCTATTACTGGAGGATAAGTATCATCTGGTATTGGTTTTATAACTTCAACCATATCAGCTATTTTATTACTATTTGTTACAACAACTTCATATGCAAGTTCCTCACCTAAATATTTAAATTCTTCTAACATTTCATCTGTTGTTCTAAAATGAAGATAAGTTTCTTCTTCATCAACTTTAAACCCTTGAGAATATTTTAGTATTTTTCTTAAAACTGCTTCATGCTTTTCTAAAAAATGAACATCACCTGTTGCTACTGGTATTTTTCCAAATTTAAGTGCGGTCTCAATAAGTTTTCTATTTAAATCTCTTAATTCTTCTTCATCTTGAACTTCGCCTTTATCAATCATAAATCTATTATTATCAATAGGCATTATTTCTATATAATCATATAAATCTATAATTTTAGCCATTTCTTCATCACTTACATTTTTCTTAACAGCCTTAAATACTTTTCCTGCTTCACAAGCTGAACCAATTATAATGCCTTCTTTGTGAGCTTCTAGCACACTTTTTAATATTCTAGGTGACCTATAAAAATGGTTAATATGAGCATCCGATACTATTTTATATAAATTTTTAAGACCAGTATAATCTTTAGCTATTAAAGTTATATGGCTAGTTCCTAGTTTTGTGTAATCAACCTTACCTAAAACTTCATTTACTTGTTGTAGTGTTTTAGCTCCTTTCTTATCTAACATTTCTAAGAATTTTACAAATATAAGTGCTGTAGCCTGTGCATCATCAACAGCTCTGTGGTGATTTAAAAGAGGTACACCTAACGCTTTTGCTACTACATTTAATCTGTGCCTTTTTAATTCTGGAAGTAAAACTCTAGCAAGTGTAAGTGTATCTATGCTTTTATTTTTAAACTCTATATTTTGTTGTCTACACTTTTCAGATATAAAGCTCATATCAAATTCTGCATTATGAGCAACTAATACACTATCTCCAATAAACTCTATAAACTTAGGTAAAACTTCATCTATAGTCGGTTTATCTTTAACCATATCATTAGTTATACCAGTTAATTCTTGTATTTTATATGATATATCCTTTTGTGGATTTATTAGCTCACTAAATTTATCTACAATTTTAAAATTTTCAATTTTTACTGCACCTATTTCAGTTATTCTATCATTTGTATTAGAAAAACCAGTTGTCTCTATATCAAATACTACAAATGTTTGAGAAAGTTCTTTATCATTAGCATCTTGTACTATATCTTCTGAATCTTCAACTAAATACCCTTCTACACCATAAAGTATCTTTATATCATTACCTTTAGCAGCTCCCATTGCCTCAGGAAATGCTTGAACAACTCCATGATCAGTTATTGCTATTGCCTTGTGTCCCCATTTAGCCGCTTGCTGTATTAACTTTTTTGTTGAGGTTACTGCATCCATAGATGACATTTGAGTGTGTGCATGAAGTTCTACTCTTTTTACTTCACTTTTATCTACTCTTTCTGGCTTTTCTTCTGCTCTTATACCTGTTATAGTCATTGTTAGCTCTCTTTGATATATATCATACATTGTATCTCCCTTTATCTTTACATAAGTTCCTTTTGATATGTTATCTAGTACACTATCTTTATTTGTATCATTTAAGAATAATTTACAACTTATAGAACTTGTAAAATCGGTTATAGATGCTATTAAAAGTATCTTACCATTTCTAAGCTCCTTAGTGTCTATATCAAATATTTCACCTACTATACTTACAGTTCCCGAGTTATTATTTAAATCGCATATTTTTTCAACAATAGCATTTACGTTTTCACCATAGATTAATCTTTCATCATATTCTGGTTTTATAACATAAGCAGCTTCTTCATCATCTGATTTTTCTTCCTTAGAGTTTATTTCTAATTCCCTAATTTTTCCCTCTACCACTCTTTCACTTTTTCTTATTATACGTTTAACATCAATTTCTTCATCTATTGCTTTTTCCATAGTTATATTAAGGTCTATTCCAAGTTCTTCATTTAACCTAGACTTAAGCACATAAGCTATATTTAGCTTCATTAATCTATCATAAAAAAGTCCTTTTGGAATCTTTATCTTCAAGTTATCTTCTATACATAAATACTCTATTTGTTTATACCACCCTGCAATAGATGGACATAGAGCTTTAAGTATATAAACAATATTCATCCAATACATTTTTATTATGTCTTTATTTTCTTTTCTATCAAGTCCAGTATATGAAATCTTAATTTTTATATCTTTAAAATACGAAAGCTTTAATTTTAACTCTTCTTTTAAACTCTCTAAAATATCATATGATATTATAGATTTTGAAGTTAAGTGAAAGTATACAATTTTATTTTCTCTAAAATAAACTACTTTAGATACATATACATCCTTTAATTGCTTATTTAATATATTATTATTTATTTCTAGTCTGTCTAAATAATCTTTTACACTCTCCAAAATATCACTTCCTTTTACTATTTCTTAAAGTAAATATTATATCATAGGTTAATTGTTGTTATTAACTTTTTTATTTATTAAGAATCTATAAAATATGTATTATATGAATAATTATAACTTCATAGTCACAATTTAATTGCCTAATATATTTTTACTAAGTATATATAATATTTAATATTAATACATTGATTTTTTTAATTGGATTAGCTACAAATACTAAACATTTTAATATTATATTATAAAGACAAAATGTGAGGCGGTGTTAATATGTCCTGTGTCCCAGAAGTAGATTTTAATAAAATAATATATTGTTATCATGACCTAGGTGAAAAAAAATTACTAAAAAAATCTTTATCCGGACTTAATATAAATAAAAAAGTTTTTCTATTTTACACAAAAAATAGCCATATACCCATATGTGCTCTTCCTAAATTTAGGCTTGTATTATCTTCAAGAAGTGGTTTTTTATCCTTCTGTTATAACTTTTTTCACTTTATGAGTTGTTACAGGTATCCTATCCCTGTTTCTAAAACAAATATAATATCAATTGCTAAATTTGTGTTATCTCATGAAGTTGGTCATATTTTAGATCCAGATGTTTATGCATCAAAAGAAGAGTATACAGATATATTATCTAACATTGTTGAAAAATTAATTAAGTATAATATAGATATTGAAAAAGCTGACTTCTATAAAAAAAATCTTCCCTCTGACTTAGAGGAATGTGTCGTATTATTAAAAAAAAATCTAATATCTAGAGAATCTAAGGCTTGGGATATAGCAAAAAACATTGTTATATTTAATAATGATGAAGATAGATGCTTATTTGAGCAAATTAGAGAATATGCACTTGCCACTTATAATTTCGGAAACCTAAAAAATATTATAAAAGAACATAATATAGAAAATATATTAAAATATAGAAAGTACTTTGTAAATTAATATTTTTTGGTATAAAAAGAGCTAGTTAATAAGATTATAAATCTTTATTAGCTAGCCCTTTTATAAATAAAGCTTATTTAAACATGTCTATATAATTATTAGAATATCTATCAATTAAAATAGCCAACTATTACTTATAATTAGGTACTTCAAAGTTTAAATTGCTTCCTGTATCATACATACTTATTAATTTATGCATTATACCTGATATTCCATTTGCCCAGTTTATATCTGTTGCATATTGATGCCAAGTATAATCATAGTTAAACTTCATTTTATATATAGTGTTTTGGTTATACTTTGAACTTTTTATATAGTTAGCACTTATCCATTTAGCTGATCCCTCTATAGTTTTTTCAATACTAGTCCATCCATTAGAATATGATGCTTCAGCTCCTGAAACATTTGCACTCTTATCTATTGCACCTATTCCAAAGAAATTATATACAGTAACTGGCTGAGGTAATGGTTTCCCTTTATAACTCGTTATTGTTTGCCCTTGAGCAAGTACTGATTTTCCATATCCAGTTTCCCACATAGCATGAGAAACTAAGTATACTAAATCTATATTATACTTTTGTGCTGCATTTATAAATGTTTTACCTTGATTATAAAACACTGTATTTTTACCATTTATCTTTGGTAATGAGTTTAGGTATGAATTTAGCTCACTTTCACTTATTCCACCTTTATATGTATCAAGTCTTAAAAATTGCATCATACCTTTATCACTATTTGTAAAGTTTTGTGGATTTAGGTAGTATTCTAAATCAGCTTTACTAGGGGCTACAAAAGCTCTACTCTGTGACATAGCATAAGTAGTTAATTCTTCACTACTTCTTGATAAACTTGATGATATAACATTACCACCTTCTAATGCTTTTTTATACTGAGCATCTACGTGATTTTGAAGTGTATAGTTTAACCCTTTATAATTTATCGTTGCTCCGTTTACATTCTCCTCACCTTCGCCACCTACCACAGGTGGTACTTCTTCATTACTACTTATTTTATCTAAATACCTAGTAGCCACATATGCTGTTGTATTTTTGTAATTTATCTTTGACCATCCATCATTTTCTGATATTACTTCTACATTAGTTCCTTTGTCTATCTTTCCTATTGATTCATATCTTGTTGATGGTCCTTTTCTTACATTTAATCCATCTGTGTTTACTACTTTTATTTCCTTATATTGTTGTGTTGTATCTTCTGTATTAGTAATTTTTTTATCTAGATACCTAGTAGCTACATATGCTGTTGTATTTTTATAATTTATCTTTGACCATCCATCACTTTCTGATATTACTTCTACATTAGTTCCTTTATCTATCTTTCCTATTGATTCATATCTTGTTGATGGTCCTTTTCTTACATTTAATCCATCTGTATTTACTACTTTTATCTCCTTGTATTGTTGTGTTGTATCTTCTGGTTTTGTATCTTCTGGCGTATTTGTTGATACTGCCTTTAGATATCCACTCGATACATATGCAGTTTTATTATTGTAGTTAATTTTTGACCATCCTGCACTTTCTGATATTACTTCTACTTTAGTCCCTTTGTTTAACTTTCCTATAGATGCATAACTTGTTGATGGACCTGTTCTTACATTTAATCCATCTGTATTTACTTCCTTTATTGTATAATTTATAGTAGCTTTATCTATATATCTACTTGCAACGTACCCTAACCTTGAATCATGCTTTACTTTTGACCATCCGTTACTTTCAGATATTAACTCTACTTTTTCGCCTTTATTTAAAACCTTTATTATACTATAGCTTGTCCCTGCACCATTTCTAAAGTTTAGTCCATTCGTATTTACTGTAGCCATATTTGATGACGTATTAGTATTATTATTTATATTACTATTTGATATTGATATGTATGAAGATGATGCCCATCCTTGCTTTCCTGATGCAGTCTCTATTTTATACCATCCATTAGATGATTGTAATATATTAACTTTTTCATTTTTCTTTACAGTTGTTACTATCCTATAACTTGTGCTAGGTCCACTTCTTACATTTAAAGAAGATGCTGTCACTGTACCTATGTTTGATGCATATGCATTATTAGCTGTCATAGGTATAATCGCCAATGTCGCTAATGCTATTTTACCTTTCATACCCATATCTCCCTTCAATATTATTACGTATATTTTTATATTATATGATATACCTGTTAATTAGTAAATAAGTTATCTTAAAGTTTTATTTTATAATATACATCATTTAGTCTAAGTTCTTTAGTTAATAAGTTAATTTGTATCCAAGTTTAATATAAAATATATTTCTAATTTTCGCTAATTCTTTTAACTTATTTGTTATTAAACTTTATAATTGCAAATTAAGATTTTTTACAATAAAAAGCTAGGCACTAGTCCTAGCTTTTTTGCTATCTTTTTGTAGTTACTCATTAAATAGCTTATTTATCATTTTTTATTACAGGTAGTAGTTTTAGTAAGATATATATGCATATAATTGGTGTAGTTTAAGTCTCAACTTTCTTTCTAGCTGTATTTTACAGTTTAGTTGCCTATTTTAGATACTACGAAAAGATAGGTTGTGAGTATATACTCTTTTACTTATAAATAAATTTATATATACTATTCTTATTTATACTATTTGTTACAATATATTATTAAAATTTTATATTTATATTTTACATCTTAACTAAAAGACTTTATAATACTCTTTTATCATATAATCCTTCTAAACTAGCTTTTCTAACTCTTTCTAATGCAACGTTACTGTCTGTACTATAAAAACCTAACTCTTTCATTCTATTAAAGTAAATACTTCCAGCAAAAGTAAATCTTAATTTTTCACCATCAGGCTTACTCATTTCATTATTAGAATACGAAATAAAATCACCTATTAATAAATTAGTCGGAAGTTGAATTAAATATCTATCTGCACAATATCTAACAGCATTATGTCCTGCCAAGCTACCTGTACATATTGCCTCTGTATGACCTACATAAAATCCTGATTTTTCTCCACCAACAAATAAATTAGCCATTCCCTTAGCTCTCATATAATTGTCTCTTTTTGCAACAGACATATATCTAATAGAGTTACCTTTACCTCCAGAATAAGGCTCAACTATAAGCACATTTTCAAATCCTGGTACCATTCTTAAAACTTCTAAATTGTAAAAAGGTTCCATAAGTTTAGCATGCCCAGTATCTATTAACACTATATTTTGTGCAAAAGCTGGCAGTGCGTATTGTTGACATACCTTTATATCTAATATATCCTCATTCACAAGCTCTTTAGGTAGAGGAACTACCGCACATCCTTTTTCATCTAAATCTTTTTGTATTTCTTCACTTAAAGATTCTTTTAAAAGTTTCATGGAGCCACTAAATGCACCATAATCTCCATTTTTTCTTTTACCTACCATATCTTCTAATCCGCATTTACTAGTTATACTTACTCTGCCTCCAAAAGATGGACATCTTAGTACACACATTGCACATCCATTGCCATAAGCTGTACAATTCCCCATAGGTCCTGTTGAACCAGTAGTTTCAACAAATGCATCTCCATATATAACTTCTCCATCTTCTAGTATAACTGAAACTAATTTATCCTCATCAGTTTTAACATCTACAACTCTGCTAAAGAATCTAACCTCTATACCCATTTCTCTAATCTTATCTCTTACAGGCTTCTCTATCTTAGTTACGTTGTAAATAGTTGCGTGATTATGTCCTGGAAAATCTATATCTCTATGAGTTGCATATTTATCAGTTATCTCAAATAATTCTCTCGCACCAAGTGCTATTGCCTCTTCTGTAGCACTATATCTACCATTATTTCTCATTATTCCACCAACGTTGCCAAGCCCTAGAAGTAAGTCTGTTTTTTCTAATATTAAAACCTCTGCACCTGCTTTTTTAGCAGCTATTGCGGCTGCACATCCTGCCCATCCGCCTCCAACAACAATTATTTTTGCCATAACACTTCCTCCTAAAACTTAATTAAATACTTTTTAAATATTCTCTACTATTAACTTGTGTTTTACATGCTTTAACCTTTAATCCATTTAAATCTATACTACAAGCACCACATATTCCTTCTCCGCAACAAATTAAATTATTATTAGATACTGCTAGCTTTATATTTTCATCTATAGAATCAACTATTTCCATCACTAATTTATTAAAATGATTACTTGCACCACTATACACTAATTTTATATAATTAGATTTTATATAATCAGTTATAAACTCTTTATCTTCTTCTATATCTATGTGGTATATACTTGCACCTAAATTAGATATTTTTTGAATAACATTATCTAAAATTACTCCATTATGATTTACAAATACATCAACTTTATTGTTATTTTCTATTAATCGTTGTATTACATTTATTGAATTAACTTGTGATAAGCCATTTAATATGATTAAACAATTTGATTTTGATATGCTTTTTATATCTTTTATTCCAAATAACCCATTAAAATAAGGTCCTTTAATATAAACTTGATTAAAGTTTATTATACCTTTAGTTTTTATCCCTACAGGTTTTACAATTACCTCTAAGGTATTTTTATCTAAGTCAACGTCCATTACTGAAATAGGAGCACTAAATACATTACTTTCTTTATCTTTTCTCCTAAGTAAAACATATGCTCCTGGACTACGTAAATCTTTAGATAGTTCTTTTGGTATTTTTATTTTTATCAAATAAGTATTTTCTTCAATCAATGACATAGTTTCTATATCACATAAATATTCATGTCTCTCTACTACAGGAAAGTTTTTATTATGATTAACCTCATTATAAATACATACTCCTTGCCATATACAATCACATTTCTCATTTTTATTTAGCATATTACATCTTATACAATCTTTTGAATATGCAAGATGACATGGACAATATTTACTCCCTGAATCTGCACATGATAAAGTTTTCATTATTCTCACTTCCTTAAAACGAGATTTTCAATTGTCTTAATATCTATACTATATAAGTTATTATTTATATAATTTTTTGTTACAAAAGTATTTTTTAATGATTCTATTTTGTAAATTACAAAAATATAATTTATTAATAATAAGTTATTTTAATGTAGTATTTATTATCTAAAATTAAAACTAACCTATTATTCTAATTGATAGGTTTTATATAAAAGTATTAAATATTACTTCAAGATGAGAATTTAATTAGTTAAAATAGTTAAATTAAAATTTATATAAAGGAGATTTATATGGAAAATACTTTTCTTTTTTCAAACACTCATTTAATTATGTTATTAATTTTTTCCGTATTTTTGTACTTATGCCCTAAGCTAACAAAAAATCTATTACCATACAGCTATATAGTTGAAAAAGTAATTTGTATTTTAATTATATTGGAAATTACCTTTGAACAATTTTCTTATATCTCAATGGGAAGTTATGATGTGTACACTTGTTTACCTATTAAAATATCTAGGTTTGCATCTTATATTTGTATAGCTATGCTATTTTTTAAAAATTATCAATTGTTTAATATATTTTTCTCCTGGAGTTTAGTATGCTCTATTGGAGATATGATAATCTTTCCAAACTTAGGATATAGATATCCAAATATATTATATTACTTATTCTTTTTCTCAAATTGTATATTAGTCTATACTACAGTTTATCTAACTGATGTTAGAAAATTTAGTATAAATAAATATGCATTAAGGGATAATTTCATTTTCTGCATACTTTATTTCTCTTTCATTTATTTTTTAAATACTTTTACAAATGCTAATTACCCCTATAGCTTTTCAAGCTATAATTTGCTAAGTGCAATTATATTTACTTTAATTACAACTATAATTTATATACCAATTTTATTTTTCAATAAAGAACTTACCTTTAATTTTAAAAGCAGAAAAAAATAAATTTATTTACACTAAAAAAGCTCGCTATTTCTAGCGAGCAAATAACTTTTTATTTTCAAATTTAATGTAAGAAGAAAATAAAAATCTTAGGCTAATTAAATTATAACATAACTTAGTCAATACTTAAATTATTTATTTTCTATGTTTATCTATAATTATATCATTTTACATATGATTTCTCCTACACCATTCATACACATAAGTAATTTATGTTTATCTTCCATACTTAATTTATTTATTTTTTCATCAATAATGCCAATAATAATTTATACTACTTTGTTAATTTTTATTATATTATATGCACATATTATTTACCATTAAAATTATTTTAGCTTAAAAATAATAAAACTGACACTTAAAAGTATCAGTTTTTAATTTAACTTTGTTTATTATTTTGAGATAGTTTTTGAAGTTTTTCAATTACTTTAGGTGTAATAGTTAATATGTTATCTATCATGTTTATATTATTATCTAAGCTCATAAGTCTAGTTTCTCCATCTTCTACAACTACGAAGGCTACAGGCTGTATACTAACAGCACCTGCACTACCACCAGCAAAATTAGTATCCTTTTTCTCTGTACTTACTTCTTCCTTGTATCCTTTAGAATATTCTCCTCCACCAATTCCAAAACCTATAGTAACCTTAGATATGGGAACCACTACTGTCGTATCTGTTTTTATAGGATCCCCTATTATAGTATTTGCATCTATAGAACCTTTTATCGTATCAAACGTTGTTTCCATGATGCTTTGTATTGATCCTGTTGCTCTCATATTTTTTACCCTCCTCTTTTATCTTTTTGCTATTTTTATTTGCTATAAACACAACCCATAATATATCTATTATATTTTTTATACTAGGCTTTATATGTATTTTAAAATCTATATATATTTTATTTTCTATAAAGTTAGGTTTTATATTCATATAAAACTTATTAGAATCTATTATGTTTATCAAGTTTCCATAAATTAAATTGACAAATAAATAAGTAAAATTAGTAATAGCTATATTAGTATTTCCTATGTGAATATCAGAGTAAAATTCTTCTATATCTATTTTTTTTAATACTTTGCAAATAGCAAAAAAATCTCTTGCAAGTATTTTTCTTGATTTTAATTTTTTTATAAATTTTCTTTTTCTTTTAGCTTTTTTTAACTCCTTTTTCTTAGATTCAATTTTCCTTGGATAAATAGGTATATTTATATTTATAATATTAAACATATATCTTAAATTTAGGTATATTTTTATATCTTTATTGACTACTTTCGATGTAAGTATTATATGAAATGGCATCTTTATAAATATAGTCAATATTGATATTATAACTAGTATTATAATAAAAAAATTAAATATATCACTATAATTCATAACACTATTATTTTCTAAAGAAGACATATATATACCAATTATTTGTAATAAAGCTAAACTTAAACTAAATTTCCTAGTAAGTAAAATAGTTAATATATCCTTTAAGCATTTTTCTAATAAAATATTTTTATCTTAATAAAAATCTATCAATTGTTCAAAAAAAGTGTGCTAAAATTAGCACACTTTTTTATTCATTATCATTTTCATAATTTTCTATAGGAGGTAAATCCTCTAATTTTTCTATATTTAATAGCTTCAAAAATTCATCAGTTGTTTTATATATTATAGGCTTACCTATTTTTTCAAGTCTTCCAGCCTCTTTTATAAGATTATTTTCTAAAAGTGTTTGTATTGATTTGTCACTTTTAACACCTCTTATATCTTCTATTTCAACCTTTGTTATTGGTTGCTTATATGCTATTATAGTTAAAGTTTCTAAAGTTGTCTGAGTTAAGCTTTTCTTTTTCTTAGGTTCAAGAACTTTTTTTATGAAACTTGCATAGTCTTTATTCGTACACATTTGGTATTTATCTTGTAACTTTATTATTTGTATACCTCTCTTACTTTCCTTATATTCATTTATAAGGCTATTTAGCATGTATTCTATTTCCTTACTTGCTAACTCTTCATTTATTATATCATTTAACTCTTTTATACTAATAGGTTCTGCATATGCAAACATAACAGCCTCTATAATATGCTTTATATCTTCACGTCTCATTTCTAACTCTCCAGATTTTTCTTTATTAAGATATCATCAAAGAATAAATCTTGGTAAACTACTATTTCTCTTGATTTTATTAGTTCTAATACTGATAAAAATGTTGCAATCACTTCATCTTTATCAACATTTTCTATAACTTTTGTAAAGCTTACCTCATTATCTCTACTTATGATTTCTCTTATATATGCTATTTTTTCTTCAACTGGTACTATTCTTCCTCTTACTATTTTATCTAATTTTTCATCTTTTTGAGGTTTATGCTCCTCACTCTTAACTTTTAATATGTATGGAAGTATATTTTTTATAGCATCTATAGATATATCATCTAAATCTATACTATCATCTATTATTATTTCTTCTTTTTTTCTATAATATAAATCTTCAATATAATTTATATTATCTTTTAAGTCTTGTGAGGCTAACTTGAATTTTTTATATTCTTCTAGCTTTTCCATAAGCTCTAAACGTGGGTCTTCTACCTCACTATTATCTTTTTGTTTATATAATAAATATCTAGACTTTATTTCTAGTAGTTTTGATGCCATAGTTATAAATTCACTAGCTATTTCTAAATCCATTTTTTCTAATGTAGTTATATAATTTATATATTGTTTAGTTATATCTATGATAGATATATCTTTAATATCTATCTTTTGTTTAGATATCATATCATATAATAAATCTAGTGGGCCTTCATAAACCTTAAGCTGTACATTATATTTCATATAAATTACCTCTTAAATTACATAAATAAATATAATATATCCCAAATTACATTTCTTATTGGAGATACAAAAATACTATATGCTCCTGTGATTATTAGAACTAAAAATATTATACTACTCATGCTTTCATATTTATAAGCTATTTCATTATACTTATATGGTATAAACGAAGATATTACACCCCATCCATCAAGTGGAGGAATAGGCAATAAGTTAAATGCAGCAAATCCTACATTGTACACTATAACATATTGAGCTATTAAATTTATTGCAAACATATTTACATATTTGTTTATAAGTACGCATATTATAGCAGTTATTATATTAGCAGTAACACCTGCTAACGATACTATTATATTTCCTACTTTATAGTTTCTAAAATTATTTGGATTTACCGGTACAGGCTTTGCCCATCCTATATGTACAATAAGCATTGCTATTAACCCCATAATATCTAAATGCTTTGCTGGATTTAAAGTCATTCTTCCATACATTTTAGCAGTATCATCACCTAATAAATGTGCAGAATATGCATGACCAAATTCATGTACAGATATTGCTACTGCTATCGCAACCATACTTGCTAATATAGTACTTAAATTATACATTAATTATCTCTCCTAAATTTCTATTTTTATATTATTATATCAATTTTCTAATTCATAATCAAAACTTTTGTAAATACAGAAAGTAATAGGATAACCTATTACTTTTTCTTTCTTTTAATATATTCAGATTTTAAAATCCTATATGCATCACACTTGACATAAGTTATCTTCATTCCCTTTACTATTTTTTTATCATATGTTTTGTAGTATTTAAGATTTAAGTGCTCTAACGATTTTCTAGTTCTTTTGTTATCTTCATAAGTATTAGCGACTATTCTTTTTATATTTGTACTATTAAATGCAAATTTAAGCACTTCTTCTCCAAGTTCTGTAGCTATATCATGTCCCCAATAAATTGGGTTTATACATATACCTATCTCCCCTTCAGTATCACTTTTGTCTACGTTATTTAATCCTATATTCCCAATCACTTTATTATTAGATTTATCTACAACTGCAAAATGACCTATTTTTCCTTGTTTATAATTATCTATAAAAAATGATTTTATAAATCTTTTCGTATTTGATAACGTCTTATGAGATTTTATAGGTAGATATTTAACTACTTTAGATTGTTTATAGTACTCAAACATGTCATTTGCATCATTTAATCTAACTGGCCTTAGCAAATAATTTTTAGTTTCTATTATTGGCATTTGAGGATAAGTATCATCAACCATATCGTTCTCCCCTTACATACTTGTTAATAAATTATATGGTTAATATATACTTATTGTTAACATAAAAGTGTATAAATTATAATTAATTAATTATTTATTTTCTAAATTATTATCAAAAAAGAAGCTAAAAAGCTTCTTTTTATAACATTTCATCTATAACTCGCTGTAACATTTTTAAATAACTTGCCTTTTGTATATCTTTTGTATTTACTAAATCAACTTTACCTACTAAAGTTTTTCCTTGATAAATTTCTACATATCCTAAACTTGTACCTTTTTTAATAGGTATTGTTGGATTTTCATGTACTTTTATCTTTCTAGTAAAATCTTTATTTCCACCTTTTTTAATAAGTACACTTAAATCTTCTTTTGCTACTAAATTTATCTTTTTCTCATCTGCCTTATCTAATGTAAGTGTAGCCATATTGTCATTTTTAGAACATAATTTTACACTTTCATAATTTGCAAACCCGAAGTTTAAAAGACTAGTTGCATCTTTAAATCTTTTAGGTGATGTTTCTGCTCCTAAAGTTACTGCAACTAAATGAGTATTTCCTCTTTTAGCTGAAGCTGATAAACAGTATTTAGCTTGTTGAGTAAATCCTGTTTTAACCCCTGTAGCTCCTTGGTAATGCTTTATTAATTTATTTGTATTAGCAAGCCCTACTGTTGTTTGCTTCTTTCCAACTACAACTTTATCCATCCAAGTTGTTAAGTATTTACTTATAACATCATGTTTTAATAATTCTCTAGACATTAAGGCTATATCATGAGCTGATGTGTAATGATTATCTACAGGAAGACCGTTAGTATTTACGAAGTTAGTATCCTTCATATTTAATTCTTTAGCTTTAGCATTCATCATATCTACAAAACTCTCTACACTTCCTGCTATATACTCTGCCATAGCAACACAACCATCGTTAGCAGATGCTACAGCTATCCCCTTTAATAGAGTATCTACTTTTTGAACTTCACCTGCTTCTAGAAATATTTGACTTCCTCCCATACTTGCTGCATTCTCACTTATTTGTACACTATCATTTAATGTTATTTTTCCAGAATCTAGTGCCTCACATATAAGTAGCATTGTCATTACTTTAGTTACACTTGCAGGAGGCAATTTATCATGGGCATTTTTTTCGTAAAGTATTTGTCCACTTCCTAAATCCATTAATATAGCTGATTTAGAAGATACACTAAGTGGAGCATTACCTTCATTTGCAAAAGATAAGTTCATAGGCATGATTGCAATTAGTATAGCCATTATAAGACTAGCTAGTTTTTTCATTAATGTCACCTCTTAATATTTATTTAAACTTATTTTCTCACTATTTATTATTTTTATTCTAAATGCCCAGTCTTATATACAATATAAATAATGTTTTCTAATAACTAAAAAACTGAGATGAGCTTTGTATTTCAAGCTTATCTCAGTTTTTATTAATATATATTCACTTCTTGTTCTATATTTATAATTTCTGCATCTGTAATTTCTTCAATATAATTAATTATATGCTCGATTGTAGAATCACAAACTTTAACATCTAAAGCTATACCTGTAATACCTATAGTTATCAAGTTATGTATATCTTGATTTTCTATTTCACCTACAGATATATTAAACTTATTTTGAAGTTTAGCAATTATACTTTTAACTACCATCCTCTTTTCCTTAAGAGAATGTGCCCAATCAGCTCTAAGACTAACTTTCATTACTATAACTCTCATAATATATACCTCTTTTGACTATTATTATATTAATTATATTATGCCTATTATAACCTTAACTATTTATAATCATTTTCTACCGCCTGCGATAATATTTGATTTATATGAGCCATCATAGATGTAAATTGTTGCTCACTATTTAAATATCTAGAAAGTTTTTTATTATTAAATACTCTCTTTTTTAATGATTCAAATTTAGCTAAATTCCTTTTCTGTTCTTTTTGATCATTTACCATAAAGTTTTGAACCTTAACTTGATTTAGCTTATACTCAGTTAATAACTTTTCACATTCTGGGTCTTTTTTTACCTCTTGCATATATTTTTTAAACTGTGTATATTCTTTACTACTTTTAATTTCATTAGCTAACTTTGTAGCTGTTTCATATATTGCCATAACTTCCTCCCATAAAAAAAGATTGAATATAATAAATTATATTCAATCTTTTATAATTATACCTCCATTATTATAGGAAGTATCATAGGATTTCTCTTTGTCTTTTGATATAGGTATTCTTTTAAGTTTTCTTTTATATTATTCTTTAAATAAGCCCACTCTTTTATATTTCTAACTTCGCAGTCTCTTAATACATCCTTTATTACGTTTTTGGCTCCATCCATTAAATCTTCTGATTCCCTTACATATACAAATCCTCTTGATATTATATCTGGACCTGCTAAAACTTTTCCATCTTCTTTAGATATAGTAACAACAACTATCATAAGGCCATCTTCTGATAAATGTTTTCTATCTCTTAACACTATATTCCCTACATCTCCAACACCTAATCCATCAACTAATACATTACCTGTTGGTATAGTACCTGTAACTTTAGCAGAATTTCTATCAATTTCTAAAACATCTCCTGTTTTATTTACAAATATATTTTGACTTGGCATCCCTAACTCTTCTGCTAATTCTGCATGCATTTTAAGCATTCTATATTCACCATGAACTGGCATAAAGAACTTAGGTCTTACTAATCTATGCATAAGTTTTAATTCTTCTCGCTTTGCATGTCCTGATACGTGTATATCAGATTCATCATATACCACTTCAGCACCTTTTTCAAATAAACTGTTTATAACTTTTGATATTAATTTCTCATTTCCTGGTATTGGATGAGCTGATATTATTATTAAATCGCCTCTTTTAATTTCTACCTTCTTGTGTTCAGCACTTGCCATTCTGGCTAAAGCCGACATTGGCTCACCTTGTGACCCTGTAGTTATTATCACTACTTCACTATCTTCATATTTAGATATATCATTTAAATCTATTAGCATATTATCAGGTATATTTAAATATCCTAATTCCGTAGCCACAGCAACTACATTTACCATCGATCTTCCAGATACAGCAACTTTTCTGTTAAATTTCTCCGATGTATTTATTATTTGTTGTAATCTGTGTATATTAGATGCAAATGTTGCAACTATTATTCTGCTATTTGATGCTTTTCTAAATAAATCATCTAATCCAGCTCCTACTGTCTTTTCTGACATTGTAGAACCTGGGCGTTCAGAATTAGTACTGTCTGCTAATAATAAAAGAACTCCCTTTTTACTTAGTTCACATATTCTGTGTATGTCCATAACTTCACCATCAATAGGCGTTAAATCTATCTTAAAGTCTCCTGTATGATATATTATACCTTGATCTGTATGAACAGCTATAGAACAAGCATCTGGTATACTATGATTATTTTTTATAAACTCAACTTCCATATGTGAAAGTTTTATAATATCTCTTGGAGATACTACATTTAGTTTAACATTATTTATTTTATGTTCTTTTAATTTAACTTGTATAAGACCTATACTAAGCTTAGCCCCATATATAGGAATATTTATCTTTTTTAATATATATGGAAGTGCCCCTATATGATCTTCATGACCATGTGTAATGAACATACCTTTTATTTTATCTTTATTTTTTATTAGATAACTTATATCAGGGATAACTACATCTACTCCAAGCATTTCATCATCTGGGAAACTCATCCCTGCATCTATTACAATTATTTCGTCTTTATACTCAATAACAGTCATGTTTTTACCTATCTCATTAAGCCCACCTAATGCCATGACTTTTATTTTGTTGGTATTCTTTCTAAACAATCGCATCATCTCCTTCTGTCTATTTAGTTTTCAAACACGTTCTACAGTTTTTTAATAATATCAAATCACGCACTCTTTACCAGTTATTATTATTGTACCATAATTTTATATATAATTTAAGTAATATTTAAAATACATTTAGTGTATTATTTTGACAAATTAAATTTATTTTGATATTCTCAAACTATATTATAATTTTAGGAGGATATATGCGTGGTAAAACCCATTGTACAATAGGTATTTTGAGTACTATCCAAGCTTGTATACTATTTAAGATTCCTATTTCCATCTTTAATATTATGTTGGCTGCTATATTTTCTATACTTCCCGACTTAGATGAGTCTAACTCTACAATTTCTAATGTATTTTTAAAGCAAGATGCTTCAAAAATGATATTAAAAATAGTTATATATATAATTAACTTCGCTATATTTTTTATATCCCTTAAGATAAATAATAATTTTTTCTTAAGCTCAATTATAACGTTTATAGCAATAATAGTATTAGAATCTAAGCTTAATCATATACTACTTAGAAAAATACTTTTATCTTTAACACTTATACTTTTATCTCTATGCTTATTCTTTATAAAAGTTAAAATATATTTTGTTATTTTCTTCTTAATGTTAGCTTCTTTTCCATGGCTTAAACATAGAAGTTTTTCACACAGCATATTTGCAATTATTGTAATCTATTTTTTACTTAAGCAAATAGAGATAATATATAATATATCTAATTTATCATTTTTTGGAACTATAGGATATGCAAGTCATTTATTTTTAGGTGATTTATTTACAAAATCCGGTATTCCTTTATTTTATCCTATTAGTAATAAAAAGTATTCTTTAGGATATTTTAGAGTTGGAAGCTTTTTTAATAATGCTTTAGAAATTTTAATAGTAGTTATATTAATGTGTTCTATTATTTTTTCTACAATAAAAATATAAGTCTCAAAAGAGACTTATATTTTTATTATTATTCTTTACAATCTTCACATAATCCGTAGAATTTTACATCATGATCTATTATATCAAATTTATATATTTCTTGGATTTCATTTTCTATGTTCTCTAATAAATCCTCTTGAACCTCTATTATCTTTGAGCAATTTTTGCATATTAAGTGATGATGATTATGACATTCATCTTTATTTAGACTAATTTCATATCTTATACATCCATCATCTAAATTAAGCTTTGATATTACTCCTATTTCATCTAATAATTGCATAGTTCTGTAAACTGTAGCTAGTCCTATTTCCGGACAACCAACTCTAACTAAATCATATATTTGTTCACTACTTAAATGTTCACTGTTATGTTTTAATAAAATGTCTATTACGGCTCTTCTTTGAGGAGTTATTTTAAATCCCGTTTCTCTTAATTTTTCTTTTAATATATCCATAGTATTCATACTAATCACCCTTATTTTCAACTGATAATCTTTATTAAATATTTTAATTGATAATAAATTTATTGTCAATTACAATATTTTGATTATACCCACTAATTGCTATATATAAACTGATGTAATAACTCTATATTTTTATTTTTATCCCATTTAACTACATAAGTATCTTTTTCTCCAATTCTACCTTCTTCTCTATACTCTGATACAGGAAATTCTAATTGTCTTATATCATAATTTGCTAACTCATGAGCTATAAATGCTAAATCTATTATCTTATTGAATGCTATATTAACTTTTACATGTCTTAATATACTTTTTGCTATTTGTGGATATTTACTTATAGAAACATCAGATAGTTTATGTGCTATGTTAGTTAGTATTAGCCTTTCTCTTTCATCTCTTTTATATATTGTATCTAATTTTCTTATTCTAGCATAAGCAAGAGCTTGATATCCATTTAAATTATTACTCCCACTACTTGTTATATACTCTATATTTTTATCATCATCATGGTTTACCATATAACAATCTTTTATTACTTCATTTAAGTGATGTATTTCTTTCTCATTTACATCAATATCCACTCCACCTATTATGTCTACTATATCAATAAATGATTTAAAGTTTACTACTGCATAGTCTTTTATATTTAAATCAAAGTTTTCATTTATAGTTTGAATTAATAGTTCCTCTTGACCATATGCATAGGCATGGGTTAATTTTTCTTCTCCTATTCCTGGAATTTTAACTAAAGTATCTCTTGCCAAAGATGTAAGTTTTAAAGATTTATTTAATTTATCTATAGTTAATATTATCATAGTATCAGACCTTTTAGGAAGTTTATCATTATTTCCATCTAATCCTATTAAAAGAATATTCTCTACCATTTTATATTCTCTAATCTCACTTTCACTAAAACAATATGCATTAAAAGTAGATACAAAACTAATTAATATCAATAATAATAAAATTAATCTCTTTTTTTTCACTTTTTTAACTCCTTCCTAATCAATTTTTAAATATTTTTCCCTGAATATAATAAATTTACACACGAAAAAAGACTTCCCAAAATTTAATTTGAAAAGTCTTTTTTACTAATTATTCTTCATCGAAGTTTAATCCTTCTTCTTCCATCAATGTATTGTATACATCCACAACTATTTCATATTCTTTGTCATCTTCTAGTGGAACTAATATTTCACCTTGTTCATCTTGGTCTATTCTAAATACTAATGCTTCTTCTGCTTCTTCTTCCTCAACTGGCATTAATATAGCATATTCTTTACCTTCAGCTTCTAGTGTTAATATTATTTCAAATTGGCTTTCTACACCATTTTCATCTATTAAGTTTATTATGTTTTCTTGCATGCATTTTCACCTCTGTTTTATTTATTAATTATATTATATATCATAAAACTATAATTTTATATATATTTTAAAAATTTCTTTGTCTATCTAAGTAACCTTGTAATATTATTACCGCTGCAACCATATCTATTACACCTTTTCTATTTTCTCTTCTTACATTGCCTTGTATAAGAGTTCTTTCAGCAGCTACTGTGGATAATCGTTCATCCCAATATTCTATCTTTATACCTGTTTCTTCCTCTAATAGTTCACAAAATTTTATAACCTTTTCACCTTGAGGTCCTAATGTCCCATTCATATTTTTAGGAAGTCCTGAAACTATTTTATTAACTTGCCTTTCTTTTATTATTTCTTTCAATGCTTCTATATCTTTCTTCTTTCCTACTCTCTTTACAGTCTTAACTCCTTGTGCTGTAAGTCCCATTAGGTCACTTACAGCAACTCCAATAGTTTTGTCTCCTATATCAAGTCCCATTACTCTTCCGTCTAGCATATTATTTCTCCTTATTCAATTTTATAAATTTCAATATAAAACTATTATCTTATTTTAATTTATCCATACAGTGTTTATTAATACATTTGTTATATATAACATTATATACTATAAATAAAAATTAGTCAGGATATTTAACCTGACTAATTTTATTAATCATTATCTTTATTTTCAAGTACTAACATATTAATGCTTATTATTATAAGAGGTATTAATATATAAATAGATGCTGTAGATGATGCAACTATTCCTGAATCATTTACTAAAAGAGTTACTATACATCCAACCATAGATGCTATAAATCCTTTAAATATCATAGGATATCTTTTAGCTATCATTCTAAATTGTCTCGGTGGTTTAATTATAAATACTCCTATTATAAATATTCCTACTAATAATATATTTACCCACACACTAGTTTGAGCTAATTTGACATTCATACCTATTTTTCTAGCAAAGGTTTGTATTATAGTACTTGGTCCATTTAATAATATCTGTTGTACAAATAATCCCAAGTGAGACTCACTTCCTGATACTATATCCAAAAATGCAAATGCTCCAACTACTCCAACAACTACTAAAAATATTAATATTGCTTTCTTAAAGTCTAATTTAATATCAAATATAAGCATTATAAACAATAAGTATGCTGCCGTTTGAGATATAGCTCCACCAACATTAGCACCCATAGTAGGATATGCACTAGTTATTAATATTAATATTGAAGCTATTATTATTGACCATTTTGGAAGCTTTTTATTATAGTTTAATAATACTGCAAATGCAAATATAGGACTTGCTATAGATACACCCTCATATTCATTACCTACACCATAATATCTAGCTCCAACAATTGCATCATAGCTCATTATATTATTTTTCATAAGGTAAGTTCCAAATATACAATCTACTACAATTACTACAACAGTTACCAATGCAAAGAATCCCATTTGTTTTAGATCATCTTTAAATAAAAGTCTACCTAATAAGTATAAAACAAGTGTTGTTATAATGATACCTATAGTCATAGATACAGGCATCTTAAAGTTAAATATGGGAGCTAATAAAAATGCTAATGGCATTATTATTCCTAACTTTATAAACTCTTTTAATACAGAAAATACTTTTTCTTTATTAGATATGCGATTTTTTAATAATATAGCTACCATACCTATAACCCAAGATACAGATACAACTCCTACAAAAGTATTTACAACATTTGCTCTTATGTTAGATACTGTTGCCATTTTTTCTAACTCATGTAATAAAAAATCTACATTATCTTCTTTTTGTATTATACTATAGGCTCTACCTACCATAGCTTCATTTTTTAGCCCAAATTCATTAAGTATATCTACACCTACATCTATATTAGCTACAATACCATCTCTTCTTGTTGTAGCTGAAGATAATAGTCCTTTTTCATTTCCTTTAAACTTTATAATTGGAGATAATCTTTCTTTGTTTTTATAAGCTAATTTGCTTGGGAAAGAGCTAGCTATATAAACAACATCATTTTCTCCTACCATCTCAAATACTGATTCTAAGTATTTACTTATATTATTATGTATAGTTTTTTTCATTTTAGAATAAGTCTTCTCATTTAAAAAACCTTTATATTCATCTAGTCTATATGTATCTCCTAAATCTACAAATAAAGCATCATTGTTTTCATATAATGTCTTAGTTTCTGTAGTTAATTTATCGTAATCAGTTCTTATTCCAAATGGCATTGTATCATCTTCTACATTAATGTCTTCAATATTTCCATCTTCAACTCTACCGTAGTTATCCATAGCTATTAAGCATATATTTCTATTTTCTTTTACTTCACCATTTTCTACTGTATCACTATTTCCTAAAACTGCAACCTTAAAATTATTATCTGATAAAGTTTGCCCAAGTGAACCTAATGTGGAGCCATATTCTCCATTTGCTTCATTTTCATTTAATGATTGATTTATTGATAAATCATTTATTTTCTTAGGAGTCTGTCCTGTTGTTGCTTTATAAATAACTGTATTTTCTTTAGTTGCTTCTTTAAAATTTATATATGAGTCAGATGCTACATTTGCTCGTCCTCCAGCACCTATACTTGCCAATGACCTTTTATCATCTGTACCTTGGTCACCTCTTACATTCATTAGACCTATATATCCTCTTTTATCTAACTCAGCCTTTAAACTAGGTATATTTTGCATTGCTTGGATAGTAGTTCTATTCATATTTATAAATATAACTTTGCCACTTTCAGCAGCAAAGCTATATTTTGGAATAGAAACTATAAGTACCATCACTGCAAGTAGTATTGATACAAGTTTCCTTTTCATAAGTTTTTACCTACTTTCTATTTAAGTAATGCTTTATTACTTCTTCAAGTATCTCATCTCTTTCAAATTTTTTAATTGTGGATCTTGCATTTTTATATCCAGTTATATAACTAGAATCTCCTGAAAGAAGGTACCCTATAATTTGATTTATAGGATTATATCCTTTTTCTAATAGTGCCTCATTTACAAAATCTAGAGCTTGGGAAACACTCATTTTTTCTTCTGAAACTCCTTCAAATTTCATAGTGTAGTCTAAATCTTTATTCATTTTCAAAGCCCCCTTAAAATATGAATTACTTAACTTGTGATTTTAAAACTTCACTTGCATGATTTAATGCTTCATCGACCTTAGAAATATTTGGTGCACCTGCTTGAGCCATATTAGGTCTTCCTCCACCTTTTCCGCCAGCAACCTGTGCTATAGCTTTAACTATATTTCCACAATGAACACCTTTATCTACTGCATCTTTAGTTGCTGTAGCAACAAGATTTAACTTCTCATCAGCTATATTAGCAAGTACTACAACACCGCTTACTAGTTTATCTCTTAATTTATCTGCAACCTCTTTTAAAGTATTCATATCCATACCTTCAAATTTAGTAGTTACTAGATTAACTCCATTTACATCTACTTTAGAATCAAGTACTGAGTCTATTGCTTGCAAGCTCATCTTAGTTTTCATCTCGTGTAATTCTTTTGATAATGATTTATTTTCTTCTATTAAAGAAATTACTTTTTGAGCTAAACTCTCTTCTTTAGTTTTTAAGTTTGAACATACATTAGATATTACGTCTTCTTTTTCTTTTAAGTAGTTATAAACTGCTCTACCTGTTATAGCTTCTATTCTTCTAACACCTGCAGCTACTCCACCTTCAGATAGTATTTTAAACATACCTATTTGAGAAGTATTAGTTAGGTGAGTACCTCCACAAAGTTCTATTGAGTAGTCTCCCATAGAAACAACTCTTACTTCATCACCATATTTTTCACCGAATAAAGCCATAGCCCCTTTATTTTTCGCATCACTTATACTCATATTTTCACAAGTTATATTTAAAGATTCAAGTATTATATCATTTACTTTTTCTTCTATGACTTTTAATTCTTCTTTAGTTATAGCTTCAAAGTGAGTTACGTCAAATCTTAATCTGTCTGATGTAACAAGTGACCCTGCTTGATTAACATGTTCTCCTAATACTTCTTTTAATACTTTATGAAGTATATGAGTAGCACTATGATTTCTAGCAGATGCCATTCTTATTTCTTTATTTACTATAGTATTTAATTGTTCTCCGTTATTTATTATTCCACTTTTTACTAATCCTATGTGCTTAATAGTATTATTTGCACCTTTTTTAGTATCTATTACTTCAACTATTATATCTTCATTTTTATTTACTAAAAGTCCGCTATCTCCAGCTTGACCTCCACCTTCTGGATAGAATGTAGTTTGATCTAATACAACAACAACTTTGTCTCCAGCTACAGCTGATTCTACTATTTCATTATCTTTAACTATAGCTTTTATTATTCCTGAATTTTCTAACTCATTATATCCTTCAAAAGTACTTGCTACTGAAGAGTCTAATTTTGATAATGGATCTTCTTTCCAGCTTTCTCCATCCATATTTCCTCTAGCACTTCTAGCTCTTTCTCTTTGTTTGTTCATTTCTTCATTGAAAGCTTCTTCATCTATTGATAAATGTTCTTCTTCTAATATTTCTTTTGTTAAGTCTATTGGGAATCCATAAGTGTCATATAATTTAAATGCATTTTCTCCACTTAAAATAGTTTCTCCATTGTTCTTTAACTGTTCTATATAAGAAGCTAATATTTCCATACCTTGTTCTATAGTTTCGTTGAACTTTTCTTCTTCTATTCTTATAACTTTTTTGATATAGTTTTCTTTTTCTACTAATTCTGGGTAAGCTTCTCCACTTACTTTTATAACTTCATCAACTAATTTATATAAGAAGTTTTCCTTTATTCCTAGTAACTTACCATGTCTAGCTGCTCTTCTTAATAATCTTCTAAGAACATATCCTCTACCTTCATTTGATGGAAGTACTCCATCTGCAACTAAAAAGCTTACAGCTCTTATATGGTCAGTTATTATTCTTATTGATATATCAGTTTTTCCACCTTTTCCATATTTAACACCAGCCATATTTTCAACAGTATTTAATATATGCTTTATAGTATCTACGTCAAATATAGTATCAACACCTTGCATTATACAAGCCATTCTTTCTAGACCCATTCCTGTATCTATATTTTTATGTTCTAATTGTCCATAGTTACCTTCTTCATCTCTATCAAATTGAGTAAATACATGGTTCCAGAATTCTAAATATCTATCACAGTCACATCCTGGTTTACAATCTGGATTATCACATCCATATTCTTCTCCTCTATCAAAGTATAATTCTGAACATGGTCCACAAGGTCCTATACCTATTTCCCAGAAGTTATCATCTTTTCCTAATCTAACTATTCTCTCTTTTGGTATTTTTATTTGATTTTCCCATATTGCAAAAGCTTCATCATCTTCTTCGTATACAGTTACCCATACTTTTTCTTGTGGTATGTTTAAGTGCTCTGTAACAAACTCCCATCCCCAAGCTATAGACTGTTCTTTGAAGTAATCTCCAAATGAGAAGTTACCTAACATTTCAAAAAAAGTACCATGTCTAGCAGTCTTTCCTACATTTTCTATATCACCTGTTCTTATACACTTTTGGCAAGTAGTCATTCTAACGCTTGGTGGAACTTCTACACCTGCAAAATAGTTTTTAAGTGGAGCCATACCTGAGTTTATAAGTAATAAACTTTTATCATTTTGTGGCACTAAAGAAGCACTTTCTTTTAAGTAGTGATCTTTAGATTCAAAGAATTTTAAAAATTTGCTTCTAATTTCATTTAATCCCATTTGTTGCATCTTAAATTTCCTCCTATTTTATATGTATTTTTTAATTTGTTTTACTTAAACTTTTTAGCAAACAAAACCATTTGTATTGCCAAATATATACGGCTTGTTATTCAAATTTAACACTCGGAACTTATAAATAAATTCCTTATAATTAAAAACCCCGCGCCTATAAAAACTTATAGGGGCGAGGATTATATTCGCGGTACCACCCTAATTATCATAATAAATCATGATATCTTCGGAAAACCTTAGCTATAACGGAACTACCGTCAGCCCATACTATTATTTCAAGACTGATACTCAAAGACTGCTTCAACTATTCTATTCTAAGGGCTTACACCAATTCCCTCTCTCTGTAAGACATCAAATAGTTTACTATTTCTTATCTCTGTATTTAATAAATTTAATTTTACAGTTAAAATACATACTTTAAACTTTATTTTAACTACTATATATGTTATATTACTAAACTTTGTATAATTAATCAATACTATAAATTATATTGATTTTAATTTTATTAGCATATTATTCCTCCACCAACTACAACGTCACCATTATACATTACAACAGATTGACCTTTAGTTATAGCTCTTTGAGGTTCATCAAATACTATTTTTATTTTATTATCATCTATTTTATATACTGTGGCTAAAGATGGCTTAGCAGAATATCTTATCTTAGCTTCTACTCTAACTGGTTCTGTTATTTCATCAAATGCTATAAGATTAACATCTTTTGCTATGACAACTTTGTTAAATAAATCTTCATTATCGCCTAATACTACAGTGTTTTTCTTAGCATTTATATCAACAACAAACATAGGTTTTCCAAAAGCTATACCTAAGCCTTTTCTTTGACCTATCGTATAGTTTACTATACCTTTGTGCTTTCCTAAGACATTACCCTTAGTATCTACAAAATAACCTTCTTCAATTCTTTTTTTAGAATGTTTTTTAACATATCCAGCATAATCATTATCTTTTACAAAGCATATTTCTTGGCTATCTGGCTTATTATGAACATCTATTCCTATTTCTTTTGCTATTTCTCTAACTCTTTCCTTTTCATAATCACCTATAGGAAGTAATGTGTGTTCTAACTGTTCTTGAGTTAAGTTATATAATGCATAAGTTTGATCTTTCTTATCTGTAACAGACTTTTTAAGCACATATCTTCCCGTTTTTTCATCTTTTTCTATTTTAGCATAGTGCCCTGTAGCTACATAATCACATCCTATTTGACGAGCTTTGTTAAAGAAGTCATCAAATTTTATATGCTTATTACAAGCTATACAAGGATTTGGAGTTCTACCATTTAAATATTCATCTATAAATGGATCTATTACCTTTTGTTTAAATACATCACTAAAGTTTAATACATAAAAAGGTATACCTATTCTATCTGCAACTCTTCTTGCATCTTCAACAGCTGCTAACGAACAACATCCCCCTTCGTTCTCTATCAATTCATCATCATCATCTTGCCATAACTTCATAGTAACTCCTATAACATCATATCCTTGTTCTTTTAAAAGATATGCTGCAACAGAACTGTCTACTCCACCACTCATACCGATCATTACTCTTTTTTTCATTTTGTCACCTTCTCTTAAGAATTTGCTTATATCTTCTTTATTATATATATTTTATCTTATTTTTTAAAGACTAAACTTATTTATATATAATACCTATTTTAAAATTATCATATCTTTTAAATCACAATATCCCTTTTAAGTAGTTACCTAAAAGGGATATTTATATACTAATTATTAAATTTTAGTTTAAAATTACATTTCATCTTCTTCTATATCGTGATGATGATCATGGTCATCATCTATAACAACACCATCTAACTCTGGTATGTGTATATTATGCTTTTTAGAATAATCTATTAAAGCAGCTTTTATCGCTTGTTCAGCTAAAACTGAACAGTGCATTTTTACTGGTGGTAAACCATCTAAAGCTTCTGCAACTGCTTTGTTAGTTACAGCTAATGCTTCGTGTATAGTTTTTCCTTTTACCATTTCAGTAGCCATTGATGAACTTGCTATAGCAGATCCGCATCCAAAAGTTTTAAATTTAACATCATTTATAACTTGAGTTTCTGGGTCTATATCAAGATATATTCTCATTATATCTCCACACTTAGCATTTCCAACTTCACCTATACCACTTGCATCTTCTATTTCTCCAACATTTTTTGGGTTCATGAAATGTTCCATAACTTTATCACTATATTGCATTTTAATTTCCTCCTTAAATATTAATTATATATTTTATACGTACTATTATTATTTTTGTTTTAATACCGCATCATATAAAGGAGACATCATTCTTAATCTCTCTATAACTGGCGGTAATTTTTCTATTATATAATCTATATCTTCTTCTGTTGTAAAGTCACCTATTGAAAGTCTTAATGAACCATGTGCTATTTCATGAGGTAAACCTATAGCCATTAAAACATGTGATGGATCAAGTGACCCTGATGTACAAGCTGATCCACTTGATGCAGCTATACCTAACATATCTAACATTAATAATATTCCTTCTCCTTCTATAAACTCAAATGAGAAGTTAACATTACCTGGTAATCTATCTTCTAAGCTACCATTTACTCTTGTATATGGTATTTTTTCAAGTATTCCATCTATTAATTTTGTTCTTAATGATGTAAGTCTTTCTATATGCTCATCCATATTATTTTTAGCAATTTCTGCTGCTTTTCCATATCCAACTACAGATGGCATATTTTCAGTACCAGCTCTTCTTCTTCTTTCTTGTGCTCCACCATGAACAAATGAATGAAGTTTTACACCAGTTCTTATATATAAAGCACCTATTCCTTTAGGTCCATATATTTTATGTGAAGACATACTCATTAAATCCACATTTAATTCTTTAACATCTATTGCTACATTACCCGCTGCTTGAACAGCATCTGTATGGAATAATACATTGTGCTTTTTAGCTATTTCACCAATTTCTTTTATTGGTTGTATTGTTCCTATTTCATTATTTGCATACATTATAGTTATTAGTATAGTAGTATCTTTTATTGCTTTTTCAAGCTCATCTAATTTAACTCTACCTTCAGCATCAACATCTAAATAAGTTACCTCAAATCCATGATGCTTTTCTAAGTATTCACATATATGAAGTACTCCATGGTGTTCTATTTTAGATGTTATTATATGATTTCCTTTACTTCTGTGTGCGAAAGCAACTCCTTCTATCGCCCAGTTATCACTTTCTGTTCCACCAGCTGTAAAGTATATTTCATTAGTTTTTGCATTTATAAGATTAGCTACTTGTCCTCTAGCTTTATCTAATGCAGTTTTAGCTTCTCTTCCGAATGTGTGAAAGCTAGATGCATTTCCAAAGTTTTCTGTGAAATATGGCATCATTTCATCTAGAACTTCTTTTTTCACAGGAGTTGTCGCAGAATAATCCATATATAATCTTCTTTTTTCCATTTTCTTTGTCTCCCTATCTATTTTATAATTAAGTTTGTTATATCATTATCTAATATATTTTTATTATGATCATCTATCATATCTTGAAGAGTTATAGAATTTATTACATCTTCTATACCTTTTTTCATTTTTTCCCATACAATTTTTGTTACACATTTACTAGAATTCTCACATATATCTTCATCTAGTACACAGTTTGATAGTGAAACAGGCCCTTCAAGTACCACTAATATATCACCTACAGTTATATCTTTAGGTTCTTTCGATAATAAATATCCGCCTTGAGCTCCTCTAACACTTGTAACTAGACCAGATTTTTTTAGAGACGAAAATATCTGCTCTAAATATTGTTCTGATATATTTTGCTTACTAGCTATATTTTTTAAGGGTATAGGATCATTGCTCTGGTTCAATGATAATTGAAACATCGCTTTAAGTCCATATCTACCCTTAGTGGATAATTTCATATTCATCACCCTTTACAACGAATTATAATCCGTACTATTTTACTAGGTATTATCTTAAACATAATTTTATTATACCCTAGTAAATTTGTCAAGATTAAATTCATACTTTTTTACTAGGAATTAAATATGTTATATATATACCATGTTAAATGATTTTTAATCTTAATTTTTATATTTTATATTATTTTATTTCACCAACGATATATCTTTGCTATCGCTACAGATACATCCGTTTATCAAAATAATTATGATGTTAAAATTTATCCACAAAATATATATTTTATAATACCTTAGTATAAGAATAAGTAGTAGTATTTTCAAAACATGCTACTACATATTTTTATAAATTTATAAATATTGAGATTTTCCTATTATAATATTTTATAGTAATCAAACTTACAAAAGTGTATAAATGTAATCTATAACTATTTTACAACTTCTAAGATAAATGTTGATTTAATACACCTTACGTACATTTATTTATTAAGTTCGATTACTATATTATCTAAACCGCCAGATTTATTAGTCTCTTTGAATACTTTCTCCGTTAACTACAAGACTAGCTTTTATACTCATTCCACATACATCAATTCCTATTTTATACATATATCTCTCCCAAAATATCATATATAATATTTACATATTTTTATCTATAGTATATACCCCAATATCCTTTATCTTTAAATCCAAGCTTATTATATATATTTCCTGCTTCTATATTATCGTAAAATAAGCATGGAATTTTATTTTCGTTTATAATTTCACTGCATATCTTTACTATACACTTTGTAGCTAATCCTTTATTCCTAAAATTCGGATGTGTTCCAACTCCAACTATCATTGCATGAGTTTTAGTTTCTAATGTACTTTTTGCCATAGCTACTACTTTTTTATTTATTTCTATACAATATCCTCTCCCCGTTCTAAGTCCATTTTTTATATTTTCTACAGTAGTATTTTCAAATTCATCAATATCTTCATATAACTTAGCTACCTTACTTATATTTCCAAATCTTATTTTCTTAGGTCTTAAACCTATTTCTATATCATTTAGTTTACTTGGATTATCAAGAGCGCAAAACTTAACTATTCGTTTGCGATTTACACCTATTTGTTTCTCTAATTTTTGTAAAGTGTCTAATTTTCCGCTTATCTCTACATAATTTATGCTATTTATAAGTTTTGAAAATTCATCTATATTAAATTTTCCTTGTGAATAAAATATAAGATATTCAAAGTATCTCAACAATATCCCTTCTATATGTCCTTTTTTATCTATCCCTGCCCATACATCTAAAAAATAATTATCATATCCATATCGTTCTATATCCCCTATTATAAACAAGTTAAAGTCAGGCTCTCTTTTTAAGTAATTAATAACCTTGCTGTGATAGGTATCATCCACTTTTATAATCATAGATTCCCCCCTGATATTTTCTATTTGTTTTACACTATTTATTTTTTTACTAAATTAAATTATTTAATGTAATTTACTTTTAATATTTAGCTTATATTATAATAAATGCTACTTATAAAAAAATAACACATAAAATTATATTATAATAATATTACCTAAAATGTATTATTATATTAAAAATAGGCTATTATGTATTTTCCAGATACCTGGTAGCCTATTTTAAATTTTTTGCTTATTTATTTTTTATATTTTCCCAATAATTATCAAATGCCATTTCATTTTTATTCTTTCCAGGTATATAATATTTTTTATGTTTTATTTCATCTGGTAAGTATTGCTGTTTAATGTAATTATTTTGATAGTCATGTGGATACTTATAATCTACTCCCCTTCCTAAATTTTTAGCTCCAGCATAATGAGCATCCTTTAAATGAAGTGGAATATCCCCCACATTTATATTATCTAAGTCATATAAAGCCTTATCTATTGCACTTATAACAGAATCTGATTTGGGGCACTGGGCCAAGTATATAGTTGCTTGTGCAAGTGGTATCCTAGCTTCTGGAAACCCTAATTGAAGTGCTGATTGAACACATGCTTCTGTAATAGTTATTGCTTGAGGAACGGCAAGCCCTACATCTTCACTTGCAACACATAAAAGTCTTCTAGTTATATTTTGAATATCACCAACTTTAATAAGCCTAGCAAGATAATGTATAGATGCATCAGCATCAGATCCTCTTAATGATTTATGAAATGCAGATAATATTGAATACCCATCATCTCCACTTCTATCATAACTTAACATTTTAGAGCTAGAACACTCTATAATAGTATCTACAGTTACATTAACAGAATTTGAACCTATTTCTATACCTGTATTAAAAGCTAACTCTAGTTTGTTTAGTGCGCTTCTCATATCACCGTTACAAGTTTCTGCTATAAATTCTAAAGCTTCATCTTCCACATTAATATTATCATAGCTATAATCTTCTCTAAGCTTATCTATAGCTCTTTTAAGTCCAATAAGTATATCTTCTTTATTTATTTGCTTGAATTCAAATATAGAACTTCGACTTAAGATAGCTTTATATATTACAAAGTATGGATTATCTGCTGTACTTGCTATTAGCGTCACAGAACCATCCTCTATAACTTCAAGTAAAGATTGCTGTTGTTTTTTATTTAAAGCTTGAATTTCGTCAAGCATAAGAACTATACCATTGTACGAAAATAAATCTCTTTTATTTTCATCTATTATTTCCTTTATCTCTTTTACTCCACAATTAACAGCATTTAATTTTACATATTTTTTACCTATAGTATTTGCTACTATATTAGCTAAAGTAGTCTTCCCTGTACCTGGTGGTCCATATAATATCATATTAGGAATAGATTTGTTTTCTATAATTTTATTTAAAACTTTTCCTTTTCCTATAATATGCCTTTGACCAACCATATCTTCAATATTTTTAGGACGCAATTTATCTGCTAAAGGCAACACTCTCACTCCTTATACTTATTAAAAATAAAAGGTACCTATAATTTAGATACCTTTTTTATAATTAATTATTGATGACTTTTTAATTTTTTAAGTTCTTCCATAAGTTTATCATTTAGTATCTTTATATGAGTACCTTTCATACCTAAAGATCTAGATTCTATAACTCCAGCACTTTCAAACTTTCTTAATGCATTTACTATAACTGATCTAGTTATCCCGACTCTATCTGCTATTTTGCTTGCAACAAGTAAACCTTCTTTTCCATCTAATTCTTCAAATATATGTTCAACTGCTTCAAGCTCTGAATAAGATAATGTTCCTATTGCCATTTGAACTACAGCTTTCTTTCTCATTTCTTCTTCTAGCTCTTCACCTATAGCTCTTAATATTTCAAGACCTATAACAGTAGCACTATATTCTGCTATAACTAAATCTTCATCTTCATATTCATTATCATATCTTGATAATACTAACGTTCCTAATCTTTGTCCGCTTCCTAATATAGGAACTATCGTAGTTTTCTTCTCAGTTCTATCTTGTTCAAATGGAAATACTTCAAGTAATTCTTCACCTGTTAAATTTTCTAAAGTATCTTTTATCTTTAATACATTTCTATTGTATTCGTCTGGAAACTTCTTTTGCTTGGTTATATCATCTTCTATAACTGAACTGTCTTTTGCATCATTAAGATGTAATCCTAATACTTTTCCTTTAAAGCTTAATACATATACATTTGAATTTAAAACTTCTCCTAATGCACCTGCTAATAAATCAAAAGAGACATTACTTCCACCACTTGTTTGTAATGTTTTATTAATTTTTCTTGTTTTCTGTAATACTTCGCTCGCCATTTTAAGTTCATCTCCTCATGAAAGTTATGCCTTATATACTTATATATAATAATAAAAGTTAGTTTTTCTTATAATTATGTAATAGAAATATTATCATAATTATATTGGTTTTTCAATATAAAGCCTCTCATTTTTTCAATTTTCGCTATTCTCTTTTACCATATCTTTTTTACATTCTTTATTAGTACAAACGACTTTAGTTTCAGATTTTGTTATTTTCTCTACCATATAAGATCCACATTCATCACAAATATCTCCAGTTGGTTTATTCCATGATAAAAAATCACATTCTGGATAATTTGAACATCCATAAAATGCTTTACCTTTTTTAGATTTTCTAAGTATTATATCCCCCTTATTACATTTAGGACATTTTACACCTATTTTATTTACAATAGGTTTTGTAGTCTTACATTCCGGATAATTCTTACAAGCCATAAATTTTCCAAATCTACCATGTTTTATTACCATGTTTTCTCCACAGTTTTCACATATTTCATCAGTTTCTTCATCCATATTTATCTTTTCTATATTTTCCTTAGCTATCTCTATAGCTTCTTTTAAAGGTTCATATGACTTTGCTACAACATCTTTCCAAGGTACATTACCTTCTTCCACCTCATCTAGCTGACTTTCCATTGTAGCAGTAAAGTCTACGTCTATGAATTTTTGAAAATTAGTTTGTAATATATCAGTAACTATTTTACCTAACTCTGTTGGATGAAGACTACTTCCTTGCTTCTCAACATATTCTCTATTTAATATAGTAGTTATAGTTGGTGCATAAGTACTAGGTCTTCCTATTCCTAGTTCTTCTAGTGTTTTTACTAAACTAGCCTCTGTATATCTTGCTGGTGGTTGAGTAAAATGTTGAAGAGGTAATATTTCTTTAACGGTAAGAATATCTCCTTCACTTATGGTAGGAAGTATCTTATCTTCTCTTTCTGTAAAGTTATAAACCTTTGTATATCCATCAAATTTCATTTTAGAACCAGTAGCTTTTATAATATAGTCATCTATCTTACATTCTACATTTAATATATCAAATACAGAGTCTTGCATTTGGCTTGCTATAAACCTTCTCCATATTAAGTTATATAACTTAAATTGATCTTTAGTTAAAGAGCTTTTTATACTATCAGGAGTTCTATTTACAGAAGTCGGTCTTATAGCCTCATGTGCATCTTGTACTTTTTTACTTCCTTTTTCTTTTCCTTTATCAAAGTCAGTTTTATAGTAATCTTCCCCTAATGCTTCTAATATATATTCCTTTGATTTCTCTTTTGCTTCATCTGATATTCTTTTAGAATCTGTTCTTATGTATGATATAAGACCTACTGTACCTTCATTTTCAATATCGATACCTTCATATAGCTCTTGTGCTATACTCATCGTTTTCTTAGTTGTAAAAGATAGTCGGTTTGCTGCTTCTTGTTGTAGCATACTTGTTGTAAAAGGCTTAGGAGCTGACTTTTTTCTAGTTCTTGATTCTATTGAGTTTACTACTATATCTTTATCCTTTATATCATCTAAAATAGAATTTACTATTTCTTCGTTTGGTAGTTCCATTTTATCTTTAGACCTACCATAAAACTTTAAACTAATATCCTCTCCTTTAGAAGTCTTAGCATCTACATCTATTGTCCAATATTCATCTGGAATAAATGCTTCTATTTCTTTTTCTCTATCACATATTAATTTCGTTGTTACAGATTGAACTCTACCAGCACTTAACCCTTTTCTAATCTTTTGCCAAAGTATTGGACTTATCTGATATCCAAGAAGCCTATCTAAAACTCTCCTTGCTTGTTGTGCATCAACTAAATCTATATCTATACTTCTTGGGCTTTTTATAGCTTTTTTTATAGCATCCTTTGTTATTTCATTAAATTCTATTCTACATTCATCATTTTGATCCAATCCTAAAATATAAGCTAAATGCCATGAAATAGCTTCTCCCTCTCTATCTGGATCGGTAGCTAAATAAACTCTCTTAGATTTTTTAGCTTCTTTTTTTAATTCTTTTATTAAATCACCTTTTCCTCGTATATTTATATACTGTGGCTCAAAATTATTTTCTATATCAACACCTAGTTTACTTTTAGGCAAATCTCTTACATGTCCTACAGAAGCTTTTACAGTATAGTGACTTTTTCCTAGAAATTTTTCTATTGTTTTAGCTTTTGCAGGAGATTCCACAATGACTAATGTTTTTGCCATTAATTACACACCCCCACTTGTTTTCTTTATATATTTAAACTGTATACTTGATTATTCGTCTCTATTAATAAATCTTTAAGTACTAGTTCATTTAAGATTGTATTTACATATTTTACTTCCATTTTAGTATTATCACAAATTTCATCTATATTCAAGATACCATTATCTTTTATTAATTCTAATATTTCAATACTTTTTTCATTTAATTTAATATTATCATATTTTTTAGAATTTTCTATACTATTATGCCTATTAATTTGATATTCACTTAATATATCTTCAACACTATGAATTAATGTTGCACCTTCTTTTATTATTTTATGGCATCCTTCACTCATACATGAGTTTATATTTCCTGGAATGGAAAAAACATTTTTACCTTGGTCTAATGCATACTCAACAGTAATTAATGCACCACTTTTTTTAGCAGCCTCAACTACTATAACACCATCACTTACCCAACTTAATATCCTATTTCTATAAGCATAATTACTAGGATAAACATTGTTTCCAATATTATATTCAGACAATATCAAACCTCCATCCTCCAATATTTTTTGAGCTAATTTAATATTTCGTCTCGGTAATATATTATCTAAAGGAGATCCAATTACTGCTACTGTTTTTCCTTTACCTTCTAAACATCCTACATGGCTATATGTATCTATTCCTATAGCTAATCCACTTATAATATTTATACCTAAATCCGATAAACTTTTACTTATATTTTTTGCACAATTAATCCCGTACTGAGTGCATTTTCTGGAACCTACCATAGCCAAGTTAATATTATTTTTTAATACATCTAAGTTACCCTTATAAAATAATACTTTCGGTGCATCATATATATGTTTCAAATTAGATGGATACGACTTATCATAAATGCTAACATATTTTATAAATTTTTTCTCAAGATTTGACTTTATTTCATCTAAATAAGTCAGACTTTTATATTTTACTATATTTTCCTTGATATTTGTATTTATATTTTTTAAATTATATATTTCCTTATCACTAAAATTAATTAAATCTTTAATATCTATATTATTTGACTCTATTTGATTTATATTATTATTTGTTACTCCATCTATAGACTTTAGCCACAAATAAGTATCATTAATATTCATAAATTACCTCTATTCAAAATATTTATAATAAGTTTTCCTAAAAGAAAAAGCTTCTATTATATGATTAGATTTTATAGTATTTTCTTCATCCAAATCTGCTATTGTTCTCGCAACTTTTAATAATTTTGTATAACTTCTATTACTTAATTTGTATTTATCAAATATTAAGTTGATAGTATCTAAACCTTCATCATTTAACTTACAATACTCATTTACCATTGAAGAATTCATTTCATCATTAGTTTTTATATTGTAATTTTTAAATCTAGTTTGTTGTATATATCTTGCACTTTGAACTCTTTTTCTTATATCATGAGATGTTTCTGATTTTGTATTTATAAACTCTTTGTATGGTATTGAGTTAACCTCTACAAATAAATCAAATCTATCTAATAATGGTCCAGATATTTTGTTTATATATCTATCTATTTCATATGTTTTACACCTACATTCATTTTCTGACATATAATATCCACATGGACATGGATTCATTGCTCCCACTAATAAAAAGTTACATGGATACTCAAAATTATATTTTATTCTAGATATATTTATAATCTTATCTTCTATAGGTTGTCTTAAAGTTTCTAATATTTTTCTATCAAACTCAGCTATTTCATCTAAAAATAACACACCTCTATGGGCTAATACTACTTCTCCTGGTTTTGCATCAATCCCTCCACCTATCATAGCTTGCTTAGTAGATGTATGATGTGGTGACCTAAATGGTCTTTTATCTATAATGCCTTTTTTATCATCTATTAATCCTATTGAACTATAAATTTTGCTAATTTCTATCATTTCTTCCTTATTTATATCTGGAAGTATCGTTCTTATTCTTTTTGCTATCATTGTCTTTCCAGAACCTGGAGGTCCAATCATTAACATATTATGATTGCCAGCTGCAGCTATCTCAACACATCTCTTTACAAAATAGTTTCCAGATACATCACAAAAATCTTCTTCATATTCATTTTTACATTTTTCTTTTTTATTTATATTAATATCATTAATAATAGACTCTTTACTTATATCTAAACTTCCATTTAAAAAGTCTATACATTGCTTTAAACTCTTTACTGGTATAATATCTATACCATCTATAAACAGGCCTTCTAAAAAATTATCATATGGTAAAAATAATCTTTTTATATTATATTCCTTAGCTCCTATTATAATTGGAAGTATCCCTCTTACCTTTTGAAGCTTTCCATCTAAAGAAAGCTCTCCTATAAACATACTTTCATCTAAATATCCATTATCTTTTCTTATAAATTCTCTTAAAATTCCTATAGATATAGCTAAGTCAAGAAAAGATCCTTCTTTTTTCATATCTGCAGGTGACAAATTTACAACTATTCTAGAATTAGGAAATCTGTATCCACTATTCATTATTGCTGATTTTACGCGTTCCCTAGACTCTTTTATTTCAGTACTAGCTAAACCTACTATGTTAAATGAAGGAATCCCATTACTTATATCTATTTCTATCTTTATTAGATGACCATTTATTCCGATTAAATTGCTAGAATTTATTATACTAAGCATCTATACTCCTTTCTAAAAAGCATTAACTATATGATTTATTTTCTTATCTTTTAAATATATCTCTATAACATCAAATCTTATCGGCACATTATTCAAGTTATTTTTTAAAATATAGTACTTAGCTGTATTTACTATTTTTCTAATCTTTCTATAATCTACAGCTTCTGATGGATAACCAAACTTTATGTTAGTTCTTGACTTAACTTCTATAAATACTAATTCTTCATTAATTTTAGCTATTATATCTATTTCTCCACTATTTATTCTATAATTAGTTGCTAAAATATTTGCCCTATTATCTATTAGATATCTTAATGCAATCCTTTCACCAACTCTACCTTTTTGAATATTATTCATAAGTATCTCCTATGTACTTTTTTGTAAGTATTGTCCCTAATATTCATTTTATATACATTTTTTTCCTTTTATAATTGAAATTTTTTAATTAAATCATTAAAATCACTATGTAGGGGGGAATGTTTAATGGGAAGATATGATGAAAAAAAGAAAAAAATAAGAATAAAAAATAAATTTAAAATAGTAGGATTATATTTATCAACTTTAGTACTAGCTTTTATTCTTTTATTTAATAGCTTTAATTTATTTAATAAAAAATATAATAGTGAAGTAGTAAAAGGTGAACAAACTTTAGAAACTTTGGCAAATAATAAAACTAGTAAGGTTACTATAAATGCAATAGGAGATGTTATGGCTCATACACCTCAACTTAATGCACAACACGATCCTAAAACAAATACATATTCTTTTGATAATAATTATAAATATGTGTCAAATTACATAAAAGAAGCTGATTTATCTATTGCAAATTTAGAAACTACATTAGCTGGTGATAGTATACCCTATAGCTCTTATCCAACTTTTAATACACCTGACACTTTAGCTGATGCATTAAAAAATGCAGGTGTAGATATAGTTTCAACTATAAACAATCATTCCTTTGATAAAGGTGATTTAGGGGTTGAAAGAACTTTAGATGTATTAAAATCTAAACAACTTGACACTATAGGAACTATTTCAAATGTAGGTAATAAGAATTATTTAATAAAAGAAATTAATGAAATAAGTTTAGGAATAACATCTTTTTCTTATGGAGAAATTAGAGAAAACACTAAATTTTTAAATGGTATAAAAGTTTCAGATAAGTCTAAAGATAAATTAAATGTATTTGATAAATCAGATGTAAATAATGCTTTTAACACTATAAATAATACTCTAAAAAATATATCTCATACAGATATCCAAATACTTATTATCCATTGGGGAGATGAATACAAAAGAACTCCTAACCAGTTTCAATATGATTTAGCCCAAAAACTTAGTGATAGTGGCGTAGATATAATAATAGGATCTCACCCTCATGTAGTTCAACCTGTTGAAATAATAAAATCTACTGATGAAAGTCATGAAACTTTAGTTATATATTCTCTTGGAAATTTTATATCAAATCAAAGAAGAGAACTTTTAGGAACACCTTTTACTGAAGATGGACTTATGGTTAACATCGAAATTACTAAAAATAATGACAAAACATTTGTATCTAAAGTAAATTGTATTCCTACATGGGTTAATAAATATAATGGTGGGAGTAAGATGGTTTATGAGGTTTTACCTATAACTAATAAGGAAAATTTTAGTAATTTAGATAATATAACTTTAGAAAAACTAAAAAATTCTTATAATAATACTGCCTCACAAGTTAAAGAATCTGATATAATAAGTGTTATAAATAGTCCATTCAAATAACTATTTTAAAAGCTCTATGAAAATATTAATAAAAATATAATAATATTTAATACTTTTGTTAATATTAAATATTTGTAATATCAACAAACACTCATTTTAAACATAACAACTTTTAAAGTAGAGCTTTAAAATAAAAGAGAGTTATTTTTAAACAAAGTTTTATAGTATATCTATAATTCTTAGTTTTGCTAATATCTCTCTTTTTATACTTAGTAATTATACTAAATTTATATAAATTTTTAAAATAAACTTTCCTATAAAATTATAGCACATTTTTTAAGAAACTCTTTCTATGTATACGAGTTATTCCATATTTTTCAATTGCTTCATAGTGTTCCTTTGTTCCATAGCCTTTATGAGATTTAAATCCATATTCCGGAAATATCTCATCGTATTGATACATTATATTATCTCTTGTAACTTTAGCCAATATACTAGCTGCTGCAATTGATATAGATTTAGAATCTCCCTTAATTATTGGCTTTTGATGTATTTCTATGCCTGGTATTGTAGCCGCATCTATTAATAAATAATCTGGTGTATTTTTTAAACAATTTAAAGCCTTTTTCATCGCCATATAAGTAGCATTTAATATATTATATTTATCTATATCTTCATTATTAACTATACCTATTCCATAATCTAAAGCCTCTTCTTTTATTCTATCGAATAACTCTTCTCTTTTAGCTTCACTTAGTTTTTTAGAATCATTTATTCCTTCTATCTTTGTATTTGGTTTAAATACTACCACACTAGCTACTACAGGGCCTGCTAGTGGCCCACGCCCAGCTTCATCTATTCCCCCTATATATAAATACCCTTTAGTGTATCCTTCATTTTCATATGTATTTATAAGTTCTAATCTTTCTTCTTCTTTTCTTATATTATCTAATTTTTTACCCATTTTAATTGCTATATTTTGAACTGATTTTCTTTCATCACTTTTTAATATATCCATATACTCTAAGTATTTATCTATACTTAAACTGTCTACTATTTCTTTAATTTCCTTTACACTTTTATCTTTCATGACTTTCTCCTTACACTATTTGTATCATGTAATTTTTATATCATATGCATTATATTTAATTCCAAAACTTAGATAAATATAATGCCTGCATATACCATTTTAAAAGTATATCTACATAATTTTAAGATATAAAATTCTTCATAGTTTATTAGCTATATATTAGTATACCTTATAATTATTATTTATAATATAAAATTTTCTTCATTTATTTTAAAGTGTTTATAATAGTTCTTACAAATTGTTATAGCACCACTTACTTGAAATATTATTTCTAAATTTTCAACTCTATATATTATGTTATTATATATTGCTCAAATTAAATTTTATAATAACATTTATTATATAAAAAAACTCACTGATAAAATTATTATCAGCGAGTTTTTTATTATCCAACTTTATTTGCTCTAAATTCTAATTCTTTATTATTTTTATCAAATGATGGTACAAAATTACCTATAATTGCTCCTATTAAAACCGGTAATATCCAGTTAAACCCTATAGATGAAAAAGGTAGTTCATTTATAAATGGTATATTTATTAATTTCATATTATTTAAAACGGTTATTATACTTACTATTAATGCCACATAAGTTGCACCTTTAAAGGCGTTATTATTTTTTATCTTATTACCAAGTAAAGTCATTATAACTAATACTATTGTTGCTGGATATATTATATCTAATATTGGCCCTGAGAACTTTATTATAGTACTTACTCCAAAATTTGATACTATAGCACTAAATATACAAACTATAGTAACTATTAATTCATATTTTAACTTTCCATTTGTAGTTTTATCAAAAAACTGTGCCGTTGCTGATGTAAGTCCTATAGCAGTTGTTAAACAAGCTAACATAACTATAATAGCTAATATAATCTTTCCTGGCTTACCAAGAAGTGATGCTGTAATTTCAACTATTAGTGATGTTTTAGCTACATCTTGTCCATACATTGTAGATACTGTTGCTCCAAGATAAGTTAATCCTCCATAAACTAAGATTAATCCTATAGCTGCAACTATTCCTGCTTTTAGTGTAAGTTTAACTTTTTGATTTTCATTTTTATAACCTTTATTTGAAAGTGATGATATTATTACAGTTGATAAAGCCGCTGCTCCTAATGCATCCATAGTTTGATAACCTTGCTTAACACCTTCTTCAAATAAATTTTCACTCATAGATGCTGAACTCATTTCTCCTAATGGAGATAATATTCCTTTAACTATTAACACCCCTAATGCTATAAGTAGTGCTGGAGTTAAAATTTGACCTATTATATCTACTACCTTTGATGGCTTTATAGTTAATATAAATGTTATTACAAAAAATATTATTGAAAATAACACGGGACTAAAACCATTAAATAAGGGGCTAATTCCCATTTCAAAAGTTGTTGCTGCTGTTCTTGGTATTGCTAGTAATGGTCCTAAACATATCATTATAGCTGAACCTAGGATTATACCTAATTTTTTACCACTTCTAGATAGTACTTTATCTACCTCTCCATTACACTTAGCTGCCGCAATTATTGCAAGTAATGCTAAACCGACATCTGATAATATAAATCCCCCAAATCCTATCAACCAGTTAGAACCTGATATAACTCCTAAAAATGGTGGGAATATTAAGTTTCCTGCACCAAAGAACATTGCAAATAATGCAAATCCTAATATTATTACATCTTTATTTGTCTTACTCATATAACTCTCCCTTAATTTATTTTATATATATTAAATCAATTATACACTTAATATTTCAAATTTATTTTAACATTATTATTTTCAAAATGCAAATAATATTTATAATTTAATAAATTTTCCGATAATTTTTCTTATATAAATTTATAATATATATGTTTTAATTAACATACTTCATTAGGTAAAGTTATTATTTTGTATTGTTCAAAAATACAATAAACAATAAAATTATTTTATAATGTAGAATTATTATTAGAACATATATATAAAAAATATCATCTAATATTAGATGATATTTTTTATATTATAAATTTATATATCTTCAGGAACTTCTAAAGTTATTTTCCCTATTTTTCCATCTCTAAATTCATTTAAAACTGTTGTTGCTATACGAGTATAATCAAGTTCCTTATTCCCCATGATAAAACCTCTTTTACTACCTATCATATCCATAGTTTCTATATCTCTATCACCTAATTCTTCTAGCTTGTATCTTGCCTTTAATTTCTCTGGCTCTATCTCCATAAGCTTTCCTATTAGTCTAAGGGCTAAAGTTTCAATATCTAGTATCTCATCTTTTATAGCTCTACAAAATGCTAAGTTAAGTGCAACTTCTTGATCTTCAAATTTAGGCCAAAGTATACCTGGCGTATCAAGTAACTCTAAGTTTCCTTTTAATCTTACCCATTGCTTACCTTTAGTTACACCTGGTCTATCTCCTGTAACCGTACTTTTTCTACCAGTTAATTTGTTTATTATAGATGATTTTCCTACATTTGGAATACCAACTATCATTATTCTTATAGGCCTTTCTTTTCTACCTTTTTCTTTTAAAGCATCCATTTTGTCTTTAACTACATTTTTACATTCATCTACTAATTTATTTAAACCTACACCTTTTAACGTATCTACTGGTATAGCTTTTATTCCACGATCTTTATAGTATTTTATCCATCTATCTAATTTAGCCCTATCTGCTAAATCACATTTATTTAATATAACAACTCTTGGTTTATTTCCTGCTAAATTATCTATATCTGGATTCCTACTACTAAAAGGGATTCTAGAATCTAAAAGCTCTACAACAACATCAACTAACTTTAAGTTATTTCTAACTAAGTCTCTAGTTTTTTTCATATGACCTGGATACCAGTTTATATGTAAATTATCATCTCTTAGATAATCATCATAATTTTCTCCCATTCTGTCTCCTCTTGCCATGATTATCACTCCTTTATGTAAATTATTCGATTCTTTTATTTTAACTTATCTATTATATCATAAGATTATTTTCTATGTTTGCTTAATGTATAACATAATACTCCTATTATTTCTATAATAGAAAATTTTAAACTATCCATTGATATTATATTTAAAATAATAATATCAATAAATGTAAAAAGGACTGATAAAATCAGTCCTTTAATTTATAGTAAAGTTTAATTATCTAGCTTCTTTTATCTTAGCAGCTTTACCTACTCTACCTCTTAAGTAGTTTAGTTTAGCTCTTCTTACTTTACCTTTTCTAGTTACTTCTATCTTTTCTATTCTTGGAGAATGTACTGGGAAAGTTCTTTCTACACCAACGTTGAAAGATATTTTTCTAACTGTGAAAGTTTCTTGTATTCCTCCACCTTGTCTCTTAAGAACAACACCTTCGAATACTTGTATTCTTTCTCTCTTACCTTCAACTATTTTAACGTGAACTCTTACTGTGTCCCCAGGTCCAAAGTTAGGAACTTCTTTCTTTAATTGCTCTTGTCCTAATGCTCTTACTAATTCGTTCATTATTCTTCCTCCTAGTATCATAGACATTCTTAATTACCTCCTACGTGTAAAAAGAGGAATGCCCGTTTATTTTTTCAACATTTAAAATTATACTATATATATTGTTTATTTACAAGCTTTTTTGTACAAATCTGGTCTTCTTTCTTTTGTAATTTTTATCGATTCTTCATATCTCCATTTATCAATATTCTTATGATTTCCAGATAATAAAACTGATGGAACTTCTAAGTTCATAAACTCTCTAGGTCTAGTATAATGAGGGTACTCCAGTAAATTATCTTTAAAAGATTCTTCCTCAAATGATTCATTTTGTCCTAATACTCCTGGTATAAGTCTTGATATAGAATCTATGAGTATAAGTGCAGGAAGCTCTCCTCCTGTTAATACATAATCACCTATAGATATTTCATCAGTAACTATTAAATCTATTATTCTTTGATCTATACCTTCATAATGTCCACATAAAAATATTATATCATCTAACTCAGAAAAGTTTTGTGCAATACTTTGGCTATGAACTTTCCCTTTAGGAGTTAAATATACTACTTTAGGATCTTTTATATTGTGCGTTTTTACTATATGTTTATATGTGTCATATATAGGTTGTGGAGTCATTACCATACCTGCTCCACCTCCAAATGGATAATCATCTACCTTTTTATGTTTATTAGTAGAAAAATCTCTTATATTGTATATATTCACTTCTATTATATTTTTATCTACTGCTTTTTTCATTATACTTTCATTCATATATGAATGAAATATTTCTGGAAAAAGTGTCATTATATGAAATCTCATAATATCACCTAATCTAACATACCTTTAATAGGATCTATTATCATTTTTCTTTCATCTATATCTATAGTAGGTACAAACTTAGTTATAGCAGGTATTAAAATTTCATTTCCTTCATTACTGTTTATAACATACACATCATTAGCTGCATATTGTAATACATCTTTTAGTGTTCCTATATGAATATTATCTAATGTGTATACATCCATACCTATCATATCAGCTATAAAGAATTCACCTTCTTCTAATTCTCTACTTTCTTCTCTTGATACATACATAAATTTATTTCTTAATCTCTCTGCATCTTCAACTCTATCAACATTTTTTATTTTCATTATTACCATGTTGCCTTTGTATCTAACTCTTTCCACTTCCCACTTAGTTTCTAAATCTTTTCCTAAGTAGAATTCTTCTAAATCATCAAATCTATATATATCATCAGTAAAAGGATAAACTCTAACTTCTCCTTTTAATCCTTGAGTATTTACTATTTGTCCTATTTTAAAATGTGTTAGCTTTTCCATTAGTATATCTCCTTATGTTTAAGAATCTTTATGCATTTATTTAGCTATTATAGTATTAAATTTATCGTCTACAATTATGTATTTCTGAGTATATACAAAAAGGATTAGGTATATACCTAATCCTTTTATACTATCTCAAGAGAAACTTTTACTTTTTCTCTATTTGCAGCAGATCTTACGACAGTTCTTATAGCTTTAGCTATTCTGCCCTGCTTTCCGATAACCTTTCCCATGTCGTCTTGAGAAACAGTAAGCTTTAAAATGATTTCATCATTTTTTCTTGTTTCTTCAACTACAACTGCATCAGGATTATCAACTAGAGCTTTAGCTATATCTAACACTAGCTCCTTCATATACTCATCTCTCCTAATTAAAAATTATTATTTTTTAGAAGCTTCGAATTTTTCCATTATACCGTTGTTAACTAATAAAGTTTTTACAGTATCAGTTGGTTGTGCACCATTTGATAACCACTTAACAGCTTTCTCATCGTTTATTTTAACTTGCTTTGGTTGAGAAACTGGGTTGTAGTATCCTATTTCTTCTATGAATTTTCCATCTCTTGGAGATCTTGAATCAGCAACTACTATTCTGTAGAAAGGCTTCTTGTTTGATCCCATTCTTTTTAATCTTATTTTAACTGCCATAATAGCACCTCCGAATAATATTTTGTCTATTTTTTATTTATTTAAAGAAAGGAAGTCCGGGAAAACCGCCCCTTTTCTTCATACTTTTTTGCGTTCCTGTAAACATCTTCATCATTTTCTTCATTTCATTAAATTGTTTTATAAGTCTGTTTACATCTTGTACACTTGTACCACTACCTCTAGCAATTCTTTTCTTTCTAGAAGCATTTAATATACTAGGGTCTCTTCTTTCCTCTAATGTCATAGATTGAACAATTGCTTTTGTTCTTTTCATTTCTTTTCCATTTAAATCTACATCTCCAAGTTGGTCTTTTATATTCCCCATACCTGGTATCATCCCTAAAATTTTATCTAGAGGGCCCATATTTTGAATTTGTTCCATTTGTTCTAAGAAATCTTCAAAATCAAGATCTTGTTTCTTAATTTTTTGCTCTAATTCTTTAGCTTTATCTAAATCTATAGATTCTTGAGCTTTTTCTATCAGGCTTAAGATATCTCCCATACCTAATATTCTAGATGCCATTCTATCTGGATAAAATGGCTCTAAATCATCTAACTTTTCACCCATACCTATAAACTTTATTGGCTTTTGAGTTACAGCTCTTATAGAAAGTGCAGCCCCACCTCTAGTATCTCCATCTAGTTTTGTAAGTATAACTCCATCAACACCAAGCGCATCATTGAAGCTTTCTGCAACATTTACTGCATCTTGTCCTGTCATTGAGTCAACTACTAAAAGAATTTCATGTGGTTTAACTTCAGATTTTATTGACTTTAACTCATCCATTAAAGTTTCATCTATATGAAGTCTACCGGCTGTATCTATAATAACTAAATCATTATTATTTTTCATAGCATGACTTAGTCCTGCTTTAGCTATATTTACTGGGCTTTCTTTATCACCCATATTAAATACTGGTATATCTAATTTTTCTCCAACAACTTGTAATTGTTTTATAGCTGCTGGTCTATATATATCACAGGCAACAAGAAGTGGTCTCTTGCCTTGTTTTTTAAAGTAACCTCCAAGCTTTCCTGATGTAGTAGTTTTACCTGCTCCTTGAAGACCAACCATCATTATTATAGTTGGTGGTTTAGGAGATATCATAATTTTACTAGATACATCACCCATTAGGCTTGTTAATTCTTCATTAACTATTTTTATTACATGTTGTCCAGGAGTTAAACTACTCATAACATCTTGTCCAACACATCTTTCTTGAACTTTTTTTACAAAATCTTTAACTACTTTGAAGTTAACGTCAGCTTCTAAAAGAGCAAGTTTAACTTCTCTCATAGCATCTTTAACGTCTTTTTCAGTAAGCTTTCCTTTTGACTTTAACTTACCAAGTGCTCCCTGTAGTTTATCTGATAATCCTTCAAATATCATTTTAACATCTCCCTACATATATCTTCTATATTTTCTACCTTAGGGATTAAATTAGCACAATCTCTATTTTGCAATAAATCTTGCTTAATGTCAACAATTTTATCTATTATAATTTTAGTGATTTTTTCTTGCTCTTGTATTTTTTCTACTAAATGTAATTTATTTTCATAATCCTTTAGTATTTTTTCAGAACGCTTTAATGTATCATATACACCTTGTCTAGATACATTTAAATTTTCACTAATTTCACCTAGAGAATAATCCTCTTCATAATATAATGAAACTATTTCTCTTTGCTTATCAGTTAATAATTCTTTGTATTGTTCAAATAGCAAGCCAATCTCAACCATTTTTTCTATATTCATAATCACACTTCCATGATACATACTGTAAAGGTTATTTACTTTACACATTGTATTTTATATCATATAAAGTTTATTGTCAACATTTTATTTTAATTACTAATTACTCCCAAATAGCGCCTCAGAGAAGGCTTTTGCATCAAAGTCTTGTAAATCTTCTACTTTTTCTCCAACACCTATAAGCTTTACTGGAACATCAACTTCACTCTTAACTGCAAGTACAACTCCACCTTTTGCCGTTCCATCAAGTTTAGTTAAAACTATTCCTGTTATATCTGCTACTTCTTTAAATGTTTTTGCTTGTACTACTGCATTTTGTCCAGTAGTAGCATCAACTACTAATAATACTTCTTTATTAGCTTCAGGGAATTCTCTATCTACTATTTTAAATACTTTACCTAATTCATTCATAAGGTTGGCTTTATTGTGAAGTCTTCCTGCTGTATCGCATATTAATAAATCTACTTTTCTAGCTTTCGCAGCTTTTATAGCATCAAATACAACAGCCCCTGGATCTGCACCTTCTTGATGTTTTATTATATCAACATTACTTCTTCCAGCCCAAACTTCTAATTGTTCTATTGCAGCTGCTCTAAATGTGTCTCCTGCTGCTAGTAAAACTTTTTTACCTTCTTGTTTATATCTATTAGCTAGTTTACCTATAGTAGTCGTTTTACCTACACCATTTACACCTACCATAAGTATTATAGTCGGAGACTTTTCTACATTTAATATTGAGTTTTCGTTAGTTAATATCTCTTCTATTATATTTTTTAATTCTTCTTTAACTTCTATAGGTTCTATTATTTTATTTTCTTTAATCTTATCTCTTAGTTTGTCTATTATGTCCATAGTTGTATTTACACCAACATCAGCTGTTATTAGTATTTCTTCTAATTCTTCTAATAGTTCTTCATCTACTTTTGTATAAGATTTTAATACATCATCTATTTTATCCGTTATGCCTTGTTTAGCTTTAGTTAATCCTTGCTTTAATCTTTCAAATAAATTTACTTTCTTTTGTGTTTCTCCTACAACTTCAATGTTTTCTTCTTTAATATCTCCATCTACTTCTTCTATAGTCACTTCTTCATCATATTTTTCAGATTCTTCTGTATTTTCTACAACTTCATTTCTTTTTTCATCATTAAAAATATCTTCAATCTTATCTTCGTTTATTTCTCTTTCATCTCTAACTATATGATCTTCATCTGTTTTTTCAGATTTATTATGTAAATTTTCATTTTCAGTATCTTTTTCATTTATATTTTCTATTACTTCAGATACCTCACTATTTTCTAAATTTTCAATTTCTTTATTTTCTATTTTCTCTTCAACAACTTCTTCAATTGCATCTTCATTTGATACTACTATATCTTCTTGTTTACTTTCATTTGTATCATCATTTCCTTCAATAGTAGTTTCTTGTTCTTTTACTGCTTCATTTTCATTTAATTCTTCTTGTTTTTTCTTACCGAAATTAAATAGCTTTTTAAACACTTATTTTCCTCCTAAAACTAGTATTGTATTTAACACTATATAATTATATGTACATAATATAATATTTTATATCTATATTTAATAAGTAGCTAGTATTAGCTACTTATTAAATATTATATAACATCTACAATTTCTTCTGCTTCTTTAAGTTTTAGACTTAATACCTTTGATATTGCTTTTTCTTGCATTGTTACTCCATATATATAGTCCGCAGCTTCCATTGTTCCTCTTCTATGAGTAACTGATATAAACTGAGTATCCTTAGATAACTCTTTTAAGAACCCTCCAAATCTAAATATATTTGCATCATCAAGTGGAGCTTCTATCTCATCTAATATGCAAAATGGAGTTGGCTTTGCAAGTATAATAGAGAATAATATACTTATAGCAGTAAGAGCTTTTTCTCCTCCTGATAATAAATTTAAGTTTTTCATTTTCTTTCCTGGTGGTTGGGCTGTTATCTCTATATCACTTTCTAATATATTATTTTTATCTAAAATTCTTAATTCTCCATGACCGCCACCAAATAGTCTTTTATATACAAACTTGAAGTTTTCATTTATTTTATTAAAGTTAATTTCAAATTCCTTTTTCATATTTTCTTCTAATTCATATATAAGCTTTTCTATAACTTCTATAGACTGTTCTAAGTCTTTCTTTTGTTCACTATAGAAATCATGTCTTTCTTTTATATGTTCATATTCTTTTATAGAATCTAAATTTACATTTCCAAGATTTCTTATTTCTCTTCTTATGTTTTCAAGATACCTTTTGTCCACATCTAGACTGTCATCTTTCATTTGTATAGCTTGCTCTAAAGTTATTTCATATTTTTCAAATAAATTATTGATATGATCTTCTTTATTAGATTTTAATCTATCTATTTTACTTTCTACTTTAAATAAACTTTCTTTTAAATCAATATATTGCCTGTCTATATTTTTTAATTCTTTATTTAAATCTTCTAATTTTTCTTTTAAACTTTCTTTTGATAATTTTTTAGTTTCTAAACTTTTAGTATTATCTATTAATTGTTTATTTAAGCTTATTTTTTCTGTCTCTTCTATAACTATATCTTCTTCTAATTTAGATGTTTCTATAGTTTTATCATTTAAAGACTTATCTATTTGTACATACTTATTTTCTAAAGTTTTACTTTCTTCACTAATCCTTTGTATATCTCTAATTATACTTTCATATATTTGATTATGCTTTACTAAGTTTAAATTTAAATTATCAAATTTTAGCTTATCATCTTCATATAAAGAGTTGTATTTTTTTAACTCAGTATTTAAAATTTCTATTTGTGATTTATTTTCATCATGTTTAGTGTCTATAGATAATATATCTTTTCTTATTAATTTAGATTTTTCTAGTATATATTCTAAGTTAGAACCTAAACCATCTTTTTCATTTTCTAACTTTTCAACACTTACTTTTAAAGATTTTATTTCTTCTTTAAGCTTATTAACCTCTGCATTTTCAATTATAAATTCCTTATCAAGACTAGTTATATTCATGCTTATTTGTTTTAGATTATCTTTAGTGGTATTTATATTATTATCAGTTTCATTTTTTTCTAAATATAACTTATCTATTTCAGATTTTAATAATTCTATTTTCTCTCTATATTCATTTATAAGCCTTTTTCTAGATAATATATTTCCACTTACTCTTAAGCTTCCTCCAGTTAAAGATCCTCCCGGATTTAATATTTCTCCATCTAACGTTACTACCTTAAATTTATGGTTATTTTCTTTAGCAAATTTTATGGCATTATCTATATTATCTATTATTATAGTTTTCCCAAGTATATTTTCTATTATATTTCTATATTTGTCATCAAACTTTATCAAATCACTAGCTATTCCTATAAAATTTGTACCTACTTTTATATTTCTAGTATCTATCTTATTAGATTTAATTATATTCATAGGTAAAAATGTAACTCTACCTAAGTTATTTTTCTTTAAATAGTTTATAGCAAACTTAGCACTAGATTCATCATTAGTTATTATATTTTGCATATAAGCTCCTAATGCTGCTTCAATACTTTTTTCAAACTTAGAAGGAACCTCTATAACTTGCCCAAGAGCCCCTTGTATTCCCTTTAAATTTTTATTTTTAAGAACTTCTTTTACACCTTTATTAAATCCTTCATAATGATTTTCCATTTCAACATATATGTTAAGCTTTGACTTATAATCATTTAAGCTATACTTGCTATTTTGAATTTGATTTTCTATAGTATTACATTTGTTTAATAATAGGTTTAAGTCATTATTAGCTTTTGCTTCATTATTTTTTAAATTCTTAATAGTTTTAGTTTTAGCTTCTAACTTTCCTGAAGCTTTTGATACTTCTTCTATATTTTTATCTATCTTATATTTTATTTCCTTTATATCTAAATCTATAGTCTCTTTTCTTAAATTTATATTTTCTTTATTAGCATTTAAAGTTGAAAGTTTACTTGTAGCCTCTTGCTTACTAGTTAAAAGATTTACTATTTCGTCCTTTAAATTTTCTACGTCTTGATTAATAGTTTCTATCTTCTCTCTACTATCTTTATTATTAGATTCTATAGACTTTATATCTATATTTAAATCATTTATAATTTTTTCTTTTTCATCTTTTTGATTTATTAAATTTTCTAAGTTAATTTTATCATTATTTAACTTTTCTTTTATATAAATAATCTCTTCTTTATTTCTTTGTATCTCATTTTTACAATTTCTTATTTTTTCATTTATAAGATTAACCTGAGCATCTTTTTGTGATATTACAGATTTAATTGTATTTATATAATCTTGAGACTTATTTATTCCTTCATCAATATTTTCTATTTCTATATTAGTTTCTTCAACAGCTTTTTCTAGAGTACACTTTTGCTTTTGAATTTCCTCAGATTGACTTCCTAATAAATCACTATGTTTATTTAATTCATCTAACTGTACTTCTAATTCAACAACTTCTTTTATACAACTATTAACTTCTAATACTTTTAGTTTTTCGCTAAATTCTAAATACTTTAATGCTTTTTCTTGTTGTAAAAATAACGGCTTAAGTTGATTTTCTATTTCTATATATATATCGTCTATTCTTTCTAAATTTTCCTTAGTGTGTTTTAAATTCCTCTCTGCTTCTTGTTTTTTATATCTAAACTTAGATATGCCACAAGCTTCATCAAATACTTTTCTTCTATTGACAGGATTGTTGCTAAGTATTTCATCAACCTTACCTTGTTCTACAATTGAGTACCCATCCTTACCTATACCTGTATCTAATAGTATCTCTTTTATATCTTTTAATCTACAACTTTTATTGTTTAAGAAAAAATCACTTTCTCCAGTTCTATAAGCTCTTCTTTTTATAGTAATTTCGCTAAATCCTAAATCTAATTTATTATCACTATTATCTAGAGTTATAGCTACCTCACAATAATTCATAGGCCTTTTAGTCTCTGTTCCTACAAATATTACATCTTCCAATTTATCTCCTCTAAGACTTTTAGCACTTTGTTCTCCTAAAACCCATCTAATAGCATCTGATATATTACTTTTTCCACTACCATTTGGACCAACTATCGCTGTTATTCCTTCATTGAAAACTATCTCTGTCTTTGTAGGAAATGACTTAAATCCTTTTATTTCAAGTCTCTTTAAATACAACGTAATCTCTCCCTTCAATGATAAAACTAAAGGTTGTATATTTTATATAAACTTTCATAAATATGATTCATGTTAGTTTTTATTTCAATTTTATCATCTAATACAATCTCTAATGTATTTATATCTATAATTTCTTCTTTAGTTTTTAATAATATGTTTAACTCACTTTTCATATAATTACTATTACTTTTTTTATTACCTATTATCTTAGATACATTCTTCTTATTTGTCTTAACCAATATATTACTTTTAACCTTATTTTGTATAACAATAGATTCTAAGTAATCCTTAATCATTTCAGATTCTACTAATTCTCTAAATGCTGGATGATAAGGTCCATCAAGTATAGCCTTACCAAGTTGTATATCATCTGTCGCTTGAAGTCCTACTCTTATTACATTTATATTATTAACATAAAATAAAGCTAAAAGTTTCTTTACTATTTGTACACTTTCTTCTAATGTAAAAGGACTATATTTTCTTTCATTTAATAAATTTTCAAGCCCTGTTTCTTTTACTACTAAAGTTGGATATATTCTTACGCAATCAGGTTTCATTTCTATAAATTTTCTTGCAGTTTCTATGCATTTTCTTTCTGCGTCAGATGGAAGACCTACCATCATTTGAAGTCCTAATTGTATACCATAATCCTTTATTAATTTTGCACTTTTAAATACTTCCTCTGCATGATGACCTCTTATACTATCTCTAAGTACATCTTCATCTAAAGATTGTACTCCAAGTTCAATTATACTAACTTTATACTCTTTTAACATACTTAGTATATCTTCATCTATACAATCTGGTCTTGTAGACATTCTTATATCATTTACCAGTCCTTTATCTACATATTCCTTAGCTACAGATAATAAACTTCTTTGTATATCTAAATCTATTGCAGTAAAACTACCTCCGAAAAATGCAATTTCAACGTTAGCATCTTTATCTATAGTAGTTAAATATTCATCTACTATATTTTTTACATCTTCGCTAGTTAGGTCTGTACTAACTCCTGTTATCTTCTTTTGATTGCAAAATATACAGTCATGAGGACAACCTCTATGCGGCACAAATATCGGTATTATTTTTTTTTTCATTTATATCACCCTTTCATATAAAATATTACAAACTCTAATTCATATTGTCTAATGCTTTTCTTGCAGCAACTTGCTCTGCTTCTTTTTTGCTTTTACCTTCTCCGAATCCTAATATCTTATTATCTACACCAACTTGCATAACAAATTTCTTATTATGATCTGGACCTTTTTCATCTATTAATTTATACCATATATTAACCTCACCTTTACTCTGTAAAACCTCTTGAAGATGAGTCTTATAGTCTCTAAATATCTTTCCTTTTCTAGAATTTAAGATTATATCTTTCATATATGTTAATATAAATTTAGAAGATTCTTTAAGTCCTCCATCTAAATAAATTGCAGCTATAACTGCTTCAAAAGCATCAGCAAGAATAGATATTCGCTCTCTTCCTCCAGTTGATTCTTCTCCTTTTCCAAGTAGCATATATTGTCCGAGTTTTATACTAATAGCTACTTCACTTAATGATTCTTCACACACTATATTAGCTCTTAACTTAGTAAGTTCTCCCTCAGGTAATTCTGTTTCTTTTTTGAATAAGTAATCACTTATAACTATACTGAGTATAGAGTCTCCTAAAAACTCTAGCCTTTCATTAAAGTTATACTCTTTATTTTCATTAAAATATGAACTATGAGTAAGTGCTTCTAATATATATTCTTTATTATTAAATCTATATCCGATAATACTTTCAAATTGAACTATTTTATCTAATATATTTTTGTTTAATTTCATTATAATACCTCCGAATTAACTTTCCTAGCTTATAGTGTACTATTTTTCTAAAAGTATTGCAAAATAAAATTCACTTTAAACTATGAACTATAAAGTATTTTATATATATTATTTATTTTAAGTTACTCAAATCATTAGCAGTTGGGATTATAATTTATCAACAAACCAGATAATTTATAATCCCTTAATATATAAAAACACCTATGAGACTATTATCTCATAGGCATTTTAGATTATATTTAATTATTATTAACAATCACAATCTGTACAACTATAATCATCATCAGAAGATAATATTATAGCTTTACAGTTTGGACAAACTACATCAACTTCGTCATCATATAATAACTCTTCATCTATTTCTACTAAGTCATTACAGTTTGGGCATTCCATTTCTATGAAACTAAGATCATCACAATCTTCATCTAGTTCTTCATCATCATATATATCATCTTCTATATCTGATAAATCTTCATCTATAGACTCGACATATTCAGCTAAATCACATTGTTCTTCATCTAGTTCTACTATAGAGTCTGCAAAACTTTCTAATACATCTATTATCTTATGTATTATTTTTCCTTCCTTAGTTTCTTTTGATATCTCTAATCCTTCAGCTAGACCTTTCAGATATGCTACTTCTTCATATAAATATTTCATATGTACCCCTCTCTTTCTTTTTAATATAAATTAAAAGCCCATACATCTTTATTATTAAGATATACAAGCTTTTTATACATAGAAAACTAAACTCTTGATAAATATTCTCCAGTTCTAGTATCTATTTTTATTTTATCACCTTGGTTTATGAATAAAGGAACTTGAACAACTGCTCCAGTTTCAACTGTAGCTGCCTTAGTTACGTTACTTGCAGTATCTCCTTTTATTCCTGGTTCAGTTTCTACTACTTCTAATTCTGCAAAGTTTGGAGCTTCAACTTGGAAAGCTTGCCCTTGATAAAATCTTATAGTAGCTACTTCATTTTCTTTTAAGAATTTTATAGCATCTTCAACTTGCTCATAGTTTAATGGTATTTGATCATATGTTTCTTCATCCATGAAATAGTATAATTCACCATCATTGTATAAGTATTGCATTTGTCTTGTATCTATATGAGCTTTAGGGAATTTATCACTTGGGTTGAAAGCTTCTTCTCTTATAGCACCTGTCTTTAAATTTCTGTATTTAGTTCTAACAAAAGCTGCTCCTTTACCAGGCTTTACGTGTTGGAAATCAACTATTAAACATGGTTGACCATCTTTTTCAAATGTTACACCTTTTCTGAAATCACTTGCATTTACCATTTTGTTCCTCCATATAAAAATAATTTTATTCTTCGATACTTAGGATTAATTTAATTATATTATTATTATAATCAAATTTCTAAATTTAATTTTAGGCTAATATTTTTATAAGTTACTAATTTGCCAATATCTATCCTTTTATTATCGTATACTATATTGTAATCTTGTCAAGTTAATTATAATTATTTATATACTATTAACTAATGCATTTATCGCTAATATATATCCATAAAAACCAAAGCCTGATATTTGCCCAATACATGCACCTGCTGTAACACTATTTTTTCTAAATTCCTCTTGTCTTTTATGAATATTAGAAATATGTACTTCCACACAATTAGTATTGATGGATTTAATTGCATCATAAATCGCATAACTGTAATGAGTAAAGGCTCCAGGATTTATAACTACTCCATCAAATATATCATTTGCTTCATGAAGTTTATCTATTATTTCTCCTTCATGATTACTTTGAAAAAACTCTATTTCAAAATTTTCTCTAAAGGTCTCTTTTATAAAACTTGTTAAATCATCTAAGGTTGCATTTCCATAGATATGAGGTTCTCTTTTTCCCAACATATTTAAGTTTGGACCATTAATTACTAAGACTTTCACAATTACCTCCAACTATCTGATTACAATTTCATATAATTATAATATCATAAATTATCTAATATAAACAAGTATTTGACTGATTACTTCATCTATATTTTTACCATTTATATCTATTAATATATCACTTAATTCTCTGTATTTTTCATATCTACTAGATAATAATTCTTCTATTTTTTTATTTAAATTTTCACTTTCTTTTAATAAAGGTCTTTTGTTTCTTTCATTTTGTAAATGTCTTATTATAGTTTCAACACTTGCATCTAAAAATATTACATTTTCTTCACCTTTTAATATATTATAATTTTCTTTAGTAGTAATTATACCTCCACCTGTTGATATTACTACATCTTCATTTTTTACAAACTTTTCTAATATACTATTTTCTAGTTTTCTAAAATAATTTTCTCCGTATTGATTAAATATCTCAGGTATAGTTTTATCTGCTAATATTTCTACTTCATAATCAGTATCTATAAAATCAAAATTCAATTTTCTAGCAAGCTTTTTACCTACAGATGTTTTTCCTACTCCCATAAATCCTATTAATATTACTCTCATATGTCTTCTCCCTTAAAATTTATTATATCTATAGTGAACTTAGTTTCATAAATTTGTTCGTTTTTTGATAACTCCAATTTAATATCTATAATTTTATCATTATTTTCCTTTGAAATCAGCACCTTATCTACATAGTCCCCAATTTCATACCCACTACTTGCAGTTACATCTTTTATAAATAATTTATTGCTACTTGGAATAAATTTAATTTCTTTATCTTTCAACTTATTACTACTATCTTTGTACTTACATTTAATCGATGTCACTGATAAAAAATTATCTATTTCTTCTTTTGGAGTTATACCTATAATTCCTTTAGAGTTTCCTATTAATTCGTCAATATAATTTGTAATTTCCATGGCTTGTTGTTGGAGTTCTATTTTATCTTCTATATTTGATTTTATATTAATTGATAAATGTACTATTGAATAAATTATAGATGCTAATATCATTATTATTGATAATGTTATTACACTTTCTATAAGTATATATCCTTTTCTATATCTCATACTTACCTTCTTTTGTAAGTACCCTCCCACTTATAGGTACTATTGTTATTTCTTTTTTTATATCTTTATAAATAATTTTTATAGTCGTTCCTGAAGGATATGGACTACCATCTGCCTTAAATTTTATCATAGGTCTTGTATATTCTATTTTACATACTTTAGGCAAAGATACTTGTTTTATATCTTTTTTATTTTCATTTAACGTAAAACTTATACCTTCATCATTCTTATTTAGATACACATAAGCATTTGTATTTCCCATCATGTTTATATTCCTTACATATCTTATATCTGAACATAGTTGTTTTGTAAATGAATTTACTTGATACTTTTCTATATTATCCTTAGGAAAACATAAAGTTGTTATTATTAATATTATACTTATAGTTATTACAAGCTCTACTACTGTCACATTCCTTCTCTTTTCATATTTTTATATCTCCTTATAATCATAAACTGTAACTATACTGCTTGGGTCTATATTTTTTATTTTTATATTATTTTCATCTTCAATTTCAACTTTATCATTATTATTTATATTATCATTGTCTAATATTTCCTTAGTTTGATTTTCAAACTCTAAATTATTTTCTTTTTTATAATTTGTATTTATATAATGTTTATCTGTGAAATTATTAGAATAATTTATATCTAAAGTTTCAGACTCAATTTCTATTTCATCACTAGTATTAGAAAAAGTTAAATTTGTATCTATTTTTATACTAGCTCCATACTTTTTTGTATAGTTATCTTGTTTAAATATAGCTTCTATTTGAAAAGTAATTAGTCCACTCGAATTATAAATTATTTTGCCAGGTATTTTTATGGTTGTATTTTGAATTTGACTATTTGAGATGTTTTTTATATTGTTTACAAATCTATTTCCCAGAAAATAGTTTTTAAATTCTTCCTCTGTTTCACTATTTTCAAGGGCTATACTTACTTCTTTTAATATATTACTATGTACAAGTTCTATTGAGCTTAATAAAGATTCTTTCATAACAATATTTTGATAGTTTAAATTGCTAATTCTACTGTTGCTATAATTTAATCCTATACACATCATAGTTATTGTACTTACTATAGAAAATACTATTAGTATAAATATTAATACGGAGCCTTTATTGCTGTAATACATAGCTTTCAAGCCTCCTTATTTGTTCATTTTTCTTTACTTCTATTACTACTTTATAACACTTATAGTAATATTTATCTTCTTCTACTATTTTTCTAATTTCATAGTCATTGATAGTCTCAGTATCATTATAATTACTACTTATATTTTTGCTTCTAACACTTTCTTTTATATGATCTAAAGTAGACTTTGCAATATTTGTCATTTCTATTTTTGATATATTGTTATTTAATATAAAATAATTATTGTATAACGATACTGAAACCATATAAACTAAAATGCATATTATAGATAAACTAACTACGCACTCAATAGATGTAAATCCATCCTTTTTATTTCTCAAACTTCCTCCTAGTTAATAGCTCTATTAAATACTATTTTCATAAAGTTTCTTTATATATTCAAAATCTTCGTCACAAGGATTAATTTCTGTCCATATATAAAAAGCCTCTAGTGCTTGATTTATAAGCATATCTATTCCATATATAATTTCTAAATTATTTTTTTTTGCCCACTTTAGAAAAACTGTATCTTGTGGCTTATAAACTATATCACAAACTAATAACTTTTTATCTATTACTATATTTGTATCTATTGGACATAAATCACTTTCCATACCTATAGGAGTAGTGTTTATTAAAATATCAATATCAAATAAACAATCAATATCTATAGTGTCTTTTGAACACTTAGCCACTGCATTAAAATTTTTATTTATAGAGTCTATAATTTCATTTGCTTTATCTAAGCTTCTATTCCTAATTTCTATAGACTTAACGCCTTTAGATGCTAGTTCTATAGCTATACTTCTACAAGCACCACCTGCACCTATTATCATTACTTTTTTATTTTTTATATCATAACCTTTGTCTAAAATTGACTTTACAAAACCTCGCCCATCAGTATTGTATCCTTTTAATACTCCTCCTTTATTTTTTATAGTATTTACAGCTCCTATTAATTTCGCATTATCATCTATACTATCTAAATATTTAATTATATTTACTTTATGAGGTATTGTAACATTGCCCCCCTTTATGTCTAATGCTTTTATTCCATATACGCAATCTTTTAATTTATCTTCTTTTACATCAAAACATACGTATATATTGTTTTCAAAGTATTTTTCAAATAAGTAGTTATGTATAGTTGGCGAAAAGCTATGTTTTATAGGATGTCCTAAAAGACAAATCGTCTTAGTGTCTGAGTTTATATTCATTTTAGTCTCCTTCATCTTTATTTCCACTTATTGGAGTATATATACTATATTATATTAAAAGTTACACATATTTAAATATTTTTGATAAATAAATTCATCATTATCGTCTCTTACTCTACTTTTATAATTCTTTATATCATTATCTAGATTTAGCTCTATAGTAACTTCTATATTTTTATCTGAATCAGTTTTTATATCTATTTTCCCATTGTATAGTACTATTATATGCTTTGCTAAAGAAACTGCAATATCTAAAATCCTTCTGTCTTTATCATTTATATACTTATTATAGTCATATCCTCCAGTATTTTTTATGCTTATTATACTCTTGCTACGTTTACTTATAAGTAATATTCCTACTAAACTTTTTTTATCTGAATATCTTAGTATCATAGTCAATAAAGTTAATATTATTTTTTCTATATCTTTAGGATCTACAAAACCAATCTTTTCTTCTTCATCTGTATCGAAGAAAATTTCTATATCGTTTAATTTTACATAATCATTAAACTCTACAGCTGTATCTTCAACTAAAGTTACTATATTGTAATAATCTTTATTACTTTCATATACATTTAGCTCTAATTTAGATAGATCTATTATGTTATTAATTATTTCCATCAAAATGTCTGTATTCTTTTTAATAATCTCAACTGTATGTGATAGTTGACTATCTGGGTTTAATTTTATATCTTCCTTGTGTAAGATTGACATTAGTTGATTAGATGATGATATTACATTTAAAGGTGTTTTCAATTCATGAGACATATTTATAAAGAATTCTGACTTTATTTTATTAGCTACTTTTTGCTTTTCTATTTCTATTTCCATTAGTTCCGCCTTAACTTGCTTAGTTATATCTCTTACTATTCCTACAAAATGTAACTTTTTATTTACTTCTATAATGGTTCCCCCACACTCTATATGCATATCTTCTTGTCCAGATTTAACACTTCTTCTTTGAAATTTTATATTTTCGTCATCTTTAGAATTTGTTATTATCATACTTTTACTTATATTATCTATATCTATCTCTTCTACTGTATTATAATTTGTCATTTCTAAAAACCTAGAATTTGCATAAATTATATTATTATTAAAATTTGCTATGTAAATTCCTTCTGGTATTATATTTACTAATGACTCATACTTTTCTTTACTGAACTTTAATTTTTTAAGCAACTTTTTATACTCAGTTATATCTCTAATTGCTATTACATTTTTCTTACTATTACTATCTCTAAAGCTTGCTCTATCTATATTTAAGAAAATCTCTTTGTCATCTTCATATATATATTTAAATTCTCCATTTTTATTTGAATTAAATAGTGCATTATTTATTTCCTTACTTCTAAAATCTATATTTTGACTTTTCTTATTATTATATATAATATTATTTTCATCAGTTAATAGTATTGAGTATGGTATGTTATCTACTATTTTTTTATATTTTATCTGATTCTCTTTTATTTTCATTTCACTTTTCTTCTTATATGTAATATCCTCTATATAGCAAATAAATCCAATCTCATTATCATCTATAATTATTTTACAATATGTACACTCAAAGTATCTGCTATCTTTACCTTCAAATTCTCCTTTAAGTTTATCTGTTTTTTTATCTAATAAGTTAAGGTATTGTAAAAATTTATCCTTATTTTTTACACTATTATCTAAAAACTCTAATAAACTTAAATTACCTTTAAAAGATTTATACTCCCTCCACATATTATAAAAACTTTCATCTTCATTAACTATATTCCCTAGATTATCTATTAAAATTACACACTTATTACTTTGATCTAAAATAGTATTTAAAAGTTTATTCTTTTTATCTAAATTTTCTTTTATAGTCATAGATATGTTTTTATTTATATTTAATTTTTCGTCATCATTGATTATTTCATCGCTAAATAAACTTATTTTTTTAGAAAGTTTTATATTTTTTAGTTCTGATTCCTTTATATATATTATATATATTTCTCTTAATATAACCGTAGATGATATTAGTTCTAATATATACCCAATATTTGATATATACATATTCTTTTTTACTAATAAGCATATCGCTATATAAGATAAATTCAAAATTATTATAACCTTTGAGCTTTTTCTTAAATTATAGTTATATATACTAATTGAAAACATATATACAGTTGCCATTAACAAATATAATAAAACTAACCTATTATATTCTATTAACTTATAATTAGTTGATATTAATATTGGCAATAATGCTAAAATATAATTTATATTCATAACAAGCTTCAAATTATGATTTTTTAATTTGTATAAATTTAACTTTAATATTAATAGCATCATAAGTATTTGGCTATTATACTGTAATAAATTAATATCATGTCCTTTTATTGTTATTGTAAGTTGATATACAACTATAGTTATCAAAATCATCAATATCATTGTATTTTTCTTATTTCTTTTAGCTGTCCAATTTGCATATAATATATATATACTAGTAAGAAAAATTGATATACTAAATAAATTTATATACTTATACATATTAATCTCCTTATTAATCCATCTTACGAAGTAAGATTAAGATATATGTCTGAAAACTCAATCTCTATCTTTTCGTTTTGAGTAAACTTGTCTTGCAATTTAATATTTTTACTTAATATGTTATTAGGTAATATTATTTTAAATTCACTACCTTTATTCAATTCACTTTCTACATTTATCTTTATATTATTTAAATTTGCTAATTTTTTTACAACAGACAGACCCATACCAGTTCCTTCACAACCTCTAGATAAAGTTGTATCTATCTGCTCAAAGTTTTCAAATATAATTTCTGTCTTGTCTTTTGGTATACCTATACCTGTATCTTTTATTGATATACAAACCTGTTCATTCTCTATATATAAGTTTATATCTATTTTTCCACCTGTATTAGTGAACTTTATTGCATTTGATAGTATATTTAGAATTATTTTTTCTACTTTTTCTGTATCTAAAACTAATATTTTCTTATTTACCTCACTTTTAAAACTTATATCTATTCCCTTTTTATCTGTGTATGCTCTAGATATTTTAACTATATTTTCTAATAACTTAACAATATCACATTTTCTTAATTCTAAAGTACATGTCTCATTATCAATTCTGCTTACATATTCTACATTGTTTAAAAGTTTTATAAGTCTATAGCAATTTTGTTTAACTAGCCTAGTATGATTATTTATATTTTCTAAATTATACTTTTCTTTGCTCTCAATTAGATTATTGTTAGCTTCAAATATCGTATTAATAGGTTTTTGTATATCATAAGCTACATTAGATAAAAATTCTGTTTTAAATTTATTTTTTTCTTTTATTCTATTTAATTCTTTTTCTAGTTGTATAGATTTAAATTCAAAATCTAACATTCTAAATACTACTATAAGAGTTCCTTCTTCTTCCCTTTTAACAATAGCTAATGATATATCAATATTATTTAACTTATCTATTGTAAATCTTCTAAATTCCCCATATTTCTCTTCTTTAAGATATATTTTTATAGATTCATTTAACTTGTCTAAACCTATAGTTTTTAGCATCCTTATACTTGCTTCATTTCTATAAATATGCTTATTTGTCGTTGGATTTACTATTAATATTCCTTCCGGTAATGTTTGAAGTAATAATTTATATGTTTTTTCACTTTGTTCTATATTCACTATTGTATTTTCTAATTCAGTTATATCTATTACTATACTAATCAATAAATCTTCATCATTTAATTTTATATTAGTTGTAACTAGCTCAACTACTCTTCCATTTATCAACTCTATCTTATTTATAGTTTTTTCTTCTTTTTCACTTATTACCAATTGTATATTTGATAAAAATCTTTCTCTAAATTTTTTACTTACAACATTCTTTATATCTTCTATAGATATTTCTTTTTCACTAACATTTATATCTAATATTTCTAAGCCTTTATCATTTATATATTTTATATTTTTATCATCATGTATTATAACCCCTTCATTTAACACATCCATTAAGTTTTTATACATCTTTTCACTTTCTTCTAACTTATTTTGTATTAATGTAGTTTGAGTTATATCTTTTAGTATACATATTATAACTAACCTTTCATCTATAGTATCTGTCGTACATCCCAGTCTATAAATTTTTCCATCATAAGATTTAATATTAATACTTCCTCTAGACTCTGCTGCTAATTTTTTTATTTCATCTATTAAATTTTTATATTTAGGAAACTTAAACTGCAAATATTTTGATATGTCTATCCTACTTTCTTTATAATCTTTTATCAGTTTATTAAATGATTCATTACTATAAATGAATTCCTTATTTATATCTAGGATAAATATTGGTATGTCAGATTCTTCTATTGATTTGCTTATTTTATTATTAACTCCTAGTATTTCATCTTTATACTTTTTTTGAAGTTCTTTCTCCGATTTTATTTTCTTTTTTACTTCTTTTATATACGATTTTTTTTCGTTTAAATCATGTTTATTATCTAATAACTCTTTATTAAATACTTTTATACAATCTATAATTGAATATTTTAATATTATAATATTTAATATTATATTTATTAAAATATTATAATCAAAATTAATATTACATATATATAATAAGCCTAAAATTAATATAAATTTATATAAAAAGTTATTAATTTTTAATTTTTCTTTTATTGTTAATATAATTACAAACTTTAAAATAAGTATCATATTAATCAAATTTATATCACCTGTTATGATATATCTATTTAAGTATAGATATATAAAAAGTTCTCCTATATATATAGCAAACTCTAATAACATCATCTTTCTTTGATTTAATTTATATAGTATTAAAGATATAATAAGGATAGAAAATATAACAATTATATCTAAATTTTCTAATATTTCCTTATATTCATATAAATTCATTATATCAATCACCATCCTTTTTTTATTTTATTAACTTTATCTAAATTTAACTGTATTTTTAACTAATTTTGATGTATAAACCAAGATGATATTAATACTTTTTGCTATATAATTAATGTTAGCATATTCATGTAAGTTTTTTTGTCGTTTTTGATTGTCTAATAATGATTTTTTCAACAAAAAAAGCCTTATTTAGTTAAATAAGGCTTTTTTCTGATTTTAGTTCTTTTTGTAATTTTTTCAATGCTCTCTTTTCAATCCTAGATACGTATGATCTTGATATTTCTAATTTCTCAGCGATTTCTCTTTGCGTTTTATATCCACACGTAGTTAGACCATACCTTAATAGCACAATCTCTTTTTCTCTCTTAGTGAGTATTTTATCTAATTGTTCATATAGTTTACTAATTTGAACCTTTAATTCTACTTGATCTAATATATAATCAATATCTGTACCTAAAACATCAATAAGACTAATTTCATTACCTTCTTTATCCGTACCTATAGGATCTTGAAGAGATACTTGTGCTTTATTCTTCTTATTAGTTCTAATATTCATAAGAATCTCATTTTCAATACATTTAGATGCATAAGTTGCAAGCCTAGTTCCTTTTTCTACATTATAAGTTTCTATAGCCTTAATAAGCCCTATAGTACCTATAGATATTAGATCATCTTGATCCTCACTAGAGTTATTGTATTTTTTAGCTATATGAGCTACTAGTCTCATGTTTCTCTCTATTAAAACTTCCTTTGCATGTTCATCTTGCTCTTTTTTAAATTCTATTAGATATTTTAATTCTTCTTCAGGGGTTAATGGTTTTTCAAATGATTTTAAGATTGTCAAAAGGCCACCCCCTTTTTTATTTCATGTCATTTTAAATTATATGAAGGTGACCTGTTTTAATTGCTATATTTAATTTTTTTTATTTAAATTTATTATTTATTTTCATGCATATTTCTTTAAATATTGGTAATGATTGTTTATTTCCATTTTCATTTCCTTCTACTAATACTGTTATAGCATATTTAGGATTATTTTCAGGATAAAAACCAGTTATCCAACTATGATTTACCTTTGTATTATTAACTGTACTTTGTGCTGTACCAGTTTTTACACCACATCCACCAGGTAAATCATTTAATTCTTTCCCTGTTCCTTCTTTTGATACATTTTTCATTAATTCCTTTACCTTGCTAATTGAATATGGAGATATTATATCTTCATTTTTAGTACTCTTAAATGTTTTAATTATATTCTGATTTGAGTCTAATATACTATCATATAAATACAGTGGTTTATATGTTCCATTATTAGATATAATTTGAGTCATTTGGTTTACTTGTATTGGAGTAAACTCCATGCTACCTTGACCTATTGCCAAATTTCTTATAGATATATCCTCTGGAATCACATCAAAGTTCTCTTCTTCTAATCCTATATCAACTTTCTCTTCCATATGTAGCTTTTTAGCTGACTCTATTATTTTATCCTTTCCTACTTTCATTGCTATATCTAAAAATGCAGGATTACATGAGTTAGAAAATGCATTTTTTAATGACTGTAAGCCATGTCCATCTAACTTATTACAATTTAATACCTCATTATTATCCCCTATAGTTATTTTTCCACTACATTCATATGTATAATTTTCGTCTATTATATTATTTTCCAATGCAGAATAAAGAACTACTATCTTAAATATAGACCCAATAGGATAATTAACTTGAATAGCTCTATTTAAAGTCTCTCCATCCTTACTATTGATGTATTTGGATAAATCATACTGATCAAATGTAGGCCTAGAACTTATAGCTAATATCTCTCCTGTGCTAACATCAGATATTACTACTGCGCTAGGATTCTCCTCTTTATCAACTGTATCCTCAACTATATTTTGAATATCTTTATCTATTGTTAACTTAATATGTTTGTCATCATTATTTTTATCTACTGTTTTTATAGTACCTTTTAATATTCCTACATTTTTATTGCCTTCATTTCCTGCTTGTCCTGCTTTAAAGACAGATATATATTCTTCATGAGAATTATTAAGCAATTTTTCCATACTTTTTTCTATTCCGTATTGACCTATCTTATCTACACTACTTATATATCCTATTGTATGAGATAAAATCCCATCTGATGAATATCTTAACTTTCTTTCTTCTACTATTATTCCTTCTTCTTCTAGCTGTTTTTCCAAATTATAATCTATACTTTTAGTTTCTATTTCAACTATAGATTCCAATACATTATATTTAATATCTGTTTTTAAATCTCCATTTTCATTTTTTATTACTTTATTTATTAGTTCTTTAGTTTTGTTATCGTTTAAAATTTTAGTCTTTGGTACTACTATTATTTTAGATGCTTTTGTATCTGTTAACGGCTTTTTATTTCTATCGTATATTGTCCCTCTTCCACTATTTAATTCTATTTTTCTAGTGTTTTGATTTTCTATTTTTTCTTGATAGAAATCTGAATCTATAAACTGGATATCTACAATTTTATATACTAATACTAGATAACCTATTATAAATATAAAAAATATACTGTATGCTCTTCGAATTATTTGTTTTGGTAGAATAGTTTTTCTTGGCATAAAATCACCCCTTAGATATTTTTATTTTTAACAATATCTAAGGGGTTAATACTTTATTGTATTAATTTAATTGAGTTTTTATTTTAGTTATAACTATATCTATAGCGACTTCATTTTGTCCACCTTCCGGCATTATTATGTCAGCATATTTTTTATATGGTTCTATAAATTGATCATGAGCAGGTTTTACTGTTGATAGGTATTGTTCTATAACTGAATCTACAGTTCTTCCTCTCTCTTTGATGTCCCTTTGTATTCTTCTAAGTATTCTTATATCATCTTCTGTATCAACATATATTTTTATATCTAACTTATCTCTTAACTTTTCATCTTCAAATATCATTATTCCTTCAACTATAATTATATCTTTAGGAAATATAGTTACTGTTTCATTTTGCTTTCTAGTGTGTAATTCATAATCATATATAGGCTTTTCTATAGTTTTTCCTTCGCATAATTCTTCTATATGCTTTATAAGTAATTTATTATCAAAAGAAAGTGGATGATCATAATTTGTTTTTAATCTTTCTTCGAAAGTCAAATGAGATTGATCTTTATAGTATGCATCTTGCTCTAATGTAGCTATATTTTCTTCAGGTATATTATCTATTATAGCTTTGCAAACAGTACTTTTACCTGATCCTGTTCCTCCAGTTATACCTATTATAAGAGGTCTTTTGTTATTTTTCATAATGTCAATTCTCCTTGATATATAGCTTTGGCTTTACTCATCTTTATTAGGGTTATCTAAATAGAATCCTGATGTAAAGTTCCTATTATTTAATTTATTTAAATCCTCTAACCAAATAGGGTCAAATTCCCATGAATTAGGGTTTGAATAAAATGCATCAATAGCTTTTCTGTAAGCTTTTACAGTAGTTGCTACATATTTATCATCTTTCATTTTTCCATCAATTCTAAGACTTGTTATACCACATTTTATAAGTTCTGGTATATATTCTATCATACATAAATCTTCTGTATTAAATAAAAATGTACCTCTCTCATCTTCATACACTGGGAAATACTTTCCTGGTCTTTTTTCTTCAACTAAACTATATTTTTTAGAATTTATCATCTTATCTTTATTAGCATTTTTACCTGTTAAGAAATTACTTAATAGTTTTCTACCAGAATGTGATATAAATAATGCTCCATGTGCTAATGCTTCTATCTCCATATCAATAGGAGATTTTAACCTTATTTGTCCTATTTCTTCACATGATAGTTCTTTAGAAACTATTACTCTTTTTACACCTTGATTATGCCAAAATATAGCAGTTTCGTAGTTTGTTATATTAGCTTGATCACTTAAATGTATAGTTATATCCTCACATACATCTCTAACAATAGTCAACATACCAGGTTCTATGACTACTATAGCATCTATCCCTGTATCTATTAAAGATTTAATATATTTTTTTACTTCATTTATATCATTTTCATGGGGTATTTTGTTTAGAGATACATATAATTTTTTATCTTTATCGTGAGCATACTCTACACTTTTCTTTAATTCATCTATAGAAAAGTTTTTAAGTTCATCTCCTATATAAACGGCATCACAACCATTTTCTATATTTAGCTTTAATGATTCTAAATTAAAAGCTTCTGCTAGTAATTCTACTTTATGCATTAATATCACCTCTTTTATTATTTTTGTAACTTATCGCAACTCCATCTCCTATTGGTATTAAAGATGTAGATAAATAATCACATTTACATATATAATCTAAATAATTTCTCATTCTCTTTACAATAGTCTTTTTTCTTCTTATAACAAAATCATCATGAGCTACCATACCTTTGTATAATATATTATCAGAAATTAAAAGACCGTCTACTCTTAATTTATCTATTATCATATCATAAAATAACTTATACTGTCCTTTAGCTGCATCCATAAATATCATATCAAAAGGTCCTTCTACTTCTTTTAATATTTCTTCAGCATCACCCTCTAATATAGTTATATTCTTTTCAAATCCTGCTAATTTTATATTCTCTTTAGCCTTTTTTATCATTTTTTCGTTTCTTTCTACTGTTATTATCTCAACATCTTCATCTAATACAGATGCAAAAAGTATAGAAGAATATCCTATAGCACAACCAACTTCTAGTATTCTTTTTGGCTTTTGAATTTTTAATAGTACTTTTAAAAGTTCAGATACCTCTTTATGAACTATAGGCACATTATGTTCACTTGCGTATTCTTCTAACTCTTTTAATAACCCTTCTTTATCTTTTAGCGTAGTTCTTATATAATATTCCACTAAATTATTTACTATATTGCTCATTAAATCCACTCCTTGCAGTAGCAATAACATTAATATAGGATTATATCTTAATAATTTAAGACATAATCCATAGTTTTAACTCTCAACTAATAACCCTTAATTTTGTTTTTCTTTATTAAGTCTATCTCTTTCATCTTTATACTCTTTTACATATTTTAAATGATCTTCATAGTTTGTGCTATAATTATTTCCACCATCCATCTTAGCTACAAAATATAAATATTCAGTTTTTTCAGGATATAATGTAGCCTCTATTGACTCTATTCCTGGACTTGCTATTGGCGTAGGAGGAAGACCCTTATTTTTGTAACTATTGTATGGAGAGTCTATTTCTAGGTCCTTATATGTTACTATTTTTTTTCGTTCCTTAAATATATACTGTATAGTCGCATCTGATTGAAGAGGCATTCCTATCTTTAACCGATTATAAAATACACTAGCTATTATAGGCCTATCTTCATCTAGTACTGCTTCTTTTTCAACTATAGATGCTAAGTTTATAACTTGCTCTGTTGTCATTTTTAATTCTTTTTGTCTATCTCTTAGCTTGTCAGTATATACTTTGTTAAACTGACTTAGCATTGCACTTAATATTTCCTTTTCAGATGCATTTTCATCAAAATAATATGTTGATGGATATAAAAATCCTTCTAATGAAGTTATATCCTCTTCCTTTAGAAATTTAAATTTG
>CALFLM010000058.1 GCA_937880075.1 uncultured Romboutsia sp. | reverse complement strand
TTATTATAACCTATATATAAAAATAATTAAAATTTAATTGTAATAAAATTATTACTATATTGAAAAATATGGTATAATTAGATTAAATTTACTAGTAAAGGGTGATTTCTTGTGAAATTAAATAGATTAAATAAAATTTTATCAAAAATGGAAGAAAATAATATACCTCAAATGTTAGTTACAGATCCAAAGGCTATATTTTATCTAACAGATAAAATGATACATCCAGGAGAAAGGCTAATAGCGCTATATCTTAACATAAATGGCAATCATAAATTATTTATAAATGAGTTATTCCCAGTACATGAAGATTTAGGTGTAGAAAAAGTTTGGTTTGATGATACTAAGGATGGAGTTTTGATAATATCTGAATACATAGAAAAAGGGAAAACGATAGGCGTAGATAAAAATTGGCCAGCTAGATTCTTATTACATCTTATGGAATTAAATACGGAAAATAAATATGTAAATGCATCCTTTATAATAGATACTTTAAGAATGTGCAAGGATGAAGAAGAAAAAGAGCTTATGAGAAATGCATCTCATATAAATGACATGGCTATGGAGAAACTTCAAAATCTGTTAAAAGAAGGCTTAACAGAAAAGCAGATGGCACAGAGATTAGCAACTATATACGAAGAATTAGGAGCTGATAGTTTTTCATTTCATCCAATTATAGCATATGGAAAAAATGGAGCAGATCCTCACGCTCATTGTGGTGAAGCCAAAGTAAAAGAAGGGGACTGTGTAATACTTGATATAGGGTGTATTAAAGATAACTATTGTTCAGATATGACAAGAACAGTATTTTATAAAAGTGCTCCTGAAAAAGCAAAGGAAGTATTTAATATAGTACTTGAAGCTAATAAAAGAGCTATAGCTATGGTAAAACCAGGTGTTAGATTCTGTGATATAGATAATGCAGCTAGAGAATATATAACTGAAAAAGGATATGGAGAATATTTCACTCATAGAACAGGTCACTCTATAGGGATAGAAACTCATGATATGGGAGATGTATCATCTATAAATACAGATATGTTAGAGCCAGGTATGATATTCTCAGTAGAACCAGGAATATATTTACCAGGTGAATTTGGAGTTAGAATAGAGGATTTAGTTTTAGTTACAGAAGATGGGCATGAACTATTAAACAAATACAATAAAGAATTAAATATAATAAAATAATTAATATAAGCCCCTATGTATAATAAATTAACTAAAACTTATTATACATAGGGGTTAATTTAATACTTAGAAATTATTACTTTATTACAGATTTTTTTATACTTAATTTTTAAGATTGATATTTTTTATAGACTTATCTTTTTCTACCTATAAAGAAATTATGATATTAAATATGATATTAAATTTTTTGAGTGCAATACTTGAGTTAAAATAATACTAAGAACTTCAGAAGCGTAAAAATGACCTTTTTGAAATGCTTTGTTAATTCAGTGGCTTAAGCCAACAGATATGACCGAAGTGAATTTTTTATAGATCAGGTTTTATATAAGTCATTAATAGTTATTAAAAATACAGATATATATCATATTCAAGCAATATTTTCTTAAAAATTATATAATATTATATTTTAATATATTTTTACTTTAAAATTATCACTATTTATACAAATGTTCATATTATAAATTAAGAATTGTAAATTATTAATGCAATTTTTAATTTATACATTAATATAATTAATAATTTTGGAGGTATTAAATTGAGAAAAATAAAAAATAAAAAACAAGAAAATAATAATAGCTTAGAATATCTTGATGAATTAGTTCAAAAACTTTCAAATAAAGAAATTGAAATATCTCAAAATCATGAACAAATAGTAGTTTTAGAAAAACAAGCCATTAATGTACATGAAAAGGGGGAAAATTTACGTAAAGAAGCTAAAGAATTAGTATCTCAAGTACAATCATGGCTAAAAGAACATGGAGAAGTATATGATTTGAATTATAAAGGGGAGAAGTGTGTAGAAATAGAAAAACAAGTTAAAGATATACAAAAGTCTATAGAAAGGGCAGAACAACGTTCATCAGATGCAAGCGAAAAAGCTCTTAAAAAAGTAGAAAAAGCAAAAAGATTAACTAATGAATATAATTTACTAAAAGGTGAATATATGAAATATATACATGAAGAGGATGTAGAACCAGAGCCTGAGAATTTTGAAAATAAAGAAGATATAGTTGAATATGATGAAAAAGAAGAAGAATAATTAGCTAATTATAAGTTAAAGCTGGTTTATTAAACTAGCTTTAACTTTTTATGCTTATAGAAATTATAACAACTAAATATCCTAAAATAAATTAAGACGAAGTACTTTATCATAAGATATACTAGGATTTTTACGGTCATATTTATTACTTGTTGTAATATAAATAGAACCATCGTTTCCTTGAATGAATAACCTCAAGCAAACGTACATATTTACTTTTTTAACCAGTATTATATATTTTAAACTACATATCCATTTTGATTTAGATATATTACTAGTAACTCTTGTCCTTGTAATGTAGCAATATGTAATTTATCTTTCTATATTAAATACAATACTATAGAGTGCCCATGTATCTTCATTAGTATGAATCAAAGTTTTTTAACCTATAATTTCAGCTAGAGTATTCATTTCCTTGAATAAGAGGACATTTATAATTTTATCCTCAGTTATTGTATTAATTTCATCATGAGGTGACTTACCATGTTTTTATGAATATAATATATCACCTTAATTATTTATATCCATAATATGGTTATGAATCTATAGGTATTTTTCTATATAAACTCGGAGTAATATTTTAAATATTAATTAAAATATAAATATCATAAATACCTAGTAGATAAAAATATAGCATTTATAATATATATTTTAATTAAAATACTTCATTAGATAAAGTTATTATTTTATATTTTTCAAAATACAATAAACAATAAAATTATTTTATAATGTAGAATTATTATTAGAATATATATAACATAAATAATTCACTTGAAAGAGCAAATATACCTACAATTAGTGCACCTAAAAATAAAAAACTTATAAAATATTAAATAATGAAAAATCGGCAATAATTTATGAAAAATAGATTCAAAATAATATAAAAATATATAAAAAAGGAACTTTTATTACGTAATTATTATATTGTGTAGTAGAGACTCATGTACTAAGTCTCTACTACACAATATAAAGGAGAGATGATATGAACTGGAATAAATGTAATAATTCAAACCATTATAAATGTGATGATTGTGATATATGCAATCATTGTAACTGCTGCAAATGTAATAACTGTGATATATTTAATGAAGATGAAAATATGTTTATACATGTTCATGAATATGAATCAAGTGTTAAGCTTGCTGAAGAAGAGGATGATAGACATAATCATCGTGTTGGAGGTGTTACAGGTCCAGCTATACCAATAGATAATGGATCAAATCACGTTCATAGAATTAATAATGACAATACAGATTTTTTTGATCATTTTCACAAGCTATGTGTTACAACTGGGCCGGCAATTCCTATCCCAGGAACACCTGGTAAACATATTCATTTAGTATATGGAAATACTACTGTAGTTGATGACCATTTCCATATGTTCCTTTTTACAACTCAAATTAATGCACCATTATTACCACTAGCAGATGAAGATTAATAAATACTATTGTGCATAGAAGCATAGTTCTATGTTTTATAAATTTTTATAAAGAATAAAAAATCTGAGAAGGCTATAAAGCTAAATTCATAGTTTTCTCAGAGTATAATAAGATAAAGGTACTATTTATTTTAAAATAAATAATATATTTTGTATTATTTAAATATATAATAATTATTTATAGGATTTAATTTTAATATAGTTACATATAATAAGATAATTTTTAGAATTGTTAAAATTAAATATATAATTTAATTTTAACATAATAAGCATAATAAATGAAGCTATAAACTTTATGATACAATAATTATATTTCTCATAAAGTATAAATTTACCTCATAATATATCAATAGGGGTGAATCTATATGAAATATTATATAAAGGTTGAAAATGATGTAAAAATACTAGTAGAAGATATAAATTCTGATTTAGGAAATCCTATAATGTTTATTCATGGATGGCCATTAAATCACAATATGTATGAATATATAGTAGAATACTTTGCAAGTAAAGGACATAGATGTATAGCAATAGATCTTAGAGGTTATGGTAACTCAGATAAACCATACACAGGGTATGATTATGATAGAATGGCAATTGATATAAGACTTGTAATAGAGGCACTTAAATTAAGTGATATTACTTTAGTTGGACACTCTATGGGTGGTGCAATTTGTTCAAGGTATATGTCTAAATTTAATGGAGATAAAGTATCAAGGCTTTGTTTGCTCAGTGCTGCAGTACCAAAGTGGGTTCAATCATCTAATTGGCCATATGGATATACTGTAGATGAGGTAAATAAACTTATAGATAGTTTTAAGAGTGATAAACCTAAAGCAATAAGAGATATATCAGAATCATTTTTTTATAAATTTACTAGTCAAGGTATATTAGATTGGTTCTTTAATATGTGTTTAATGGCACCTTTATGGTCAACGGTAAACTCTTTACATGCACTTAGAGATGAGGATGTATTTAATGATTTAGCTAATATAAAATCACCTACATTAATATTACATGGTGTACATGATACTGTATGTCCTTATCCTTTTGCTGAATATATGAATAGAACAATAAAAAACTCTGTTTTAACACCTTTAACAGATGGAGGACATGGTGCATTCTATGAATGTAAAGATGAAATAAATAAAGTACTTGAATCATTCATATATAATTACAAATATTAATATAATGATTAATTATTTTATGAAATAAATAAAATATTAAATCAACTAGCACAACGAGTTAATATAGAAATAAAATAAAGTCTTATAATCTTTTGAGTTTTGATGATTGTAAGACTTTTTATTATGTATTATTTTCTATATTTTTATAAATAGATAAAAATAATTTCATAAAGTTTATGTATTAATTATTATGGTATAATACTTAAAGCGAAAAAATAAAACAACTAAGGAGAATTTATGGACAAAAATAAAATGAAAAAGATATTGTTTATAAACTTTATAACAATGGCCACCTTTAATATGGCACATCCAGTAACGCCATCGCTTATAAATGCACTAAGTATGCCAACATACATGTTTGGTGTATTATATTCAACAATGTCAGTAGCTCACTTTGTAATGTCTCCTATATGGGGGGCAATGTCTGACCAAAAAGGAAGAAAAAGATTTTTAGTTATTGGTGTAATTGGTTACGGTCTTAGTCAATTAGGATTTGGATTTATAGAAAGTACACCACTAATACTTTTATTTAGAATAACAGGCGGTGCTATGTCTGTAGCATTTATAACTACATGTATAGCATATGTAAGTGATATATCTTCAAAAGAAGAAAGAACAAAATATATGTCATACCATACAGCTACAACATCTATAGCTAGTTCTGCAGGAGCTTTAATAGGTGGATTTTGTGGTGGATATGGATATAAATTTGCATTTTTAACTCAGTTTATACTATGTTTAGTAGTTGCAGGTATTATATATTTTATATTAGATGAAACCGTAGAGAAAAAACAAGGCAAGATAGAAATTTATACAAAGCATCTTAAAAAAGGAAATAAAACTACTAAATTAAATACTATACTATGTACAATGATGATAGTTATGACTTTAGTAACTATAGCAACAACTTCGTATAATTCTACAATAAATTATTACTTAGAATCAGTTCTTAATATGCCAACAATGGTAAATGGTATAGTTATGGCTGTTGCAGGGTTTATAGCTTTAATTATGAATCTATGGATAAATCCTTATCTAAGTAGAAAGTTTAATGAAAAATATACATTAGTAGTTGCTTGTGTAATATCAGGTACAAGTATGTTAGTAGCTTCATTATTTAACAACATAATGCTTAGCTTTATGTTTATAATGATATTTGTTGGAAGTAGTGCTTTAGTTACTCCAATACAACAAAGTATAGTATCAAAACTAGCTAAGGATAATTATGGAGAGATAATTGGAATACAAGGGTCTTACAAGGCTATCGGTATGATTGTAGGATCTCTAGCTTCTGGATTTATATTTGATATAGGAAATAAATTACCATTTATATTAAGTGGAATATGTTGTTTAATAGTATGTATCTTGGTATCTAGAATTTCTTTAAAGGAAAAAACTGAAATGATTAGTGAATAAGTAAAAAGGACTAACTCAAAATAGAGGTTAGTCCTTTTATTTTAAACATAAGTATAAATTCACAACTTAGGATTGTAATTATACAACTTAGATATACTTATATAGTAAATATAATGACTATTTTGTAATGTTTAAGAAACAAATACCATGTATAATAGAATTATAGCAAACATCACAGGAGGAAGTCAGAATATGAAAATTAAAACTTTTATAGTAGGTGCTATAACCATATTTATATCATTTTACTTAATAATTGGATATTGCTCTTTAAAACATATAGATAAAAATAGAATAGATGTAAGTAGATATATAACTCTTGTAGATGAAGTAAGTGAAAATAAAGTACAGGTAAATTGGAAATATGTAGCTTCAATTATAGCAGTAGAAAATAAAAATAAAATAAAGAATATATCAGATGGTAAAATAAAGAATACAGCTGATTTATTTATAGAAAAATCAAAGGATGGATATAAGTTATATAGCTTAGATAATGTATTAAATAAATTAAATTTTGATGATAGGGAAAAAGAAAGAGTAAAAATTTATATAGATCAATTAAAATACTTTGGATTAACCCCTCATAGATTAAAAGAAGATAGTAAATACACTAAATTTATAGAAGAAATAAAAGATGAAGCCATTAAAAATTATAAAGAATATAAAATATTATCGTCAATAACAATAGCTCAAGCAATTTTAGAATCGAGCTGGGGAGAATCAGATTTGGCTCAAATATATAATAACCTATTTGGAATTAAAGCAGATTCAAGTTGGAAAGGTGAGTACGTTACATTAGAGACATTTGAATTTTATGATACAAAAATAGAAGATAAATTTAGAGTATATAGTGATAAATCTCAATCTATAAAAGACCATGCAAAGTTTTTAGTAGATAATCAAAGATATAAAAAATATGGTGTATTTGAAGCAAAAACTTATATAGAACAAGCAAATGCTTTACAAAATGCAGGCTATAGTACTGCAGAAGATGGTAATGGACAAAAGCGATATGCAAAAGATTTAATAGAGTTAATACGCCAATACAATCTTCAATTAATTGATAGTGAAATGGAGATAAGTGATTAATATATAATGTCTTAATAAAATGTTAATACATGTAAAATGATATAATTTATTAAATAATTGTTTAAAAAAACTTTATAAATGGTATTTATAATACTAAATAATTTAATATTAATTTAACATATTTAGTATATGTAGCTGAAGGAGAAGGTAATGATGAAATATTTTATTGTTCAAGGTACAATAAAAAACCAAGATAAAATGAACGATAGTATAATGAAAGAACATATGGCTTATTCTCAAAAAGCAATGGATGATGGGTTAATATTAATGTCTGGACTTAAATCGGATATAAGTGGTGGAGTATTTATTATGAAAGCAGAATCTATTGATAAAGTAGAAAAATACCTATCTAATGAACCACTTAAAGTTAATGATATACAAGGCTACAGTGTAGTAGAGTTTTCACCACATTATTTTAACCAGTCATCAAATGAATGGTTTAACAAATAACTTATAAGAGTGATTTATATCTCTTAAATTAATTATTTTTATATTAATCTATTATGTACAAAAGAGGCTATATCAAAAGATATAAGCCTCTTTTTTGTGAGAAGATATAATATATAAATATTATTTAAATATATACTCTAACAATAATTCTATATTATAAAGTACTTTTATTATTTATGGTACTTTTGAATAATACAAAATAATAATTTTACTTAATGAAGTATTTTAATTAAAATATATATACAATCTTAAATAATACAAAAATATAATAAAAAAAGTTGAAATATTGTAACAAAAGTTGTATTATATGAGTATAGATAATATATGAATAATTATTCATATATATAATTATTCACATATTCATGTAGGAGGAAATTATGAAAGATATAGAAACATGTTGCGGTAATGAATTGCATACTGATGTAGTTGATTTTGTGAAATCTGAAATGCCAGATACAGAAATGCTATATGAATTAGCAGAACTATTTAAAGTATTTGGAGATACAACAAGAGTAAGAATATTATACGCACTATCAGCACAGGAAATGTGTGTATGTGATATAGCAGATTTATTAGATATGACTCACTCATCAATATCACATCAGCTTAGAGTTTTAAAGCAAGCTAGATTAGTAAAATTTAGAAAAGAAGGTAAGACTGTATTTTACTCTCTAGATGATTGCCATATAAGTCAAATATTTAGTTGTGGACTTGAGCATATAGAGGAAAGGTATAAAAGATAGGAGATGAGTTTGTGGGAGAGTGTAGTATGAGTAAAAAAGAGATAATACTAGGTGGCTTGGACTGTGCTCATTGTGCAGAAGTCATTAATGAAAAAGTATCTAAATTAGAAGAAATAGAATCTTGTAACTTAAACTTTATAAATAAAAAACTAACTTTAGAAATAGCTTGTGACTTATCAAAAGACGAAGATGACGTTGTATCAGAAGTTATAGATATAATAAATGATACAGAGCCAGGGCTTGATATAAAAGTATTAAGAAATGAAAATACAAATAATAAAAAAATTGAAATCACATTAGGTGGATTAAATTGTGCTCATTGTTCAGAAGAAATAGGAAATAAAGTATCAAAATTAGATAATGTAGTACAGTCTAACTTAAATTTTATAAGTAAAAAGCTTACCTTTGAAGTAGCTAAAAATGTAGATGAAAAATTAGTTACAGAAGAAATTATAAAGATAATAAATGATACAGAACCAGGACTGGATATAAAGGTTAGCTTTTCAGATACAAAGAAAGAAAATAAAGAAGAAACTAACGAAGATGTTGAAACTTCAAATAAAGGTGATTTAATAAAATTAATTATAGGGAGTATAATGTATATCTTTGGAATTTTCCAAACTGCAACTGGATTTGAAAGTAAGTTTGCTAATATAGTATTCTTAATAGTTTATCTAATAGTAGGTTATGATGTATTATTAAAAGCTTTAAAAAATGCATCAAAAGGTCGAGTATTTGATGAAAATTTCTTAATGTCTATAGCAACAATAGGAGCTGTCATAATAGGAGAAGTACCAGAAGCAGTAGGAGTTATGCTTTTTTATAAAATAGGTGAATACTTACAAAGTATAGCAGTAGGAAAATCTAGAAAATCAATAACTTCACTTATGCAAATAAGACCAGATTCTGCTAACTTAAAAGTTGGATCAGAAATAAAAATAGTTTCTCCAGAAAATGTAAGTATTGGAGATATAATAGTTGTAAAGCCAGGTGAAAAAATACCTTTAGATGGAGTTATAGTAGATGGTTTTTCAATGGTTGATACATCAGCACTTACAGGAGAATCAGTTCTTAGAGAAATAGGTGTAGGAGAGTCTGCATTATCAGGATTTATAAATAAAAATGCACTATTAACAATTGAAGTAACTAAAGAATTTGGAGAATCAACAGTTTCAAAAATACTTGATTTAGTTGAAAATGCAAGTAGCAAAAAATCTAAAACAGAAAACTTTATAAGTAAGTTTTCAAAATACTATACACCATTTGTATTATTCTCAGCTATGGTAATAGCATTTATACCACCATTAGTAGTACCTAATGCTATATTTTCAGATTGGTTTTATAGAGGACTAGTATTTTTAGTTGTTTCTTGTCCTTGTGCCTTAGTTTTATCAATACCATTATCATTCTTTAGTGGAATAGGTAATTCGTCTAAACACGGTATACTAATAAAGGGAAGTAACTATTTAGAAGCACTTAAAAATGTAGATACAGTAGTATTTGATAAAACTGGTACACTTACAAAAGGTGTATTCAAAGTAACAAAAATAAATGCAGTTGGAATAAGCGAAGAAGAGTTAATAGAATATGCTGCATATGCAGAAGCAAACTCAAACCATCCAATAGCAAAATCTATAGTAAGTTATTATAAAGAAAGTATAGACTTAGAAAAAATAGCATACTTTGAAGAAATAGCAGCACACGGTATAAAAATAAAATACAAAGGTCTACACATATTAGCAGGTAATGACAAGTTAATGAATAATGAGAATATATTATACTCACCAACTAAGAATTTAGGAACAATAGTTTATATAGCAGTTAATGGAACTTATAGCGGATATATAGTAATATCTGACGAAATAAAAGAAGATAGTAAAGAAGCTATAAAAAGCCTAAAGATAAGTGGCGTTAAAGAAGTTGTAATGTTAACAGGGGACAATAAAAAAGTAGCAAATAAAATTTCTAGGGAACTTGGAATAGATAAAGTTTACTCAAACTTATTACCGAATGAAAAAGTTGATAGATTAGAAGAAATATTTAAAAATAAATCAGAAAAAGAAAAAGTTGCATTTGTTGGAGATGGTATAAATGATGCTCCAGTACTTGCAAGAGCAGATGTTGGTATAGCAATGGGAGCACTAGGGTCAGATGCAGCAATAGAGGCAGCTGATGTAGTTTTAATGACTGATGAACCAAGTAAAATAGCTAAAGCAATAGAAATAGCAAGAAAGACAAATAAAATAGTATGGCAAAATATTGTATTTGCATTAGGTGTTAAGGCTATAGTATTAATACTAAGTGCGGGTGGAGTAGCAACTATGTGGGAAGCAATATTTGCAGACGTAGGAGTTGCTTTAATAGCAGTATTAAATGCAATGAGAGTTATGAAATAAATAAGATACTATGTAAAATAAAGTGTGTATTTTCTAAAAAATTATGATAATTAGTATATCTAATGTCATAGTATAAAGGAAAATGCACATTTTTTACGCTTAAGGATATTATAATACTTTAAAATGTGGATAACTTCTGAATGTAAGTAATATCAATAAATTGGTTTTGAGCGTAAAAAAGATTTTGAAATGCTTTGCCCACGCAGTGGCTCAAGAAACGGACGAAATCGTTGGCGACATGAGCGATGCGAATTTTTTATGTAAATTAAATCATAAAACTATATAAAAATATTTTGATTAGTTTTTTATGTGATAAAATATTTATAGAAAATATTTATAAATATATCGAGATGAAACTAAAGTAGCTTGAAAGGAATATACTATGAAAAAGATTTTCAAAGTAATATCTATATTATTATTAGTTATTATGTCTATTACAGTGTTACTCTATATAAGATACTTAAATCTTGATACCTATACATGGGATATCGATAATGGAATATTAACTTTAGGAGAAAAACAATATAAATGTGAATTAGTTAATAAGTCAATAGATTTAAAGCTAGAAAAACAAATAGGAAATATTGAAGGAGAAGATTTATCGTTTAGGGTATGGTCTATTAAGGGAGAAAGTATAAATGAGCAAATAGCCATTAAAGGTTTTATGTTCCCAGTAGAGATATATAAGAGAATTAAATAAAGTTTAAACTAATATTGATATATAAAAACACCCACCTAGTAGCGAGTGATTTTATTGTATAAAAATAACTATTTTATAGTGAAAATTTTATAAAAATATTATAATAAAGAAGTAAACTCTATTATAACATAATCTTTATACTTTTAACCTGCAAATCTTAATGAAGTAAGAATAACAATAATAGCAGTAACAAAAATTGGTATAACTACAGAAGTAACAAATATATCTTTATAAGATTCCTTATGAGTAAGTCCACAAATAGCTAAAGTAGTAATAACAGCTCCATTGTGAGGTAGAGTATCAAGACCTCCAGAAGCTAAAGATGCAATTCTATGAAGAATTTCCGGTGATATATTTAAATCCTGACTCATCTGTAAATAAGTAGGTGCTAAAGCATCAAGTGAAATTCCAAGACCTCCAGAAGCAGAAGCTGTAAGACCACATATTAAGTTTACAGATAAAGCTTCAGATATTATTGGATTTGAGGATATACCAAATATAAATGTTTGTATAATTCCAAATACAGGTAATGATTTTATAACACTTCCATATCCAACAATTGCACTTGAATTAAGTAAAGGTCTAAAAGAATTTGTTACACCTATATCAAGTACTGACTTTAAATTTTTTATCTTTTTAAAATTAGTTAAAATTATAAAAACATCTGCTAAAACAATTGCTATAATAACACTCCATGTTCCAGATACATTGCTTAAAGTAGTGCCAAATTCACTTAAGTAGCTACCATCTATATTTTCATAGTAGACCTTTGAGAAAAATAAGTTAGTAACAAATATTATTATTATAGGTAATATAGAGCTAAATATATTTGGAAGATTACTATAATCTGTTTCTATAGTTTTATCGCTATGATTTCCATATCCTTCTCCATTTGCATTAGCAGATTTTGCACGTTTAGTAAGCCAAAGCATACCAAAAGTTAACATCATAACACTAGCAACTATACCTATTATAGGAGCTGCAAATGTATCAGTTCCAAAGTATTTCATAGGAATAACATTTTGGATTTCTGGAGATCCTGGAAGTGCTGTCATTGTAAATGTAAATGCTCCAAGTGCAATAGTTCCAGGAATAAGTCTTTTAGGAATATCAGCTTCTTTAAATAACATAGATGCAATTGGATATAGTATAAATGCAACTACAAATAAAGATACTCCACCATATGTAAGAAGCGCTCCTGATAATACAACTGCAAATATTGATTTATCTTTCCCAAGTTTTTGAGTAATAAAATGAGCGATAGATTTTGCATAATTAGCCTCTTCCATAAGCTTTGCAAAAATAGCTCCTGTCATAAACAGTGGGAAATAATTTTTTATAAAGTTTGCAAATCCAGACATATAAACTTCTGTATAATTAGCCATTAAATGACCATTAAATCCAGTTGTAAGAATTATTGTTATAATAGCAATTATGGGTGCTGTGATAATTGTTGAATACCCTTTATATGCTAAATACATGATAAGTATTAATGATAAAATTAAACCTAAGATGCTAAACATAGTTTTTCCTTTCTTTGTATATAAAATTATTTTTATAATATATTACCCAAATGCAACAATAATAAACAACTCAATATTATAAAGATATAAGGGAATATTCTAAAAAATATGTGAGATATAATAAAAACTACCATGAAATGTTGAAAATTTATCAAGCAACCTAATGTTATGTTAAAGAAGAAAAAATCTAAAAAAGAGTCTAATGTAATTTCACAGTTATAAAATCAACTATATAAAATAATTAAGTTATACCAAATAGATTAATTTTATGAATCTATTTGGTATTTTGTTTATTATAAAAAATATTTAATTATAGAAATAAGTTAAAATAAAAATAATATAAATATTTGCTAGACTTTGATATTATATTAAGATAAAATAATCTTTTATGATAGTTATTTTACTAATCATAAATTACTATCATAAAACTTTTGGAGTATAAAAATATAGCTTTATAGATACTATTATTTTTAATAATCATATTTAATTAACACAACAATTTAAAATAATATAATTAACTATACAATTACTACTAAAGTTATGAAAAGAGGGGGGATTTAATGGACGTTAAATGCCAAAATAGACAAAGATTATATACAATAGAAGACTTAGAAAATTTATTAGAATATATACCATATGAAATTTGGTTAAAAGATAAAGATGGTAGACACGTATATATAAATCAAAGGGGAGCAAATAAATTAGGTTTGAAAAAAGAAGATATAATAGGGAAGACTGATATGGAAATTAGACCTAAAGAATTCTGGGAAAAATGCAGTTTAACAGATAAACAAGTTATACAAGAAAAAAAAGCACTATTTTATGAAGATGAATTTGATATGAGTAAAGATAACTGTTATAGAGTTTATAAATTCCCTATAAAAAATTCTGAAGATAATGTAAAATTAACTGGTGGCATGGCTAATGAAGTTATTTATAGTAAATATATAAATAAAGAATTAGAAGATCTATTTAATGAAGTTCAAAAATCGGAAAATATAGAATATACACAGTCAATATCTAGGGTATTATCAAACTTAAATAATATGATTAAAAGTACTAGTATAGATTTATTTTGTATTAATGAATCAAAAGAAAAGTTAGATTTATGCATAAGTTGTGATAAAAAAAATATTTTCTTAAAAGATTCTAGCATAAATATAGATTATAAAGGGTTTTCGAAATTATATGATAGTAAACTTAAAATAGATATAAATAATAAATTAAATTATGAATTTAGAAAAATATATAATAATCAAGTAGAAATAAATGGTAACTCTATATTCAAAATAATACCTTTAAAGATAGATGATAAGTTAATTGGTGTTATATATATATATATTATGAGAATAAAGATGAATGTATAGATACATATGATGGATTTATATATGATGTATTACATAGAATTGGCAATTTTTTTAATAATATAGAACTAAAAAATGAATTAAAAGAAAAGTTATATATATCGCAAGAAAAAGCTAAGCATCTAGAATATGAAATCGATATACTAGAAGAAGCTATAGAATCAGAAATGGTAAAAGTAAACTTTTTAGAGAATATGTCTCATGAGTTTAGAACACCTATTAATATAATATTAATGATATCGAAGTTACTATTATCGTCAGCTGAAAATAATGATTTTAATTTAGATAGAGAAAAGACAATTACCTATTTAAAAAGTTTAAAACAAAATGGATATAGAATACTAAGACTTGTAAATAATATTTTAGATTCAACTGAGTTTGATAATAAATATAAGCAATTAGAAATGCATAACTATAATATTATTAGCGTAATTGAGGATATAGTTTTATCTGCAGCAGATTATATAAAAAATACTGAAAGAAATATAGTTTTTGAAACCGAAGAAGAAGAGGTAATTTTAGCTTGTAGGCCTAGTTATATAGAAAAGATAATGCTAAACTTAATTTCAAATTCATTTAAATTTACGAATGATAATGGTCAAATAGAAATAGATATTAAAGTTAATAAAGAAGAAAAGAAATTATATGTCCATGTAAAAAATGGTGGACCGAGTATCCAAAAAGAAGATGCACAATTAATATTTAATAAGTTTTCTCAAATAGAAAATCATATAAGAAGACAAAATGAAGGCAGTGGAATAGGATTGTACTTAGTTAAGTGTTTAGTGGAAGCACATGGCGGTAAGGTTTGGCTTAATACTGAAGTTGAATCAGGAGCAGAATTTATTTTTTATCTTCCTATAAAAACAATAGATAATGAAGATGACATAAAAATATATTCTATAGAGGAACACTCAATAATGGATAAGTGTAGTATAGAATTTTCTGATGTTTATTCATTATAAAGATAACTGTATTTTAGTAAGTTAAATACTTTAAAAAATAGCAATATATTACATTGTAATAGATGTAATGTATTGCTATTTTTATATTTTATAAAATAATAAAGACTTTAAAACTATATATTACATACATATACACAGCATTAAGTAATTAATGAATAGAAAGATACATTTTTTTTACTGTTATTGTTAAATATATAAATATAGTTGAAATAATTTAGTGACTACAAAATTTTTCAACTATATATAATATTATTTTGTAGTCATATATTTTTTAGTAAGGAGGCTTCGGATTTATGAGCATAAACGAAGGTAATAAACAAAAAAAATTCTTCTATGGTTGGGTAATTGTTGCTGTATGTTTACTTGTTCAAGCGATACCATTTGGAGTAGGATCAAATTTACCACCTACATTTATAAACTACGTAGTAAAGGCAGAAGGATTTAGTTTTGCATCATTTTCATTAATGTTTACTATTGGAACTGTAATATCAGCTGTATGTTCTCCATTTATAGGTAAACTATTTACAAAGGTTAATGTAAAAGTACTTTATATAGTTGCTTCTATTTTAGTTGGTGTAGGATTTATGTCATTTTCATTTGCAGGAAACCATCTAATTGCTTATTATATATTAGCAGGAATAGTACAAGTTGGTGTAGCAGTAATGTCATCTATAGGAGTTCCAACTCTTATAAATGCTTGGTTTAAGGTTAATAAAGGAAGTGCAATGGGAATTGCATTTGCCGGTGGAGGTTTAGGTAATATATTTTTACAAATGATAGCTGGTAAATGGTTAGCCGATCCAGCAATAGGATATAAAGGTGCGTATCTAAGATTTGGAGCAATTGCTTTAGTTGTATCACTAGTACTCTCAATATTCTTTGTAAGAATGCCAAAATCTAAGGAAGAGCTAGAAGCTAACATTCCTAAAAAGAAAACAGGTAATGAAAATGCGATACACCATATAAGTTGGGGATATACAATTTCTGAAGCTACTAAAATGCCACAATTTTGGATGATCGGAATAGCTTTTATATTTGTTGGATTTTATGTTGCTGGTGTAGCATTACAATTTATAGCATATTTACAAAATTTAGAAGAGACAGGGATATTATTAATACCATCAGCAAGAATAGCATCATTGTTTGGATTATTTTCAATATTTGGTACGATTTTAGGTGGTATGTTATTTGATAAATTTGGATTATCTAAATCATATTCTTTTTCAGGAATACTAGTTGTAATATCATGCTTATGTTTAATATTTTTAAAGGATATTAACTTCCTTGCATATATATTCCCAATATGTTTTGGTATATCTATGTTTTCATATATTATGGGACCATCATATATGACTGGTGCATTATTTGGAGATAGAGAATATAGTACAATACTTGGAATAATACAAATATTTTTCGCTTTAGGATTTGCAATAGGTAGCCCTATATTTGGTCTTATAATAGATAATTTTGGGTGGACTGTTGGATGGATAAGTACTACAATATATGCAATAATTGCTTATATAGGATTAGTAATATCATGTTCTATGATACTAAAGATAAATAAAGAAAATAATGTAACTGAAACTAAAAGAATATCTGAATAATATAAAACAGGCTGAGTTTAAATAATGATTAGGTTATTTAAAATTAGCCTGTTTTATATTCTATAAATCCTATAATGAAAAACTATAAATAAAATTCTAAAGTATTAAATTTATCTATAAATAGGATTTTATATAAATGATAAAATGTAGAAACTTTATTAACGCATATATAGTAAAATGTACGAAGAATTTATGAGTTATTGTATAATATGTATATGATGTGATAATATGTAATTATATAATCAATAGGGGGGGATACAGTAATGAACTTAACAAAATCATTACTAAAAAATATAGATAATAAAGAGATAATATCATATAATGTGAGATTTGATAATGGGTTTGAAGTAGAAATACTTAATTTAGGTGGGATAATAACTAAAATAATAACACCAGATAAAAATGGAAATTTAGAAAATATTGTAGTAGGATATAAAGATATAGAAAGTTATATACAAAATCCATCTTACTTTGGAGCAATAATAGGAAGAACTTCAGGTAGAATTTGTGAAGGAAAAATATCTATAGATGGAGTAGATTATGACTTATATAAAAATTATAATCCTCATCAAGGTCATGGAGGAGACAAAGGTCTTAATTCTAAAATTTGGGATGTAAAAGTATTAGAAGAAGAAAACAATGTAACCTTAAAATTATATACTAAGTCTTTAGATATGGAAGAAAATTATCCAGGGAATTTAGATTTATGTGTATGTTTTAAAATATATGAAGATTATAAAATAGAACAAACTTACGAAGCTGTAAGTGATAAAAATACATTGGTTAATATGACTAATCACAGCTACTTTAACTTAAGTGGAAATATAAAAAGACCGATAACAGATGAATACTTAAAAGTAGATTCTGATTATATATTAGAACTTGATGAAACTTGTGTACCAACAGGCAAAAAAATAAGCGTAGAAAATACTCCATTTGATTTTAATAAAGAATTGAAAATAGGAGATAGAATAGACAATAATAATAAACAAATTCAAATCGGTTGTGGTTATGACCATGCATTTATATTAAATAATAGTAAAAATCAAATAAAATTAAATGATATAATATCAGGTAGAAATATGATAATTGATACAGACCAAAATTGTGTAGTTATATACAGTATGAATTTCCCTGATGATTTAGAACTTTATAATGATAAAAAAACTCAAAGAAGATATGGTATATGCTTTGAAACACAAGCTGCACCAATAGGAAGAAATATGTGTTTTATAGAAGATTCTTTATTAAATAAGGATGAAAAATATACTCAAAAAACTACTTATACATTTTATATAAATTAATTTGTGGTGCTAATTATTTTGATAAACATATTAAAATTACTATATAAAGTTTTTAACTATCAAAATATATCTTGTCATACTCTAGTACTTTTAATAATTATATATTATTTAAAGTATATTTTCCCAATCAACTTTAGTTATAAGTAAAAAAAGAATAAGTGATAAAAATAATATTTCATAAGAAATAAATAGCTTACTTTGTTCGTAATTCATTAAAAATCACCTCAATAATTATTACATTATATTAATAAAAATTTATTTTTATGAAGATAATTAAAAGAGAGCTAATACTTTCTTTTAAAGCGTAGACTTTGTCTACGCTTTTTTATTTATTACTTTTTTCTAGGTTTAATAGGTTTTGATGTATTTTGACTTACAGAACCTGTTTTAGCAGGTCTTAATCTTGGCTCTATATTTAATTCTTCTCCTATTTCTAAACTAGACTTAGCTACATTTTTAGCTAATTTAGGTTCTTTTCTTCCTTTATTTTTTACATTTTGCTTTGACATAATATCCTCCTATATTTTAGTTAATTTACATTAATAATTTAACCAAAACAGGTGATATATATTCTTTATAAACTAAAGCCTGTATTTTATATTAAAACCATCTTATACAATGGAAATTATTCTTATTATAAATAAATTAACTATAATTAATATAAAATAAAATTAAATCTCTAATTGACAAATTAATAATAGGAGTATATAGTTTATATAAAGTTATTAGCACTCTCTTTTATGGAGTGATAATAATCATAACACACTTTTATTATTTAAAATTTTTAGCATAATAGATAATAGATTATATATAAATCAATGGAGGTATATTTTATGGATATAGAAAAAATGACGGTAAGAGTTCAAAAGTCATTAAATGATGCTTATAGCATAGCTGTAAAAAATCATAATCAACAGCTAGATGTAATTCATCTATTTAGTGCACTTGTAAATCAAGAAGATGGGCTTATTCCTAATATATTTGATAAAATGAATGTATCACTAGATGCTTTAAAAAGTAGTATAGATTTAGAACTAAAAAAATTACCTCAAATACATGGTGAGGGAATAAGTTCTCAAGGTGTAACAGCTACGAGAAGAATAAATGAGGTTTTAATAAAAGCAGAAGAAATCTCAAAAGAGTTTAAAGATAGTTATATAAGTGTAGAGCATGTTATTCTTGCAATTATGGATATGGAATCTAATAATGCAGTAGGAAGAATTTTAAAACAATATAATATAAATAAAAATGATTTCTTAAAAGTATTATCTCAAGTTAGAGGCAGCCAAAGGGTTGAAACACAAGATCCAGAGGGTACTTATGAAGCATTAGCTAGATATGGAACTAACTTAGTTGAGCTTGCAAAAAAGAATAAGTTAGATCCTGTTATTGGTAGAGATGAAGAAATAAGAAGAGTTATAAGAATATTATCAAGAAGAACAAAAAATAACCCAGTCCTTATAGGAGAGCCTGGGGTTGGTAAAACAGCTATAGTTGAAGGGTTAGCAGAAAGAATAGTTCGTGGAGATGTTCCAGAGGGTTTAAAGGATAAAATAATATATGCACTAGATATGGGTTCTTTAATTGCTGGAGCTAAATATAGAGGAGAGTTTGAAGAAAGATTAAAAGCAGTACTTAAAGAAGTACAATCATCTGATGGAAAGATAATACTATTTATAGATGAAATACACACAATAGTAGGTGCTGGCAAAACTGATGGTGCTATGGATGCAGGAAACCTTATAAAACCAATGCTTGCACGTGGAGAGTTAAATTGTATAGGAGCTACAACTTTTGACGAATATAGACAATATATAGAAAAAGATAAAGCACTAGAAAGACGTTTCCAACCTGTTATAGCAAAAGAACCTACTGTAGCTGATACTATATCGATATTAAGAGGTCTTAAAGAAAGATTTGAAATACATCATGGTGTAAGAATACACGACAGTGCAATAGTTACAGCTTCTAAACTATCAGATAGATATATACAAGATAGGTTCTTACCAGATAAAGCAATCGATTTAATAGATGAAGCTGGTGCAATGATTAGAAGTGAAATAGACTCTCTTCCAACAGAATTAGATACAGTAAGAAGAAAACTATTTACACTAGAAACAGAAAGAGAAGCTTTATTAAAAGAAAATGATGAAAAAAGTAAGAATAGGCTAGAGAAATTAGCAAAAGAAATATCAGAGCTTAAATCGAAAAATGATGAGATGAGCGCTAAGTATGAAAAAGAGAAAAATCAAATACTTGAAATAAAGAATTTAAAATCTCAACTTGATGAAGCTAAGGGAAATGTAGAAAAGTTTGAAAGAGAATATGATTTAAATAAAGCTGCTGAAATAAAATACGGTGTAATACCAAAGCTAGAAGAACAAATAAAAGAACATGAATTAAAAATGCAGGAAAGTTACGATAATGCTTTATTAAAAGAAGAAGTAACAGAAAATGAAATATCTCAAATTGTTGCTAAATGGACAGGAATACCTGTTACTAAATTAGTTGAAGGAGAAAGAGAGAAACTTCTTAAATTAGAAGATGAGCTTCATAAAAGGGTAATAGGACAAGATGAAGCTGTAACAGCAGTATCAAATGCAGTAATACGTGCTCGTGCAGGTCTTAAAGATGAAAATAAACCAATAGGTTCATTTATATTCCTAGGGCCTACTGGAGTTGGTAAGACAGAACTTGCTAAAACTTTAGCTAATAACTTATTTGACAGTGAAGATAATATAATAAGAATAGATATGTCAGAATACATGGAAAAACATGCTGTATCTAGACTTATAGGACCACCTCCAGGGTATGTAGGATATGAAGAGGGAGGACAATTAACAGAAGCTGTAAGAAGACATCCATACTCTGTAATTTTATTTGATGAAATAGAAAAAGCACATGAAGATGTATTTAATATATTTTTACAAATACTAGATGATGGTAGACTTACAGATAATAAAGGTAAAACTGTAGACTTTAAAAATACTCTTATAATAATGACATCAAATATAGGAAGTCACTACTTATTAGAAGCGGGAGAAAATATAACTGAATCTACTAAAGATTTAGTTATGAGTGAAATGAAGCATAGATTCAAACCAGAATTTTTAAATAGAGTTGATGATATAATAATGTTTAGACCTTTAAATATTGAAGGAATAAAACAAATAATAGATATATTTGTAAATGCTCTTAGAAAAAGGCTAAAAGATAAAAATATTGGTATAGAAGTAACTGACTTAGCTAAAGAAGTTATGGCTAAAGAAGGCTATGACCCAGTATACGGTGCTAGACCATTAAAAAGATATATAAGTAACACACTTGAAACTATAATTGCTAAAAAGATGATAGCAGGCGAAATTTATAGTGGATGTAATATTATTATTGATGGAGAAGATAGTAATATTAAAGTAGAAGTCAAATAGCAACAAAAAGCATCTTAATAGATTTTAATAATCTAGAGATGCTTTTTTTATAATTTAGCAATGGAGTTAAGCTTTTTAAAGTCTAATATAATAATTTTACCTCTTTGAAAAGTAAGTATCTATAAAAAATTGACATTATTTGAATTTTTAAATGTTGAAAATAAGTATTTTGGAACTCTAGTGTCTATAATATCAGTATTTTTATTAGCTTTTTTCATTAAAAACTCTTAATATAAAAAATTAGCTTCACTTGAGCGACGTGTCGGCGAAACACTTCATTTCGCCAACGATATATCCTTGCTACCGCTACGGATACATCCGTTGCTCAAAAATATTATTATATATATTATTTTATGGGTATTCTTATATAATGTATATTTATGGTATAATAAATTTTTGGATAAAAGTTAAAAATAAATAATATACACTTGAGGAGGTCATAGGGTTGGCAAATACTTTTTACATAGTAAGACATGGACAAACAAATTGGAATATATTAGGCAAAACTCAAGGTCATGGAAATTCAGATTTAACTCAAAAAGGAGAAGAACAAGCTTTTGAGTTAGCAAAAGCCCTAAAAGGTTATCCTATAGACTATATATATAGTAGTGATTTAGGTAGAGCAGTTCAAACTGCTGAAATTGTAGGTAATAAAATAGATGTTGATGTTTACCAAACTAAAGCTCTTAGAGAAATGGGGTTTGGTGACTGGGAAGGTCTTTTGATAGAGGAAATAAAAAAAGATCATGCAAAAACATATGAAACTTGGAGAAATCAACCTCATTTAGCAGATATACCTAATGGTGAAACTCTTCATATTATAAAGGATAGAGTGGATGCATTTATAAAAGAGTTAAATGAAAAATATGATAATAATCATATTTTATTAGTTAGCCACTCTGTTACAGTGAGAGTTATGTTACTTTCATTCTTAAATTCTGGAATGGAAAATATATATAGAATAAAACAAGATAATACTGCTCTTAACATAGTAGAATGTAGAAATTATGGCCCAGTAATAATAAAGATGAATGATACTAGTCATATAAAAAATAATGAAAAATTAAATAACTCAGCATTAGAATAGGAGTAAATAAATGTCTAAAATTATAGTAGTTGGAGGTGGACCATCTGGAATGATGGCTGCTCTTAACGCATCAAAAGCTAAACATGAAGTTATATTATTAGAACGTAATGGAGAGTTAGGAAGAAAGCTTTTAATTACTGGTGGTGGAAGATGTAATATAACTAACAATCGAGATATTGAAGACTTTTTTGATAAAGTTGTAAATAATAAAAAGTTTTTATATAGTAGTTTTTATAGCTTTACTAATAAAGATTTATTATCATACTTTGAAGAAAATAATTTAGAATATAAAATTGAAACTAATAACGACCATAAAGTATATACAAAATCAGATAAATCAGAAGAGGTAATAGAAGCATTAAAATCAGATTTAAAAGATAATAAAGTAAAAATATTATATAATACTAAAGTTATTGATCTTATAGTAGAAAATGAAACTATTGTTGGTGTAAAAACGGAGAATAACCAAAATATCTTAGGAGATAAGGTTATAATATCAACAGGTGGAAAAAGCTACCCAAATACAGGATCTGATGGTCTTATGTATGAAATACTAAAAAAACATGGTCATACCATAACTAAAATATATCCAGCATTAATACCACTTACAGTTAAAGAAAGCTTTATTAAAAAATTACAAGGTATTTCTATGAAAAATGTTGAAATTTCCTGTAAGATAAAAAAGAAAAAAATAAGTCAAGTTGGAGATATGTTGTTTGCCCATTTTGGTTTAACAGGACCAGCTGTACTAAAGTTTTCATCGTATATAAATAAATATATAGATGAAAATGAATTAGAAATAAGTTTAGATTTTTTACCTAATACTACTAGTGATGAAATATCTAAACTTATAAGAGAAAATCCTAATAAGATTGTAATTAATAATTTAAAAGGAGTACTACCACAAAACTTTTTAAAGGAAATATTCAACTTATTAGATTTAGCTGATAAAAAAGCTAATGAATTATTAAAGTCAGATGAATTAAAAATAATAGAATATATAAAAAGTATGAAGTTAATTTGTAATGGAAGTATAGGGATAAAAGCTTCTCAGGTTACAAGTGGTGGAGTATCTGTAAAGGAAATAAACTCTTCTACAATGGAATCAAAATTAATAAAAAATCTATTTTTTACAGGGGAAGTAATAGATGTAGACGCTGAAACAGGTGGATATAATTTACAAATAGCTTTTTCAACGGGGTATCTTGCTGGAATAAGTGTATAGGTGATTAATATGAAAATACTAGCAATAAGAGGTGCAACAACTGTAACTTCTAATACTAAAGATGAAATATTAAAAGAAACTTCTAAATTAATAAAGACAATAATATCAAAAAATAATTTAAGTACTGACGATATTATAAGTATGTGTTTTACAATGACAAAAGATTTAGACGAAGTATATCCTGCTGTAGCAGTTAGAGAAATTTTAGATGTACATGATATACCTATGTTAAATTTTGAAGAAAAGCACATACAAGGAAGTTTAAATAAATGTATTAGAGTTATGATGTATGTAAATACTGAAAAAACTAAAGCTGATATAAAACATGTTTATTTAAATGACTCAAAAAACTTAAGAAAAGATTTAATAAATTAATATTAGGAGATATAAAATGAAAAACTTAGTAATAGCAGTAGATGGTCCAGCAGGAGCAGGTAAAAGTACAATATCAAAATTAATAGCAGATAAATTAAATATAAACTATATAGATACTGGAGCTATGTATAGAGCAATAACATACAAATGTCTTCAAAATAATATAGATATAAATAATGAAAAAGACGTTATAAATATAGCTAAAGATTGTGAAATAGACTTTAAAGACAATAATATATATTTAAATGGAGAAATATTAAAAGACGAAATAAGAACAATGGAAGTTAGTAATAATGTTTCTAATGTAGCAAAAATTAAAGAAGTAAGATATCTAATGGTAGATATTCAAAGAAATATAGGAAAAATAAATTCAGTTATATTAGATGGAAGAGATATTGGTTCTTATGTATTTCCAAATGCAGATTATAAATTTTTCTTAGTAGCAACACCAGAAGAAAGAGGAAAAAGAAGATATAAAGAGTTAGTTAATAAAGGATATGATGTAAACCTTGAAGAGATAATAAATGATATAATAAAAAGAGATGAAATAGATTCAAATAGAGAATTTGCACCGCTTGTTAAAGCAGATGATGCTATAGAAATAGATACTACAGGAAAGAGTATAAATGAAGTAGTTCAATCTGTACTATCTAAAATAAATGTATAACATATTAAAGTTATAAAGTTACATAAAGCTGTTATAATTTCAATCTTTGAAGGGAGATAAATGTGAGTTTTTATAAATTTGTAGCAAAAGCTTTTAAATATTTTGTAAATATATTTTACAAATATAAGGTTATAGGAGCAGAAAATATACCGGATGAAGGCAATATAATAATTGCAGCAAATCATAAATCTAATCTAGATCCTGTATTTTTAGCCGCAGCAATAGAAAATAGGCAAGTTGCAGCTATTGCAAAAAAAGAACTTTTTGATATAAAGCCGTTAGCATATATTTTAAAAAAATTAAATGTTATTCCTATAAATAGAGAAAAACCAGATATATCAACTATAAAAAATATTCTAAAGGCTATAAAAGATGGATATGTATTAGGTATATTTCCTGAGGGAACAAGAATTAAAGAACCTGGATTTGGTAAAGCTAAAGCTGGACTTTCTGTATTTGCTATAAAAGGAAAAGCAAAAGTTGTACCTATATCTATAATATCTAATTATAAGTTATTTAATAGAGTAACTATATATATAGATAAACCAATTTCATTTGAAGAGTACTATAAACAAAAACTTACCTCAGATGAAAATGAACAATTATCACAGAATGTATTAGAAGTAATAAAAGAGAATTACTATATACACTCAAAATAACAATATTTTAATTTTAGGGAGACATGAAATATGAAAGTAAAAATAGCTAAAGAAGCAGGGTTTTGCTTTGGTGTTAAAAGAGCTATGAAAATGGCATGGGATGAATTAGAAATAAATTCTGATATATATGCTTTAGGACCACTTATTCACAACAAGCAAGCTGTACAAAGGTATGAAGAGAAAGGACTTGTAACTGTAGATACTATTAATGATATTCCTAATAATAAAAATGTAGTAATAAGATCTCATGGTGTATCTAAAGATATTTACGACAAAGCCAATTCTAATAAATTAAATATAATAGATACAACATGTCCATTTGTAAAAAAAATCCACAATATAGTAAAAGAATTTTATGAAGAAGGATATAAAATAATAATAATTGGAGATAAAAATCATCCTGAAGTAATAGGCATAAATGGTTGGTGTGAAAATTCAGCACTTATAGTTAAATCTATTGATGATGTAAATAGTTTAAGCTTAGATAATAACAGCAAATATTGTGTTGTATCTCAAACTACACTAAATTTAGAATTATATAATAAAATAGTAAATACTTTATCTAAAAAATTAGATAATATAACTTTTAAAAATACCATTTGTTCTGCAACAAAAGAAAGACAGCAAGCAGCTAAAGAATTATCTGTTGATGTAGATTGTATGATAGTTATAGGTGGGAAACATAGTTCTAATACTCAAAAACTAGTAAATATATGTAAAGAACAAGTACCTACTTTTGCAATAGAGACTAAAGAAGATTTAGATATAGATAAGTTAAACACATTCAATGTAATAGGAGTTACAGCAGGAGCTTCTACGCCTGATTGGATAATAAAAGATGTAATAAATTTTATAGAATCATTATAATTTATATAAATAAGAATAATATATAATAGATAATATATAATAAAGACATGAGTTTTATTTAATTCATGTCTTTTATTTTTATTAAGGGTGGATGATGTTATATGATTAAAAAGAAAATAAAAAATGTATATAGAATGTTAAGGTATGCATATGCAAAAGATATAAATATAAAATGTACTAATGTAAAGTATGGTAATGATAAAAAGCAATACTATAAGGTATATAAACGAAATAATAATAAACCTACTATATTTTTTGTTCACGGAGGTGGTTGGTGGCAAGGTAGTCCATCTTTATATAGCGGAGTTGGAAAGTATTTTTTTAAAAATGGATATACAGTAGTATTAGCTGGATATAGATTAGTACCTGATTATAGATATCCTATTCAGGTAGAAGATGCATTTAAAGCTCTTATACATTATATAAAAAATAATGAAAATAATAATGGAATAGTAGTTGGAGGGTACTCAGCTGGTGCAGAAATTTCATCTCATTTAGCCTTTGATACAAAAAGGCAAAATTATTATAAGGTAGATAAATCTCTCTTAAAAGGATTTGTATCTATATCTGGAGTTTTAAATTTTAATAAATGTAACTCAAATAGATCTAAAAGGTTAATAAATAGGTATGTATATAGAAGTAATACTGACAATTGTAATCCTATAAATCTAATAAATAAAAATTCTACTTTAAGTACTCTTTGCATACATGGTGATAGTGACACATTAATAGATATAGAAAACTCAAAGTCTTTTATAAATAATTTAAAAAAGGTAAACAATAATTCTTATTTAAAAATAATAAAAGATGCTGAGCATGAAGATACAATAGACATAGTGAGAGGAAATGGTAATGAATATTCAAAATACGTTTTTGAGTTTTTAGAAAAAATCGTTTGAAATGAGGTGAATTAATGCCTATTACCAATAAAAGGCATTTTATAGATAATATAAAAGTAATACTTATATTTCTAGTTGTATTTGGTCATTTAATAGAAAGATATATAGACAATAGTGACACATTAATGGCTATATATCTGTTTATATATATTTTTCATATGCCTTTATTTATTTATATATCGGGATATCTATCTAAAAATGTAAATAAGAGTAAGAAAATTTTTCTAAAGGATCTGTTAATACCCTATATCTTATTAAATATTATATGGTATGTATTAGCATATATATATACTGGAGAAGTTAATTTACCTATAATATATCCTGGATGGACATTATGGTTTTTACTTAGTTTATTTTTTTGGAGAAGTTCACTTAAATACCTAATAAAAATTAAATATATACTGCCTATTAGCTTTATATTAGGACTTTTAATTGGACTTATACCAAATGGCTCAATCCTATCATTTTCAAGAACTATAGTTTTTTTACCTTTCTTCTTATTAGGATATTACACAGATACAAAAAAGATAAAATATGTATTTGATAAGGTAAATATAGGTGTATGTATATTAGGAATACTTGCATTTATAATCGTTTCATTTTTTATAGCTAGTAAAAATATTTTAGATTATCGATTTTTATATGGCTCTCATTCTTACAAAGAGCTTGGTATCAGTATTTATATGGGTATAATCTCTAGAATATTACTATATATTAGTAGTATATTATTAAGCTTGTTTGTATCATATATAATACCAACTAGCAAAACATTTTTTACTCATATTGGAAAATCAACTATGTACATATATGTTTTTCACACATATATTGTACTTATAATATTCTATCTTATACCTTCATGGAATAAGAGCATTCTTACAAATTTAATAATTATAATTAGTCCATTATTAGTTACATATATACTTTCATCTAAATTTTTTGAGAAAACTTATAATATGGTGCTTAATCCTATACGTAAACTAATAAAATAAAGGGAGTATAGTATACTCTCTTTTATTTATATCAGAATTTTAACTTACAATTTAGCTAATAATATAAAAGGTGATAAATATGTATATATTAAATTTAAAAACAACAGAAATTATAGAGCATTTTAGAGAAGATTTTTATAGTAAGGTTTATCCATATCTTATTCTAAGTACAGCTTGTGAGCTAAAATTACTTAAAGATATTTTAGATATAGATGAAATAACATTTAATGATTGCCTTGAATTTGATGAAAATATAAAACTTGATTTATTTGATAACTATGACTTTTTAAGTCTTAATACCTGTGAGCTTAATAATAATGAAGCTAAAATTGAAGAAGTAAATATGTACTTATCAGATAATTTTATATTAGTCATATGTGAAAAAGATAATTTCTTATATGATTATGTAAAAAGTATGATTCTTAATAATTCAAAGCTTCAAAAACATTATAATCCTAGTAGTCTTTTTAAAATAAGTTATCTTATAATAAAAAATATAATTATACATGAGTTTGAAAATTTAGAAAAAGTAGAAGATATGATATTAGATTTAGAAGATGAAATTATGGAAGGTACAGATGATGAACATATTCTAAAAATAAATTATATAAGAAGTTTAACTAGAATCTTAGTAAAAAACACAAGACCACTTCTATACTTAGGTGATAGGATACTAAAAGATAATTTTAGATATCTTAAATACAATGATATAAAAAGATCTAATTTAGACAATTTACAAAGTATAGATTTTGGTATTGATAAATTATATAATTTTGCACTTTCAACTAGAGAATTAGCAGATAAATTACTAGATATATATTCATCTAAGGTTGCTGAACAGACAAATGATATCATAACGAAGCTTACACTTTTAACGGCTATTTCAGCTCCACTTACTATAATTACAGGGATATATGGTATGAACTTTAAATTTATGCCTGAACTTAACTTATATTACGGATATCCTTTAACTATAGCAGTTATGTTTATTATAGTATTATGTGGAGTTATAATATTTAAAATAAAAAAATTATTATAAAGTAAGGATAGTTATATATTTTTATAAAGCTATTCTCACTTTATTTTTTAAAGTCAGTTCACTTGAATAAATGGCACCTTACTTTATTTTTTTAAGCAAAATAATTTTTAAAATTTTAAAATAAAGTAAATTGCTATTTTTTTATAAAATCGTCCTTTTATAGTATAAAATATTTATATTTTTATCCAAATAGTGTAAAATACAGTTAAAACTCGAGAAAAGGAGATACTTTATGGAGAAGTTATACTATATTGATCAATATATAAAAGAGTTCACAGCTGAAATTGTTGAAGTTTTAGAAGTAAACAACCAATTTCATGTACTACTTGATAAAACAGCATTTTTTCCTGGTGGTGGAGGGCAATTTTGTGACTTAGGAAAAATAGATGTTCATCCAGTTATAGATGTTTATGAAAAAGAAAATAAAGTTTATCATGTTTTAGAAAAAAATCCTATAAAAATACATAAAGTTAAGTGTGAGATAGATTGGAGCAGAAGAGAAGATGGTATGCATCAACACTTTGCCCAACATGTACTATCTGGATGTTTTTACACCCTATTTAAATTAAATACAGTTTCTTTTCACTTAGGAAAGGAGTCTAGTACAGTCGATATACAAGGAATATTAACTGAGGACCAAATAAGAAAAGCAGAGCAATTTGCTAATGAAATTATATCTAATGATATAAAGCTTGAAGTATTAACCCCATCTAAAAAAGATTTAAAGAAGATATGGATAAGAAGGGACTTACCAGATACTGCTGCTGAAATAAGAATAGTAAAAATTAGAGATTTAGATTCTAATGCTTGTTGTGGTGTACATCCAAGATCTACATTAGATTTAAGATTGATAAAGATAAAAAGATGGGAAAAGAATAGAGGAAATACTAGAATAGAATTTTTTGCTGGAAAAAGAGCAATAGACTATATACTAAAAAGAGATTTAATTCTAAATGACATTTGTAAGTATTTAAAATCAGGTGAAGAAGAGGTTATTAAAGGAATAGTTAATATAAATGATAGAGTTTTAGAAATTTCAAATGAGAATAAAAAGTTAGAATCTATTGTATCAGATTATGAAATAAAAGATATGATAAATAAAAGTACTAAAATAAAAAATATCTCTATAATAAAAAATATATATACTGATAAGTCTATGAAGTACATATCTAAGGTTGCATCTAAAATCACAGAAAATGATAACTTTATAGCTCTACTAGCTCTAGTAAATAATGATAAGGCAAATTTAGTATATGCATCTTCTAAAAATTTAGATGTAAATGTTAATGATGTATTAAAGGATTCAATAAAGCTAATTGATGGTAACGGTGGAGGAACACCTTTCATGGCTCAAGGTGGAGGGAAAAACAACGGTAATATAGAAAATACATTAAATTACGCACTTAGTAAATTAGAAAAATCTATAAGTTAAAATAAAAATGAAGCTAAACTTAAATAATTAGCTTCATTTTTATTGTTATTATTAAATTAATCATTTGTTATTAACATATTTAATTAAAATTATTTGATACAATAAAAGTGTTTACATAATATAGTTATATTAAAACTATAAAACTCTTTTTTATTATTATCACAATAAAAGCTATTTAATTAGATTTTAAGCATTTATTTTTATTTTAGGTATATTATATTTAAAAAAAATAAAAAGCTCGTTAAAATTGAATTTAAAAGGTTCTTATTTTTTACTTTTATCCTAAATTAAATAAAATTTCTGATATTTTATCACTAGCTTCAAAGTCCATTTCTTTTAATGTATGAGCGTATATGTTAAGAGTCGTATTAACATTTGAATGTCCAATTCTTTCTGAAATTACTTTAATTGGTATTTTTGAATTTATAAGTAGTGTAACATGAGAATGTCTAAGATCATGAAACCTTATATGATCCAAATTATTATCCTTAAGAAATCTATTAAACTTTTTACTTAATACATCTTGAGCTATAGGATTTTCATTTTTATCAAAGAATAGTAAATTTAAATTATTCTTTATTTTACCCTTTAGTTTTTCCTCTAACTGATTTTTTTTATGTTCTCTTAATAGATTTATTATTTCCTTGGGAGCAGATATTGTTCTTTCCGAACTTTCTGTTTTAGGACTTTTTAGTATTACAGAGTTATTATCTCTAACAGTTATTTTATTTATGGTTATTGTATTTTCGATAAAATCTATATTATCCCAAGTTAATCCTAAAACTTCCGAGATTCTAAGACCTAATCCACTAGCTAAATACACCTGTAGTTCTAACGGACTTCCTTTGCAAACTTGAAGAAGCTTAACCATATTAGTTTTATTGTATATATTATTTTTAAACTTTTTTACTTTTGGAACTTCTATACAATCAACTATATTTTCTCTTATTAATCTTAGTCTATAGGCTTTTTTTAATGCCAAGTTTAAAATGTTTATATGTATCTTTATAGTTTGAGGAGATAATATACCTACTAAATCATCAACATAATTTTGCAAATGTATAGGCTTTAATTCTTCTAATTTATACTTTCCTAACATAGGAATTATATATTTTTTGCATATTCTAAGGTAACAATTATATGTTGTAATAGATAAATTTATCTTATGTTTATCTAAAAAATCAATTAAAAATCTTTCTAAATTTAGAGTATTTGGAAGTACTAATTCATCATTAAATATGCTATCTTTTAACTCATTTAACTTTTTAGATGCATCTCTTTTCTTTTCAAAAGAGCCCATATTCTTTTGTATTTTTTTACCACTATTTTTATTTTTATATTCTAAATAAACTATGTAGTTTTTACTTCTTTTTCTTATAAAAGCAAAGCTCATTTTATTCCTCCATTTTGTGATACTTCTGTATTTATTATAACATAACTAAAAATAAAAAATATAAAAATATCTGACATAAAACTGACATAAAATATAAAATTAGATATATAACCATTTAAAATACTACATTTCATTTTTTTGGCATAAAACTATACATTTTATGCCTCATAGTAAATATACTTTAATTTATAAGTTTACAATGGAATATAAAAATTCATTTTTACTATACTTCTTATAAATATCTATTTAAGTTAACACTATTTTTTATACTAATAGATGAACTTCATATCATTTTTATAGTAGGTTAGGGGAGTGTAAATTTATTTTAAAGCTATATTTTGAAATTTCTAAAACCTTTATTTTTTGTAAAAATTTCTGTATAATTATATATCAGTATATAATTCAAGGAGATAAAACATGAGAAGAAGAAAAGTCAAAGGCGCAGACGAAAAACTGTTAAGTTATAAAGACTATGTAGTTAGAGACAATATAGAAAGTTTAAAAGGAAACTGGAATCAATTATTTAAAAATGATAATCCTATACATGCAGAGTTTGGGACTGGTAGAGGTAAATTTTTGACTACATTAGCAAAGCAAAACCCTGATATAAATTACATTGCTTTTGAAATAAAAGAAGAAGTACTTTTAAAAGCTGTAGAAAAAGCACAACGTAATAATTTAAAGAATATAGTTTTTGCTTGGGCAGATGTAAGCAAAGCATTAGATTATTTTAATTCAAATGAACTATCTAGAATTTATATTAATTTCTGTGATCCATGGCCTAAGAAAAGGTGGGCAAAAAGAAGATTAACTCATACTAATTTCTTAAATATGTATAGAGAGATACTTAACCCAGATGGTGAAATACATTTTAAAACTGATAATGAAGGGTTATTTGAATTTAGCTTAAATGAAATATCTTCTAACAACTGGATTCTTAAAAACATATCATTAAACTTAGCTAATAGCGATTTTGAAAATATAACAACTGAATACGAAGATAAATTTATGTCTCAAGGATTAAAAATTTTCAGATGTGAAGCTAAATCAAAATAAAAAATAAGAGGTTATTATAAAATGTAACCTCTTATTTTAAAAAATACCATTTTTTCTATTAGTAGCATATATACCTATTACAACTATAACTAAATACATACAATATAATGTTATTTTTATATTTTGTACACTCATTCCAAGTAATTCTATACCCTCATTTGGTGGTGGAAGTATCACTAAAATCGAAGAAATTATTATAAGCAAAGGATTTATAACTATCTGTTTATCAGTTCTTAAGATCATTATTTTTCCAGCCCAAGTTATAGATAAAACAAAAAATAAAATTTTAAGTATAAACTCTAATATATCTAACATAATCAAACTCCCCTTTACTCAGTGGATTTAGTAGTAGTATTTATGCATTGATTGTATTTAATCAGTTGACAGTTAAAATAACACACTACAAATATGTAAAATAAATGTTAATAGAACTATATTATATTACTTATTAGATAAAAAATAAATACCAAACTACATTAACTAATAAATTAAATTTTTTAATAACAGAATAAAAGATATATTTATTTTAACAAATGCATATTAATTCTATATACATTTGTTAGGAGTGATACTATGAAATTAAAATTTCTAGATTGGTACACCCAGGCTCTAGGTGCGACTTTTGGTATTTTAGCATGTATTTATGCGTATTTAAATGGTTATATGTTTGTATATGGTAACATAGGAGGTTACTTTGATTTTCTTGGTTTTAGTGGAGTTATTTCTAGTTATTTATTATTACCGCTTTGTTTACTAAGTCTATTTCTTAGCTTCATTAAGTCATATACGATAAAAAAGGAAATATTAAATATCTCTTTTGAGTCTTTTAATATTTTTATAAGTATTTTGACTGTTGTTATAGGTTTTATGGGAGCTAAAATTTACTTTATAATTCCTGCAGCATTTATACTATTTCATATATTAGAACCTCATTTACATAATTATAAAAACTTAGAAAATCAAGAAGTAACATCTGACAATAATAAAGACTACGATATCACACAAGAAACTATCGAATTTGCTAAAATAGACAGTGATGTATCTAATGAAGCTAATGCATTTAGTGAATCTGAGGAATTATACAAAAAGAAAAGTAATAATCAAGATGTTATAGAAACTAAAAAAGAAATTGCTCTAGAGCTTTTAAGGAAGAATTCTAGTAAGCAATTTATAGTAGAATTAACTGGATTTACATTGGATGAAATTAATATGTTAGAGAAAGAATCAGGAATAAATAATATTTAATATGGTTAATCTAAATATAAATTCTAACATGTAACAGAAACCAAGGAGGATTATATGCAACTAAGAAGAGCTATGGAAATAGTAAATACACAAGATAACAACAGTAATATTTTTTATAAAGAAAACCAAGTAAAAATATTAAGTGTTGATAATAACATAGGAACTGCATATGTAAAAACATTACACGGTGATTCAAGATTTGAAGTTGACTTAGAGCAATTAAGCGAAATAGAAAAATAAGTTTTATAATTAAATTACTGTAAATGATTAAAAATTTAAAAGTTATATAAATATTTAAATTTTTAATAAAAACAAATCTGTATGTAAAATGAATACGCATGCAGATTTGTTTTTTATTTTATATAGTAATTGTAAAAAATAATAAAAATCTATATATAATAAAAAAGAATAGGGCTATAACATGTAATTTTCGGTTTCGAATAACTATTCTTTAAATGTATATTTAGGGTATAGTTACTATAAAAATGAGCCACTTTCGTATAAAACCTATATTTTACAGCTAAATTATAAAAAATATATAAATATCAATTATACATGCATATTTTATATTTAATTTTATAAATTGTTTTTTATAAGTTACTAATTATATTTACTTAATTTAATATTAATTCAAACCATTTATTAGATATAAAATATTAAATTAAAATCAAAATTTATTATTTCAATATTAAATTTATAAATCTTAATCTTATATTTTATAAATATTTCATCTATATGCTATATACATTTATATCCATTTAAATTGCCTCATATAAATTAAGCTTCATGTTTTATCTATCATATTATCCTATATAGAATTTAAATATCTTTGATAAATTTTTCCTTTTATCTTATCGCTTTTTCCTAATTATCTATCAGATAATTACAACGCTCAATTATTATGATATATAGTAATCTGTATATAATTTATTTCAATATTTAAGGGATAGTTGAAATGAATATACATATATGTTATTTTATAAATATGAAAAATTTTAGGAGATAATTTATATGGATGATAAAAAAATTATAAAGATACATAATAAATCAGATAAACCAGATAACATAGTATTTAGAGATAATGTGTTAATAGAAAGGTGTATAAAAGTAGAAAATAAACTACCTAAGTTTATGAAAGATTACTTTATTTATCTAAAAGGATCTGTCGCAACCTCTACTCGACTTGCTTATTTAGAGGATATTCATTTCTTTTGTGTTTATCTAACAGAAACAAAAGATGTAACAAAAGCAGACAAACCTTTTGATATTACATTAGATGATTTTAAAAAGATAAAAGCTAGGGATATTAATTTATTTTTAGGTGATTATTGTAGTAGATATTATAAGCATACCGAGAAAAGTACATTAATATTTGAGAATAATAACCGTGCATTAGCAAGAAAAAAATCATCACTCTCTACTATATTTAAATTTTTATATAGGAATGATCAATTAGATAATAACATAACAGATGGGTTTAACCCTATTAAGCTTCCTAAGCCTCAACCAGACGCTATAAAACGACTTGAGATTGATGAGGTTGCAAAAATGTTAGATTCTGTTGATACTGGTTACGGTTTAACAGATAAAGAAAAAGTTTATTGGAGAAAGACTAGGCTTCGTGATAAAGCTATCTTAGCATTATTTGTTACCTATGGTCTTAGATTAAATGAGCTTCGAGAACTAAATATTTCCTCTTTTAATTTTTCTAGAGGTGAATTTAAAATTTATAGAAAAAGAGGTAAAGAAGTTTTAATGCCAATTAACAATACATGTGAGTCTGTTGTAAAAGATTACATATTAAATGAAAGGCCACAAAGTGAACTTTTAAAAGAAGAATATAAAGATACCCTATTTCTATCTCTTCAACATAAGAGAATGGATCCTAAGTCTATCAGACAGCTTGTAAAAAAATATACATCTATTTCTATGGAAACATCAAGAGAAAGCGGTTATAGCCCTCATAAATTAAGAGCTACTGCAGCGACTTCTTTAATACAAAGCGGATTTTCTATATACGATGTTCAAAATTTACTAGATCATGATAATGTTACAACAACACAACTTTATGCAGCTCATAAAAAGAATGTTAAAAGAGATATTGTTAATAACTTTGAATGGATTGATGAAGGATAAAAAATATGAAAATGAAGACTTAAATATTTAAAAAGTGTTATTTTGCCGGTTTAAGAACAAATGTTTGTACAAATGTATTCATTGTGTTAAAATATAATTATAAATTAAAATTAGAAAGGATAGCTTTTATGTATTTAGATTTAAGCCCAAAGCAAATATTAATACTAGAGTTTATCAAGGAACAAATTGCACTTAAAGGATATCCACCTTCAGTTAGAGAAACATGTGAAGCTGTTGGTTTAAAATCTACATCTACTGTACACTCACATTTAAATAAACTTGAAAAATATGGATATATAAGAAGAGATGCAACAAAACCTAGAGCTATTGAAGTCTTAGATGGAAATAAAACAACATTTAATCACGAAGTTCTTAATCTGCCATTAGTTGGCCAAGTAACTGCTGGACAACCAATATTAGCTGAAGAAAATATTGAAGAATATATTCCCTTCCCTGCTAATTTTATAAAGGGTAATGACAACTTTGTGTTAAAAATTAAAGGCGATAGTATGATGAATGCAGGTATTTTAAATGGAGATTACGTAATAGTAGATAGAAAAAATACTTCATCTGATGGTCAAATAGTTGTTGCCCTTATCCATAAAGAGTATGCTACTGTAAAAAGATTTTTTAGTGAAGATAATAATATAATACGCCTTCATCCAGAAAATGATTTTATGGATCCTATAATATTAAATTACAAAGATGTTGAAGTTATAGGAATAGTTACTGGGGTATTTAGAGTTATAAAATAAAAAGATAAGGTTTTACTTCCTTATCTTTTTATTTTAATTTATTAATAATCATATTGATAAAAATGGCTAAAAATGATTTAATTAAGCTAACTCTAAAGCTATCTCCATCATTTTCGTAAATGCTACTTGTCTTTCATGAGATGTTGTTTCTTCTCCTGTTAAAGGACAATCTGAAATAGTAAGTATTGCTAAAGCATTAACACCAGCTCTAGCTGCATTCATATAAAGACCTGCAGCTTCCATTTCAACACAAAGAACACCCATCTTTTGCCACTTAACCAAGTTATCTAATCCTGCATCACTATAGAACACGTCATTTGAAAGAACATTTCCAACTGTTACCTTTGTTCCTTGCTCTTTTGCAACTTCAATAGCTTTTTGCATTAATTCATAACTAGCTATTGGAGCAAATGTCCCAGGTAAATTATATTGTGAAGCATAGTTTGAATCTGTACATGCTCCCATACCTATAACTACATCATGCAATTTTAAATCTTTATTTATAGCTCCAGCTGAACCTACTCTTATTAAGTTCTTAACATTATAAAAATGTATAAGTTCATAAGAGTATATTCCTATAGATGGTATACCCATACCTGATCCTTGAACAGATATTCTTTTTCCTTTATAGTATCCTGTATATCCAAACATTCCTCTTACAGTGTTATATTGAACTACATCTTCTAAAAAAGTTTCTGCTATAAATTTAGCTCTTAAGGGGTCTCCTGGTAATAAAACCGTTTCTGCTATATCTCCTAATTTTGCATTATTATGTGGTGTTGGTGTACTCATTTATTTTGCCTCCTAATTTTTTGTTATTGTATGTACATATAATGTATTCCCAAATAAATGATTATTAATTCATTTTTTTGCACCTATAGTAGTATACTATAAATAAGATTATATTTTCTATACTATAAATGGAAAAATGGAAATTTTTTATCAGGAGGGATATTTTATTAAAAATAAGCAGAGGTTTTCTATATTAATACTAATACCAATGTTAATCCTATCATTTATACTTACTTTTAAGTCTGAATCTATTGATAATAATGCAAAATCCACTATATATAATTATATCGAATGCATTAATAAAAAAGATCTAAATTCAATTTCAAAATTAGTTTCAAAAGATAATATAGATAATATTTCAGATTTAAAATTACAAATTGATAACATAAAAAATATACATTTAATAAAAATTGAAGAAGAAACAGATATTCATTTAGTAAGTAATTACCTAAAAGATAACTCTCTACAGGATAAAAATTTTAAAATATTTAAAGTAAACTATAGTGTTAATTATGAAAATGAAACAGATAATAAAACTTACGAAAGTTTATGTTCTTTAATTACTGATCAATCCGGTAAGTGGTTAATTAATGATTTTAACATAGAATTATCTAAAAAGTAGCTTAATTAATTTAAGCTACTTTAATATATATATTGTATTTATCATATTTATAATACTAGTCTCATACATTTATTTATAGTTATTTTATAATAAATAACAAAAATTTTTATAATTGGTTGGTGAATTTAATTGAGATTATTACGTACTTATAGAAAAAGCATAAAAATCGAGGCTCTTACTAGTATATTTTTACTTCTTGCAACTATATCTGCTTTAGTTATTTATAATACTCCACTAAAAGATATATACGACTATATATTAAATGACATATACATAGTAAATGAATTTTCAATACATATGTTTATAAATGAATTTTTAATGTCTATATTCTTTTTAGTTGCAGGTTTAGAAATAAAAGCTGAAATATTACATGGTAACCTATCATCTTTTAAAAAAGCTTCATTTCCAGTTTTTGCATCCATAGGAGGCGTAATTGTGCCTGCTTTAATATTTATATTAATAAATAGAAATAGCCCATTTTTAAGTGGATTTTGCATTCCTATATCTACAGATATTGCATTTGCTGTAGGTATATTTATTTTATTTTCTAATAAGTTTAACCCTGCACTTAAAGTATTTTTATTATCTTTAGCTATTGTTGATGATTTAATATCTATAGCTTTTATAGCTATAGTATATTCTTTAGACATAAACTTTATATATTTGACAATTTCCTTTGTAATTTTAATAACTTTGATTATTACTAATAAAATATTTAAAATAGAAAGTATTACCTATTATCTTATAAGTGGACTATGTTTATGGTATTTTGTACATTTAAGTGGAATACATTCTACAATAAGTGGAATTATATTAGCTATTGCTATTCCATCAAAATCTTATACCTATAGAAAAAGTACATTAGAGCGATTACAATGTCTATTAGTACCTATAAATAGTTTATTTATTATACCTCTATTTGCTTTTGCAAACACTGGAATATCACTTACATATAATATTGATTTAAGTAGCGCTAAACCTCTTTATATGGGTATAATATTAGGTCTTAGCTTAGGAAAACCCCTAGGTATTATTCTATTTTGCTATTTAGGAAATTTATTTAAGTTTACAGAAAAACCTAAAAACATAAGTTGGTTAGCTATATTTTTTGTATCACTTATTGCTGGTATTGGATTTACCATGTCTATATTCGTGTCAGAACTAGCATTTATTCATAACCTAACACTTGTAAATATAGCTAAAATGGCAATACTTATTTCTGCATCTATATCTATAGTATCGAGCTTTATAACAATAAGTATTTACATATATGTATGTAAATTAAAAAACAAAACTACAAACTTAACTAATAAATATTTAATATCTTAAAAATAGTATTCTTTATAAAAATTTATAAATTCTAATTGGATATAAAATAGTATTTTGGTTTATAAAGTAAATTTTTTATTAATTTGAGTTTATTTTTTAAACTAAAATGCAGTTTATTCAGATGGACTTGCTTAAAAAAACAAATTTAAGTATATTAAGATAAGTAGCCAAGTTTTATATTTCATTACCTTGGCTATTTATTTGCTATAAATATAATTTAGTCTCTATTCTCCTATCATAATCAGACCAAGTATTTTTTTTAGTATTCTCTTTAACTTGTTCTATTTTGTTCATTATAGCATCTACAGTATCTGCATAATTTAGTATAAATGATTCTTCCATATTACAAGCTCTAGGAGATCCATACTCTAATTTACCATGATGTTGAGTTATACACCCTTTAATACGTCTTATAAAATCTTCACTAAATGTATATTCTATTTTATTTAAGGCCTGATCAATCATCTGTACTCCAATTACAATATGACCTTCTAACTCTCCTTGAAGTGTATACTTAAATGGTCCTTTATAATCAAGTTCATAAAGCTTTCCAATATCATGAAGTTTTGCACTTAAAACAGCTACTTCTCTTCTTTTACAATTATATCTATCACAAAGTACTTTTGTTAAATACATTACATTTAAAGTATATTCAGCAAGTCCACCTATATAATTATGATGCATTGAAACTCCTCCGATACCATGTTTAAATTCCTCTAAGAATTTTTCATCTTTAAAAAAGTAATCATTTAAAATCTTTCCTTCTTCAGAAATTATGCACTCCTTTGTTATTTTTTCTATATCTTCCATAATTTCATTTATAGGTATTTTTACAGATGGTAAGTAATCTTCTAAGTTAAAATCTTTTACATATTCAAAATCTGAAATATCAATTGTGCCATCTATACTATCCTCTAGTTCTATAACTTCTCCTATATTAAGATTATATTTAACTGATAATTTACATTTTTTATATCCATTTTTATTACTTAATAAATATACTTGTTTATTTCCATCTTTATAAAGCTTTTTCATAATCATAAACTTTATATATGACTTTTTATTATCAGACATAATACTAAACTCCATTTCTTTTTTATTTAACTAGTGTATTAAGTTTATTATATGCTAAATTTGTACTTATCATAAGTTCATATTAATATATAAAAATAAAGAAGCTATCCATTTAAGAGATAGCTTCTTTATTTTTATATATTAAATTATAATAGCTTTTCTTTCCATTCATCTACTTTAAATCCTATAACTACATTTTTACCATCATAAGCTATAGGTCTTTTTATAAGCATTCCATCACTTGATAATATATCTAAAAGCTTTTCATCTGATTCAGTCTTAACGATATCTTTTAAACCAAGTTCTCTATATTTTACACCACTAGTATTAAAAAACTTTTTAAGTTCATATCCACTTACTTCATACATTTCTTTTAGTTCTTCTTTACTTGGTGGATTTTTAACTATTTCTATATTTTCAAATTCTAAATTATTTTCCTCAAGCCAAGCCTTGGCCTTTCTTACACTAGATCATTTTGAGTATCCATAAAATTTTATCATCTTTATCATCCTTTCTATTATATATCTATATACCCTTAAATAAATAATTTAATCTAATTTATTCCAAGGTACAACTTCGACTTCTCCAAACCATCTTTCTTTAAGTCTATTTGAGTACTCACCTTTATAGCCTATAAAAGAAAGAACTATAAGCTCAATATACTTTGTCCCTATTTGGATTATATTCCACATATCTTCCACTGTTAAATTAGCTCTATTGTCTTTTCTAACTGGATGAACTATCTTGTTTCTAAAGTATATTACAAGATCTACTCCATCATCAAATTTTCCTCTTATCCAATCATCAAATAATTCAAGTTCATCACTTCCATGAGGTATATTACAAGCATTTAAAACCAATTTAATATTTTTAGAAGCATTATTTTGATCAAATTGTTCATCATCTAACAAACCTTCTTTTTCTACAAGAATTATATATGAAAGAGCTTCTAGGGCAATTTGAATCGATATTATATTATTTTCTAAGGTTATATCTCCAAGAGATTCTATATACCAATCTATAACATTTTTTATAGCTGGTCCATAATAAGCATCCTCTAATCTCTTACACATAAGTGACAAATACTTTTCTATGTTATGATGATTTGAAATAGTATCTGTCCAAGTTGGAACAAATCTAAAAGGTGTAACTAAATTCTCTATCCATAGCCTATATGTGTTATTATTATTTTTATATCCCTTAGCAAGACATATGCCTATATATCTACCACACATAAAACTAAGTGATGTAGATATTCTATCTAAGAAATTTATAATATTATTAGTCTTAAAAGGTCGATTATCTTTTCGCTTAATACGTCCTATGTGAGTTACTAGAAAACCTGATTTAGATTTTAGTTCATCATTAAGTTCTCTTCTATAATCATATCTTTTATCTATAGTAACATGAAAATCATTTATATCAAACTCTATTCTACCTGCAAATAACTTATCAACATGCTTTATCAAGTCACCTGGAAATTTATCTAAATTAACTATATTAAAATCAACATAATCTACAAAAGAGTTTTTCGATTTTATATGATTATCATTTATGTAACCCTCCATATTAAAATCATTTCTAACATTTATAGTTATTGAAATTGGTTTATAACCGTATATCTCAAGTATTGCATTATCATAATCTAATTCTAAATCAACATCCTCATCTTCAACAAATAGTATTTGTGCCTTAAAATTTATAGATATGGGAGGAGTCATTTTGTAATAGATTATACCACTACATCTATATTTTCTGTCTAAGTAAATACAGAAACGACCTTCATAAATACTTATATCCTCGTCTATTTTGTACCTTAAATATTCAGAAGATATTGCATTTTTTATTGATTTAGACATTTACTCACCTCTGTAATATTATAGTATATAATATTATATCATAATAAGCAGTTTAATATATAGATTTAAATTTTCAATATTATGGTATATAATTAATAAAATATGAAAATAAGAGGTGAATGACTTGATAACTATAATATCTCCTGCAACTACTATGAATTTTGATAAAGATATTAATTTAAAAAACTCTTCTATTCCAGTATTTAAAGAAGACTCAAATTACCTTATAAGTATACTAAAAGAACTAGATATAAAAGAAATAAGTGATTTAATGAGTTTAAGTGAAGATTTATCTAAATTAAATTATGATAGATATAAAAACTTATTAAATCCTAACAATAAAAAACTTCAGAGCATACTTGCTTTTGATGGAGAAGTATTTAATTCTATGAATACTTCTGATTTTAATGAATATGATTTTAACTTTGCAAATGATCATATAAGGATTTTATCTGGATTATATGGATTATTATCCCCTTTAGACTTAATAGAGCCTTATAGACTTGAAATGAAAGCTAAACTTGAAAATAAAAATGGAAATGATTTATATAAATTCTGGAAAAGTAAAATAACAAATCACATCATTAAAGAATTAGAAACTCATGAAAATAAACTTCTAATAAATTTAGCTTCATCAGAATATCTAAAGTGTATAGACTTAAAGCTTATAAAAAAATACTTCAAGTTTGTAGATATAGTATTTAAAGATTATGATTTAAAAACAAATACATATAAGGTGAAAGGGCTTTATGCTAAAAAAGCTCGTGGATATATGTGTAGATTTATCATAAAAAATAAAATAGATTCTGTTGATGATTTATTAAAGTCTAATATAGAAGGTTACACTTATAATAATGAGTTATCAAATGGTGATGTAATAACATTTACAAGAAAAAATATATAAATAAAAAGAGTGTCTACTATGGTATTAATCATGTTTAGACACTCCTATTCTTTTGCCTTTTTAATTTTCTAAAGTACAATCTTACGTTTACTTCTAATCCTATTAATATAGACCAACTACTTAAATAAAGCCATGTTATTAAAACTATAATTCCACCGATACTTCCATAAATAACTTCATAATTTGAATAGTTATTAGTATAATATGAATAAAAAAATGATATAAATAACCACACTAATGTAGCTATTATAGAACCAGGTATTACATCTTTTGTTTTTATCTTCTTATTTGGTGTGTATTTATATAAATTTATTAATATAATAATAAGCGTAGATACACCTACCATATATCTAAGTATATTCCATATATATATAAATACATGATTAAGTCCTATAAGATTAAATATAAAATAGCCTATCAATTCTCCATAAATCAATAGTATTATAGATGAGAAAATAAGAACTAAAATACTTACAGTAAAAATAAAACTAATTATAAATACTTTTACAAAAGATCTTGTTTCTTTAACATTATAAGATTTATTCATCCATCGAATTAAGGATCTAATACCCCTTGATGATGTCCATAAAGTAAAAATGAAACTTAATACTAAAAATCCTAAACTCTTATTCTCTATTGCTGAATTTATTATAGACAGTATTATATTAAATGCACTTTCTGGAATAACATTCTCTATTATTAAAATAGACTTATTTAAATGAAACGTTGGTATATAAACTATAATACTTATAGTAAATATTAAAAATGGAAACATAGATAGTAGTAAATAAAAAGACATTTCAGCAGCTTTAGAATTTATTTCACTATAATTAAATTTTTTATAAATATCCCTAATATATTCTGAATTTAATTTTTTCATATATTACCTCTATAAAATTTTTTATCTATTATACATTGTATTTTAAATTGTATATATTAATTACTTATATTTAAAATAAAAGAGTTCTATATAGTGAAGATTACACTATATAGAACTCTTACTACTTATTACATTAAATTATTAACAGTAAAGCTTATTAGTAGCTTCCTTTTTTTCTATAATTAAACTATTAATAGTAGCATCTATGTACTTATTTATATTATCAAGCTTATTAGTAGCTTCTTTTTCATCTATACCCTTTACAGCTATATAGAATTTAAGCTTTGGTTCAGTTCCAGAAGGCCTTATAGCAACCCAAGATCCATCTTCTAAGAAGAACTTTAATACATCAGCTTTTGGAAGATTATCTATACCCTTTGAATAGTCTTTTATATCAATCACTTTAAAGTGTCCCATAGAACTTACTTCATTTTCTCTAAAGTAGCTTATAATATCTTTTATCTTAGATAAACCTTCTATACCTTTTAATGTTATTGATATAGTTTTTTCTTTAAAGAATCCATATTTTTCATATAAAGATATTAAACCTTCATATAAGCTCATACCTTTTGAGTAGTAGTAAGAAGCCATCTCAGATATTAAAACTGAAGCAACTACGGCATCTTTATCTCTAGCATGAGTTCCAACTAAGTATCCATAACTTTCTTCATATCCGAATAAGTAAGTTTTTTCATTATTATTTTCTTCAAATGACTTAATCTTCTCACCTATAAATTTAAACCCAGTTAAAACATTTAATACTTCTACATTATTAGCTTTAGCAATATCAGAACCAAACTCAGAAGTAACTATAGTTTTTATAAGTGTAGAGTTTTCTTTTAACTTACCTTGTTCCTTTAATCCTTCTATTATGTAATCAGTTAAAAGTCCACCTATTTGATTACCAGTTAAAAGTGCATAATCTCCAGTAGTAGTCTTAACAGCTGCGCCAACTCTATCACAATCAGGATCAGTGGCTATAACTAAATCGGCACCATTTTCTTTAGCTAATTCTATACCTCTAGTTAAAGCTTTTTGTTCTTCTGGATTAGGATATTCTATACCTGCAAAGTTAGGATCAGGATTTTCCTCTTCTTTAACAACTAATATATTTTCAAATCCAACTTCTGATAAAGCACGTCTTATTGGTTTATTGCCAGTACCACAAAGTGGAGTAAATACTATTTTAAATTCTTTCCCTACTTTTTCTATTAATTCTTTTCTTATAACTTGTTTTTTAACAGCTTCAATAAATTCAGTATCAGCTTTTTCATCTAATGTTATAATTAAATTTTTATTTTCTTCTGTTAATGTAGGTATTGTACTATAATCATGTATACTGTTTATTTCTTCAGTTATAGCACTTGCAATATGTGGCATAACTTGAGCTCCATCTTCCCAGTATACTTTGTATCCATTATATTCTGGTGGATTGTGGCTAGCAGTTATAACTATACCAGCGATAGTATTTAAGTTTCTAACTGCAAAAGATAATTCTGGAGTAGTTCTTAAAGAATCAAATATATATGCTTTTATACCACAAGCAGCTAAAGTATTTGCTGTCTCTATACAAAATTCTCTAGACATATGTCGATTATCGTGAGCAATTACAACACCTCTATTTTTTTCTTCTTCAGTAGTATTTTTTATTATGTAATTAGCAAGACCAAAAGTAGCTCTTCTTACTGTATATATATTAATTCTATTAGTTCCAGCAGCTATAACACCTCTTAATCCTGCTGTACCAAACTCTAAATCCTTGTAAAATCTATCTTCAATTTCTTTTTCATTACCTTCTAAACTTAATAACTCTTCCTTAGTTTCTTTATCAAAGTATGAATTATCTCTCCATTCTTTATACTTATCCATATAATTCATTATAAAAGTGCCCCCTTAAGTTCCTTATATTTTAATTAATATCTATTTATGTATATTTTATACTGTTTTAATATTTTAGTAAAGATTTACTTATATAGCCAATAATTTGTACTTGCTTTTAATTTAATATATGTATATCAATTGTTCTCCTGCCCCATCTATATGCCTCTGTTTCACTTCCCATAAATATATCTATTTTATTTCCTTTTATAGCTCCACCACAATCTTCTGCAGTAAATGTCATATCAAATTTTGGAATATATATCTTAGTTCCATAAGGTATTACTTTTGGATCAACAGCTATTGTTCCCCATTTAGGTTTTGTACCTGTTGAAGTTATTGAACCTGTTGCATAAGCTGTTGCAACAACACTCATTTGCCTAGAGTTGCTTCCCCTTGAAGCCACCATAATCTCTTCTTTTATTCCCTTTTTTATAACTTTATCAGTTGGACTCTTTACTACTTTCTCTGATACTAGATTTTTCTCAACTAATTTACCATCTTCATAAATTAGCTCATATATCATTTCTTTTTCTCCATCTTTTCCTTCTTGATCTACTTTAGTTTCTCCTTTTGATAAGTTACTATCTTCACTTATAGTTATCTCAAATGGTACTTTTTCATATTCTTTTTGATCTTTTATATCAACTTTTACTATATTTATTTGCATATAGTCTTTTAATTCATCATTTAAATTCGGAGTTATCTTATCGTCATTATCGTATTTTATACCTTTTTCATCCAACAATTCCTTTATATTTTTCTTAAATGATGACGTTATTATTTCTTTACCATTTACTATTATTTTGATATTTTCTTTTTTTAGTGTCCAGTATGAAAATAATGATACTATAAGTATTAAAACAGAAGATAAAAATACAATTATTTTATGTTTCTTCTTAATCTTCATATATCCTCCTTAAAATTTATATTATTTTCAAATTTATTTAATAGCTTGTTTTTAAATGTATATTAATAAATTAAAAAAAATATGTAACAAATTTGTAACGCATATAAATAAACTGAACCTAATATATAAATTGAGGATTGTTTTGATAAAATAAAAAAGCTACCTATTAAATAGATAGCTTTTTTATTTTAATTATTTTCTTTAACCGAAGTACCATTAAATACTTCTTTATCTAACTTTTTAAGAGATTTACCTACTGTTACAGCTGTAGTAGTTGCACCACTTACATTTAACATTGTACGCCCCATATCAAGTATTGGATCTATTGCAAGTATTCCACCAGCTAGTGGGAAGTATGCTCCAATACCTACCCCTGATAAAACTACTGAAACTGCCATTGTAGCTGTTCCTGGAAGTCCTGCTATACCTAACGAACTTATAGTTATAACAACTAAAAGCATAGCATAAAAGCTTGCATTCATTTCAACGCCAGCCATATTAGCTACTGTTACTGCCATTAATGCAGGGTATATACCAGCACACCCGTTCATACCCATGTTAGCACCTAAACTTGCAGTGAAACTTGCAACACCTTCTTCAACACCTTGCTTATCAGTTAAAGCCTCTATTGTAACAGGTAATGTACCTAAACTTGATCTAGATGTAAATGCAAGAAGTAATGGTTCCGCTGCATTTTTTATATAAGTTATTGGATTTAATCCATTTATTGCTATTATTGCTAAATGTATAACAAACATTATAGCAACTGATATGTATAATGCTACTATGAATTGAATAACAGGTATCATAGATGCTAATCCACGAGCTGTTATAGTATTAGCTAATAAAGCAACTACTGCATATGGCATAAACTTAATTACTGTCATAGCAACTGATACTATTATCTTATAAAAAGCTTCTACTAAATCTATAAATGGTTTTATAACGTCTAAGTGCTTTTTTCTTAGTCTCTTTACTGCAAGTCCTAGGAAAGTAGCAAATATTATTACAGCAACTATATTTCCATCAGCCATAGATGCAACAGGATTTGATGGTAGTAATCCTCTCAAAGTATCCACTAAAGGAGTTATTTCTCTAAGCTCTGTATCTGCAGTAGCTACTGCATCTGTTCCTACACCTAATTTCATAACATTACCTACTACTATACCAACTATTGCAGCAAGTGCAGTTGTCATAAGTAACATCCCTAATGATTTAAATGTTAATTTTCCTAAGTCATCACCTTCCCCCATATTGATGATAACTCTTAATATTGATACAAATACCATTGGAACAACTAACATCTTTAATAGATCCATAAATCCTGAACCAAATAATCCATACCACTTAGTAACTTCTTGTAACCAAGTAACCTCTGCTGGATCTTCTGGAAGCCCTGCTACTAATTGTATGATAACCCCTAATATAAGTCCTATTATTGTTGCATATATTGTTCTTGTAGAAAATTTAACTTTTTTCTTTTCGAACTGCTTAACAATAAAGAATGTTCCTATAAGTACAGCTATAAAAATAACAGTTTTTATATCTGTAATCATAAGGAATTGTGGTAAGAATGAACTCTCTCCCATTATAGTCTTCCTCCATATATATGAAATTTTTATGTCAATATAATACTTCTGACAAAATTTATGATATATTATTAACATATTAAAGTCAATATATTTTATTACTTTTTTAGCTTTTTAGTTTAAAGAGAGATATATATTATATTTAAGTATTTTAACTAAATTTTATATACATAATACTCATTTTTAATTTATTCTATACTTATTTTACTTCCAATTTCTTTTTAATTTTCTTTTTGATTCTCTTTTTTTTTCGATTCATAGATTTTTTAACTAATGTTGACTCTACCTCTTCAGATGTTTCATCTGTCGTAGTATCTATACTGGCACTTTGTGCAGCTTGATTTCTAGCTAATCTTCCTTTTTTTATAAGTAATAGAGCTAGGTCACCAGATATCATTCCAAGAAAAGTTACTAATATCTCTAAGTCTTCTACACTTACTTCTTCTGCTATTGCATATGATATTGTAGATGATAGTAAAATAAAATCTGAATAACTAAATCTGTTTAAACCTATACTTACATTTTGAGAGGAATTATTAGAAGCTCCAGTACTAGCACTTGTACTAGCTATACTTGAAGTAGTTTGTCGATTGTTATTGTTAATATCCATAATAATCCTCCTCTTTATTATTTACATTAGTAAATTATATGCAATGTAGTATAATTCTTTCATAAAAAAAATCTCTATAAATATTTATTTATAGAGATTTTTTAACCAGAAGTTCTTAGGCTCTTGGCTTTCACTTACTGGTAAAATATCATATCCTTCTTCAATTAAGTAACTTATTAATGAGTCTAATGCTTCTACTGTTTGTTTTTTTTCATGTATCAATATTATTATTTCATTTTTATTCTTAGAGTATGTTTTTGCATTTTCTACTATTTCGCTAGATGAAGATTTCCAATCTTGTGTATCTATATTCCAATCCCATACCTTATATCCTGCATCTACTAAATTATTATAGCTCTCTTTAGATGCATATGGTTTACTTCCATATGGTAATCTAACTAAGTTTGAATATCTACCAGTAATTTCATAAAAAGTTTGATTGTTTAAATCAAATTCTTTCTTTGCAGAAATACTTGTTTTATACAGTTTATGAATATCATGTGATACGCTATGAAGACCAGCAGTATTTCCACTTTCTATTATTTTTTTTACTTTATCTGGATAAATATTCATATTTTTATCTATTAAGAAGAAAGTTCCTTTAACTTTATACTTATCTAATATTCTTAATATATCATCTGTATATTTTGATGGTCCATCATCTATTGTTATATAAGCTACTTTTTTAGAATTATATGATTCAATTATAGTTTCTTTTTCTTGACTATTTGTTTCAGTTTTATATCTAATAGAAGAAGCATTACAGAAAGAGCTATTAAAATTTATAAAAAATATTATTGCTATACTTAGAATTATTAAAACTTTACTTTTTTTAATTTTCATAAGTATCCCTCCAATGTTTATTTATTTTTTATGTATTCTTACAAATTTATTTATCGCTCATTTATATTATTAGTCAAATTTCTTATTTTATCATTGATTCATTAAATAAAAATATATAAATAAATGGAAATTTATAATATTTAATTTTACTTTAATTATAGAAGATAATTTATATATAATAAAAAATATAGGAAAACATCTTTTTATAGTTGTTTTCCTATATTTTTTATTATATATTAACTTTTATTTCTAAAATATTATGATTAAATACTTTATCTTCGTCATTTTATTTAATGTATTTTTGATAATCTACCAAAATTACCTTTAGTTTATTTTATAAAGTCTTGCTTCCCAAGGTTTTAATTCGAAATTATTTAAATCTTTATGAGCATCTACATTATAATTAGATAATATTAGGTTTTCATATTTTAATGTTAATGGCTCATATTTATAGTTAGAAGATTCACTTTTTAAGTTGCATATTACTAAGAATTTTTCATCATTTAATATCCTTTCATATGCAAATATATTTGTATCATCCTCTAGTATAAGATTGTATTTACCATATATTAAACATTCACTACTCTTTTTAAGTTTTATCATTTTTTTATAGAAGTTAAGTATTGAATCAGAATCTTCAAGTTGTTCTTTAACATTTATAGATCTATAATTAGGATTTACACTAATCCATGGATTAGATTTACTAAATCCTGCATTTAAACTATTATCCCACTGCATTGGTGTACGAGTATTATCTCTTGATGTTATCCATATATGATCTAATGCATCTTTTTTACTCATTCCTTGATTTATAAGTTGATTATATTCATTTATAGATCTAATATCATTATATTCGGTTATATCATTAAACTTAACATTTGTCATACCAATTTCTTGACCTTGGTATATAAATGGTGTCCCTTTATGCATAAAATATACTAATCCTAAAGCCTTAGCACTTTCTTTTAAGAACTTAGTATCATCTCCCCAAGCAGACACTACTCTTGTTACATCATGATTTTCTATAAATAGTGCGTTCCATCCATCGTTTTCAAGATTAACTTGCCATCTATTCCATACTTTTTTTAGATTTGGTAAATTAAACTCTGAGCTATTCCATAAATCTATATGCTCAAACTGAAATAACATGTTAAACTTTCCATCATTTTCTCCAACCCAATCAATAGCTTGTTCAGCTTTTACACCATTTGCTTCTCCCACAGTCATTATGTCATATTTGCTAAATGTGTTTTCTTTTAACTCTTTTAAATATTCATGTATTCCATCAACATTCATATGTTTCTCAAAAGATGGTACATATTCTAAATTATTAGGATTATCCATATCAACTAATCCATCTTCTTTATTTATATGACTTATGGCATCTAATCTGAATCCATCTATTCCTTTATCTAACCACCAATTTATCATATTATATATTTCATTTCTCATCTCTTTATTTTTCCAGTTTAGATCCGGTTGTTTTTTACTAAATAGATGTAAATAATATTCATTTGTATTTTCATCATATTCCCATACTGATCCTTTAAATATACTTTCCCAGTTGTTTGGTTCTTTATTATCTTTCCCTTCTCTCCAAATATACCAATCTCTCTTTGGATTTTCTTTAGATGACCTAGATTCTATAAACCAAGGATGCTCATCACTTGTATGATTTATTACTAGATCCATTATAATCTTCATATCTCTTTTATGAATTTCACTTAATAATACATTAAAGTCATCCATAGTTCCAAAATCACTCATTATATCTTGATAATCACTTATATCATATCCATTATCATCATTTGGAGATTTATAGATAGGACATATCCAAATAACATCTATACCTAATTCCTTTAAGTAATCTAATTTTGATATTATTCCTCTTAAGTCCCCTATTCCATCATTGTTTAAATCCATAAAACTACGTGGATATATTTGATATGCAACTGCTTCTTTCCACCATTTTTTTCCCATTATATCCCCCCTTAAATTGTACAATCGTTTGCCAATTTGTTAAAAAAATAAATGCCAAGCAATTTGACATTTATTTTTTCTTAACTTAAATATATCATTAAAGAAAAATGTTTTCAATATATTTATTTTATTTTATATTTATTCTCTGATACTAGTTCTTCCCTTATTTTATTGTTCTCCTCACCTAAAAATACTCTATATGTTTTTACTATTATATTATCTTTTTCACGGCTTTCTTGTGTTCTTATATATAACTTTTCTCTATCTTGGCTACAACCATATATTTTAGAAGTTATCGCTCCATTTTTAACGATATTTTTAATATATATAGGATGTGAAAAGTTATTTTTAAATTTTAAATCTATATACCCATAAGATACTGCTGCATCCCTTCCCTTTGATACATAATGAGATGGATATGTGTGATTATGCACTTCTTGTATTTCAAGTCCTGACATTAAGGCAGCATTATATATTGTAGTTGATACTTGACATACTCCACCACCTTCTCCATTAACATATTTTCCCCCTACTATTACCTTTGCAGTTTTATACCCATTACTCCATGTTCTAGCTCCAGTTGTTTTATTATATGAAAATGTATCCCCTGGCACTATAAGTATATCACTAGTGCTTTTTCCTGAAACATATATATTATTTCCCCTTGCACTATGTTCATTAAAACTTGTACTAAATTGACCTAATATAGTATTTATAGATTTTACTTGTTCTGTAGTAGTTGTTGGCTTTATAATTTTTACAGGAAGATTTATATTTTTTATATCTTTATTGTTTATCATATCGTATATCTGTTCTTTTAAAGACGAAATATCCACTTCTAGCCCTTCCTTTGATGGAGTGGTTATCATCTGACCACTATCATTTATTTCTAGTGTGGCTTGTTGAACTTTTTTATTTATATCATTTTGAATATATGATAATTGTTCACTTAATTTAGATTCATTATAAGTTGCATTTAACTTTATTTTATATGATTT
>CALFLM010000057.1 GCA_937880075.1 uncultured Romboutsia sp. | reverse complement strand
TTATTTTGTATTGTTCAAAAATACAATAAACAATAAAATTATTTTATAATGCAGAGAATTATTATTAGAACATATATATATTATTTGTAATTTTATAGTACTTATATACAAGATTTTAATTAGTTAAAAATATAATATAGAGCTAATGTTATAGAAAGCTAGGTTTATATCCTAGCTTTTATCTTGCTTAAAAAATAAAAATTATTTATACAAAGGAGAAAAAAATGTTAAGAGTATCAAACTTAAAATTAGGTATAGATGAAGATGTTTCTTTATTAAAAAATCTTATATTAAAGAAGCTTAGAATAAAAGAAAATGAACTTATAAGATACTTTATATATAAAGAATCTATAGATGCTAGAAAAAGAGGAAAAATAGATTTTGTATATACAGTTGATGTAGAAGTTAAAAATGAAAATAAAATTTTAAAAAACTCTATAAAGGATGTTGTAGAAATAAAACAACGTAATTATATAGGTGTTGAGATGGGAAGCAAAAAACTAAAAAATAGACCTGTAATAATAGGAAGCGGTCCAGCAGGTTTATTTGCAGCTTTATTATTAGCACAAAGAGGATTTAATCCAATAATGCTTGAAAGAGGATTAGATGTTGATAATAGAACTAATGATATAAATGATTTTTGGAATAATAGAAAGTTTAAAAATAATTCAAATGTACAATTTGGAGAAGGTGGTGCAGGTACTTTCTCTGATGGAAAACTTACAACTAGAATAAAAGATATTAGATGTAGAAAGGTGTTAGATGAGTTAGTTAATTTTGGTTCACCAGAAGAAATATTATACTCTTATAAACCACATGTTGGAACTGATATATTAAAAAATGTAGTCAAAAACATAAGAAATGAAATAATTAGACTTGGTGGAGAAGTTAGATTCGATACATTAGTTACAGATATAATAACTGAAAATGGAAGTATAAAGGGAGTAGTTGTAAATAATAATGAGACTATAGAGTCAGAAGTTGTTATATTAGCTATAGGTCATAGTGCTAGAGATACTTACAAAATGCTTTATAATAGAGGGGTAACAATAATTCAAAAACCATTTGCGATAGGTGCTAGAATAGAACATCCTCAAGAATTAATAAATAAATCTCAATACAAAGAATTTTATAATCATCCAAGACTTGGTGCTGCAGATTATAGATTAATAGAGCATACCTCAAATCTTAGAACGGCATACAGTTTCTGTATGTGCCCAGGAGGAAGTGTTATAGCATCTGCATCAAATGAATTTGAGGTCGTAACAAATGGAATGAGTGAGCATGCTAGGGATAAGGTAAATGCAAATAGTGCATTTTTAGTAAATGTAATACCTTCTGATTTTGGAAATGAAGACCCTCTTGCAGGAGTTTATTTCCAAGAAAAATATGAAAGACTTGCTTATGAATTAGGCGGCAAAAACTATAATGCTCCAGTTCAATTAGTAGGAGATTTCTTAAACGATAAAGTATCTACATCTTTAGGAAATGTAGAACCATCATATAAACCTGGATATACATTTGTTGATTTAAGAGAATGCTTACCAGAATTTGTTACTTCAACTATGAAGGAAGCATTACAAAAGTTAGACAATAAATTAAATGGGTTTGCAATGTATGATGCTGTATTAACTGGAGTTGAAACAAGATCATCAGCTCCGATAAGAATTGTTAGAGATGAAGAAACTTTACAATCTATAAATACTAAGAATTTATATCCTTGTGGAGAAGGTGCTGGATACGCAGGTGGAATTGTTACAGCAGCAGTAGATGGAATAAAATGCGCAGAGAAAATTATAGAGAAGTATTCTAGTTTATAAAGGTAAATTTAACATGAATTTATATAATTTTGATAAGTTTATAATATTTAACATAATCTTAACACAAAATTTGTATAAAATTTGTTAAAATATAAGAGGAATAAATATTAATAAGTTTATCATCGCATATCAAGGAGGATAAGAAATTTGGATATAGCAATAGGAATTATGGGAGGACTTGGTCTATTCTTATATGGTATGAATCTTATGGGAGATGGACTTCAAAAGTCAGCAGGGTCAAAACTTAAAAGAATAATAGAACTACTTACTAGCAAAGTAATAATGGGTGTTTTAGTTGGTATGATAGTTACTATGGTAATACAAAGCAGTAGCGCCACTACAGTAATGGTAGTTGGATTTGTTAATGCAGGAATAATGAGTTTAACTCAAGCAATAGGTGTTATAATGGGGGCTAATATAGGAACAACTATAACAGCTCAGTTAGTATCATTAGATGTTGACTTCCTTGCTCCAGTAGCATTAGGAATAGGTATAGTTATATATATGTTCTCTAATAAACAAAAATACAAGCATATAGCAGAAATACTTATAGGATTTGGTATATTATTCACTGGTATGGACTTTATGAAAGAAGCTGTTAAACCATTATCTGAGTATCAAGGATTTACAGATATGTTATTAAGTTTTGGACATCATCCAATATTAGGAGTATTAATGGGATTTGCTATAACAGCTATAGTACAAAGTTCAAGTGCTTCAATGGGTATGCTTATAGCCCTTGCTTCTCAAGGATTAATACCTATTACAGCAGCTTTACCAATATTATATGGTGAAAACATAGGTACATGTGTAACTTCATTAATTTCTAGTATAGGTGCAAGTAGAAATGCAAGAAGAGCAGCTATAATGCACTTAACATTTAACGTTTTAGGTTCAATTATATTTATGTTTATGTTAAGTAAGCCTATAGTAGAAATAGTTACTGCTATAGATCCAACAGATACAGCTAGACAAATAGCAAATGCACATACATTATTCAATGTAATAAATGTTATAATATTACTACCATTTAACAAGTTAATAGTTAAATTAGCATTAAAATTAGTTCCTGAAACTAAGGATGAAGATGATGATACTAAAGTTGTTAAGTATATAGATGATAGAATGATAGAAACTCCATCAATAGCATTAGCTAATATATTAAAAGAAACTCTAAGAATGGGTGAAAAATCTAAAGAAAGCTTAAATGCAGCTATGGATGGAATTGTAGATAAATCTAAAGAAAAGATTGAATTATCATTTAAAAGAGAAAAACTTATAAATGAATTACAAAAGCTAATATTAAATTACTTACTTAAATTATCTAAGGCTTCGTTAAATGAAGACTCAAGAGGTACGGTAGATGCTTTATTTAATACAGTTAATGATATAGAAAGAGTAGGAGATCATGCTGAGAATATAGCAGAATTAGCAAAAGATATAGTGGACTCAGAAATATCTTTCTCAGATGTAGGGGTAAGTGAGCTTAAAGATATGTACAATAAAGTTGTATCCACGTATACATATGCATTAGAAGCGATGAGAACATCAAATGTTGAATTAGCTTGTAAGGTTATAAAGATGGAAGAGCAAGTAGATATTATGGAGAAATCATGTAGAGCAAACCATATGAATAGATTAAATAATAACTCTTGTAGTATAGAAAGTGGAGTTATATATTTAGATATAATATCTAACTTAGAAAGAGTATCTGACCATGCTGTTAATATAGCACAACAAGTTATTACAGGAAGAATAGCAAATAAATAGTCATATAATAAAAAGTTGTCTCATTTGTGGACAACTTTTTATATTTTATTAAATAAATTATTAGGGTAAAAGTTAATAATGTTATTTAATTTTAAGAGAATTAATATAAATTAATTAGAGAAATCAATTTATTTTTAAGATTAATTATAATAAAAATTTATGCTATAATTTTCTTATACTAAAGAAGGAGAGAGGTAGAATTATGGGAAGTATCAAATTTGATTATAGTAAAGCAATAGGTTTTATAAGTCAGCATGAAATAGATTGTATGCAATCTTATGTAGATCAAGCTCATAAAATGATTCATGAAAAGACAGGACTAGGAAATGACTTTTTAGGATGGGTAGAGCTTCCAAAGAACTATAACAAAGAAGAGTTTGTTAGAATAAAGAAAGCCGCAGAAAAAGTGAAATCTGATTCAGATGTACTTTTAGTTATCGGTATAGGGGGATCTTATTTAGGAGCGAGGGCTGCTATAGAAATGGCAAGTCATTCGTTTAGAAATAACTTATTAAAAGAAGATAGAAAATCTCCAGAAATATACTTTGTAGGTCAGAATATAAGCTCTACGTATATGATGGATTTATTAGATGTAATAAAAGATAAAGATGTATCTATAAATGTTATATCAAAATCAGGAACAACAACTGAACCTGCAATCGCGTTTAGAATATTTAAAGATTTCTTAGAAAAGAAATATGGAAAAGAAGAAGCAAGCAAAAGAATATATGCAACTACAGATTCATCAAAAGGTGCACTTAGAAAATTAGCAGACGAGGAAGGATATGAAACATTCATAATACCTGATGATGTAGGTGGACGTTTCTCTGTATTAACACCAGTAGGATTATTACCTATAGCTTGTGCAGGTTTAGATATAGATGCAATGATGCAAGGTGCTTCTGATGCTTGTGAAAAATTTAAATCATCAGATTTAAAGACTAATGATAGTTATCAATATGCAGTAGTTAGAAATGCATTACATAGAAAAGGGAAAGACATAGAATTATTAGTAAACTATGAACCTCAGCTACATTACGTAGGAGAATGGTGGAAGCAGTTATATGGCGAAAGTGAAGGGAAAGATAATAAAGGTATATTCCCAGCAGCTGTAGACTTCTCAACAGACTTACATTCTATGGGGCAATATATACAAGAAGGTAAGAGAATATTATTTGAAACAGTTTTAAATGTAGAAAATGCTAAGAGAGAAATAACTATAGATGAAGCTGATGTAGATTTAGATGGATTAAACTACTTAGCTGGAAAAACTGTAGATTTTGTTAATAAGAAGGCATTCCAAGGAACTTTATTAGCTCATACAGATGGTAATGTTCCAAACTTAATAGTTAATATTCCAAAATTAGATGAATATAACTTTGGATACCTTGTATACTTCTTTGAAAAAGCTTGTGCATTAAGTGGATATATATTAGGTGTTAATCCATTTGATCAACCAGGCGTTGAAGCATACAAGAAAAACATGTTTGCTTTACTAGGTAAACCAGGATTTGAAAAGGAAAAAGAAGAATTAGAAAAAAGATTTTAGTAGTTAAGGTTAAGTTAAGAATAATGTAATATAATGAAATCATCAATAAGATAATATATCTAGTTGGTGGTTTCATTTTTTAATTGTGTAATACTTATTATTATACTACTAATATACATATAAATCTGAAAGATGAAATTTAATAAAACTAGAAAAAGAGTTTACTAATAGATTGAGAAAGAAGTACTTAAGATAGATACTGAATTTAAATTAAATATCTATTAGTTAAAGAAAAACCAGTTATAATATTTATTGTTATCAAACGATAAATATTGCAAATAATAATTAATAATATTTATGCTAATTAAATTTATTAGGAGGGTATTTATGTTAAATAAAAGAGGAATTAGTTTAGCAGTGCTTGTATGTATAATAACAAGTATACTTACTAGCTTACTTACAATAGTAGTTATGAAAAATAATATAGGAGATAGTAATCAAAATTCAAGTTCAAAGGAAATCGTAGTAAATGACAGTGGTAAAAGTCAAAATATATACCATGCAGTTAGTGATAAAGCAATGCCTTCTGTTGTAGGGATAACTACAACAACTATAAGTAGCAACAATATATTTGCTATACCGACTCAATCAGAGGGTGTAGGAACAGGTGTTATAGTTGATTCGAAAGGTTATATACTTACAAATTCACACGTTGTATCAGATGGTCAAGCTGTAGATGTTAAAGTATTATTCAATGATGGTAGCACTACAAAAGGTAAAGTTTTATGGAATGATGCAAAGTTAGATTTAGCGGTAGTTAAAGTTGATAAAACAGGTTTAACAGCTGCTGATTTAGGAGATAGCGATAAAGTAAGAGTAGGAGATATAGCAATAGCAATAGGAAATCCACTTGGTCTTGAATTCCAAAAATCTGTTACACAAGGTATAATAAGTGGGTTAGATAGAACAATTCAAACAGAAAAAGAAACTATGACAGGACTTATGCAAACTGATGCAAGTATAAATCCAGGAAATAGTGGAGGTCCACTATTAAATGAAAAAGGTCAAGTAATAGGTATAAATTCAGCTAAGGTATCTTCAGCTGAAGGTATAGGATTCTCAATACCTATAAATACAGCAAAACCTATAATAGAACAAGTTATAAAATCAGGAAACTTTGAAAAAGTTACTTTAGGTATAAAAGGTATAGATGTAACTAAATTTGAAGCGTTGACAGGAACTGATTTAGCAGCAGATGAAGGTGTATATATAGCTGAAGTTGTATCAGGTAATCCAGCTGAAAAAGCAGGTATCCAAGCAGGAGATGTAATAGTTAAGGTAGGAGATGATGAAACTCCGACTATGACAGACCTTAATAAAGTTTTATATAAATATAAATCTGGTGAAAGTACTAAAGTAACTGTAAATAGAAGTGGTAAAAAAGTAACAGTAGATGTTAAATTCTAATAAATAAAATAAGAGCTCGTCTATTAGATTAAAATAATCAATAGATGGGCTTTTTATTTTTTAGATTAAGGTTATATATTTATAAAGTAATTAGGACCAGTCATATATTATTTATTTAAGCATATAAATTTTATATTAAATACTTCTTTATTAAAGGGGCTTAAATAAATAGATAGGAGGTAATTATTATTATAAGTAATGAGGCTATAATAATAAGATTAATAATTGCTGTAATTATAGGAGGGTTGACTGGATTAGAAAGGGAAAAATCGCATCAATTTGCGGGATTTAGAACTCATATATTAGTAGCAGTAGGATCATGTATAACATCTATAACATCATTATCACTATTTGTTCAATATAGTTCACAAACTAGTATAGATCCAGCTAGATTAACAGCTCAGGTATTATCAGGTATTGGTTTTTTAGGAGCTGGAGCAATTTTGAAAACGTCAAATGGTATAAGAGGACTAACTACAGCAGCGGGTATTTGGGCTACAGCTTGTATAGGCATAGCAGTAGGATATGGATACTATGTACTAAGTATTTGTGCATGGTTCTCGGTAATGATAACTCTTTATATTTTAAAAAAAATTGATAAAATAATTTTTAAGAAAAAGCAAACTATATTTAGTGTAAAGGTAGATAATATAAATATTATAACTATGTTATATAATATATTTCAAAAATCTCAAATTAGTGTTAAAAATATATATATAGAAAATGTAGAAGATATATACTGGAAGTTAAGCTTTTTTATAGTATATGATAGAAGAATAATATTAGATGAACTTGTAAATGAATTAAATAATTCAAAAAATATAATAAGTGTAGATTATTTACATTAAAATAATATAAAATAAGATATAGCCATAATTAAAGTAGAGGTGCATAAATGACAAGACATATAAAAATCATAACAGATGGATCTTGTGATTTACCTAAAGAAGTTATTGAAAGGGTAAATCCTAGTATAGTGGGTATAAACGTTTGCTTCGGTGAAGAAAGTTATATAGGTGGCATAGAAATTGATGATAAAACTTTTTATGAAAAAATGAAAGTATCTAAAGAATTACCTAAAACATCAAGTCCATCACCAGATAGGTTTATAGAAGCTTATAAATGTGAAGAAGATGAAATATTAGTTTTTACTTTAACATCTAAGCTTTCAGGGACGTATAGTAATGCGATATTAGCTAAAACTATGTATTTAGAAGAACATCCTGAAAAAAGAATAGAAGTAATTGATACACAAAGCGGTTCTATAGGTGTTGCATTAATGATGTTAAAATGCAATGAGCTAATAGAACAAGGAAAAACTATGGATGAAATATTGACTGAAATAGAAAAATATAAAAAAGATATTATATTCTTTGGTGCATTAGATACTTTAGAGAATGCTATAAAAGGTGGTAGAGTAAATCCTTTAGCAGGAAAAGTAATGAATATACTAAACTTAAAAGTAATAATTAGAATAGATGAAGGTTTAGTTAAGCCTGTAGATAAGGCAAGAGGTGGCCTAAATAGTATAAAAAAAGCTATAGACTATTTAAAAACTAATATAGAAAATGAGGTAGAAAAAACTATTATAATAGCTCATGCAAATTGTCCTGAAAAAGCTGATAAAATAAAATCTTTAATAGAAGAAAATTCAAACTTTAAAGAAATATTAATAGCTAGTATCGGTCCTATAATGGGTACATTTACATCAGAAGGAGCTACTTTATTATCTGTATTATAAAATAAAATTGCCTATAAGGAGTGAGAATATGGGAATAGATAGAAAAGATATAGACGATAAATACAAATGGAAAATAGATTTAATGTATTCAAGTAAAGAATCTATTGATAAAGATATAGCAAAGATAAAATTTTATATAAACGAAATAAAGCAGTATAAGGGTAATTTATCACAAAGCAAAGAAAATCTATACGAAGCACTTAATATATATGAAAAAGCTTCTAAACTATTACAAAATTTATATGTGTATACACATATGAAGCAACATGAAGATACTAGGATAAATGAAAATCAAGCGATTGCAACTAAAACAGATATGTTATCTACAGAGTTATCAACAGCATCATCATATATGGTTCCAGAAATAATATCTATGGATGAATCTAAACTTAAAGAATATTTAGAATATGAAAAATTATCATTCTATAAGAAATATATAGATGAGATACTAAGGGAAAAGCCTCATACATTATCAGAAAAAGAAGAAGAAATATTAGCTGCAGTTTCAGACTTAACATCAGTTCCTGAAAATTCTTATGATATGCTATCTTATGCAGATATGGAATTTCCAGAAATAGAAAATGAAGATGGAGAAAATGTTAAATTGACTCACTCTAATTTCTCAACATTTTTAAAGAGTAAAAACAATAGAGTTAGAAAAGATGCCTTTGATACAATGTATAAAACATATGATAAGTATAAAAATACTTTTGCATCTATGTTATACGGTGGCATTAAGTCAGAAATTTTTTACTCAAAAGCTAGAAAATATGAGTCTGCATTATATGCATCATTATTCCAAGATGATATAAGCGTAGATGTTTATAATAATCTTATAAAAGCAGTTGATGAAAACTTAGATACATTAAATAGATATGTAGACATTAAAAAGAAATTTTTAGGTTTAGAAAATATACATATGTATGACTTATATGTTCCTTTAACTGAAAATTTTGATATGAAAATATCTTATGAAGAAGCACAAGAAATAATACTAAATGCATTAAAACCTTTAGGTGAAGAATATTTAGGATTAATAAAAAGGGCGTTTGATGAAAATTGGATAGATGTTTATGAAAATGAAGGAAAACAAGGTGGAGCTTATTCTTGGGGAAGTTATGATTCACACCCTTATATATTAATGAACTATAAGGATGATCTTAATTCATTATTTACATTAATACATGAGTTAGGACATTCTATGCACAGTTATTATTCTAAGAAAACTCAGCCTTATCTATATTCAGGTTATAAAATATTTGTAGCAGAAGTTGCATCTACATTAAATGAATTACTTTTAATAAATTACCTACTAGAAAAAGCAGATTCAAAAGAAGAAAGAGTATACCTTTTAAACTACTATTTAGAACAATTTAGAACGACTGTATACAGACAAACAATGTTTGCTGAATTTGAAAAGTTAACTCACGCTAGTGTAGAGGATGGAAATCCTTTAACAGCTAAAGAATTTACAGATATATATTATGACTTAAATAAAAAATACTATGGTAAATCAATGATAGTAGATGAGAAAATTGGATTAGAATGGGCTAGAATACCTCATTTCTACTCAAACTTCTATGTATATAAATATGCTACAGGATTTTCTGCAGCAAGTGCATTAAGTCAAAAGATATTAACAGAAGGTAAAGTAGCTGTTGATAAATATATAGAATTTTTAAAGAGTGGAGGTTCTGATTATCCACTTAATCAATTAAGAGCTGCTGGTGTTGATATGGAAAAGAAAGAATCTATTGATAAAGCGTTAGAAGTGTTTAAAGAATTAGTAGATAAACTAGAAAAAGAATATTAGATTTAATAAAAGATGTCTTAATTTAAGGCATCTTTTTTAATATTTAGAATTTAGGTAATATATGTATAAATTTAGAATGACTATAGTATTTATAATTATAAAGAGAATGCATATTTTGATTATACGAAAATATAAATAATATTTACTTAAATAAAATATTTTTCTTAAAAGAATTATAAAAAAGTATAAAACCTTAAATAGAAAAAGTTAAATAAACTTTAACAAAAACATATTTAAAATGTTTTGGCAGACAATAGAATTTAATTTAAGGATGTTTTTATATAAAAGGGGGTTGTTAAAATGGGATTTGAAGATAAAGATATACTAGAAAAGACTATTGAAGAACAAGCTAAAGAAACTATAGATAAAGTTATAAATCAAGTAAAGGCTAGAAATATTGGTGAGAGCGAATTTCACCAAACAATAGAAGAAGTACTACATTCATTAGCACCTGTATTAGTTAAGCATCCTGAGTATATAAAACAAAATATATTAGAGCGAATAGTTGAACCAGAGAGACAAATAATTTTTAGAGTTCCTTGGGTAGATGATAATGGAAATGTACAAGTTAATAGAGGATTTAGAGTGCAATTTAACAGTGCTATAGGACCATATAAAGGTGGACTTAGATTTCATCCATCAGTTAACCTAAGTATAATAAAATTCTTAGGATTTGAGCAAATATTTAAAAATTCTTTAACAGGATTACCTATAGGTGGGGGTAAAGGTGGTTCAGACTTTAATCCTAAGGGAAAATCAGATAACGAGATAATGAGATTCTGTCAAAGTTTTATGACTGAATTATATAGACATATAGGTCCAGATTTAGATGTTCCAGCTGGAGATATAGGTGTTGGAGCAAGAGAAATAGGATATTTATTTGGGCAATATAAGAGATTAAGAAATTCTTATGATGCTGGTATTTTAACTGGGAAAGGATTAACTTATGGTGGCTCTTTAGCTAGAAAAGAAGCTACAGGATTTGGTGTTATATACTTTGTAAATGAAATGTTAAATTATCATGGTCAAAGTTTTGAAGGTAAGAGGGTTGTAATATCAGGGTCTGGTAATGTTGCAATATATTCAGCACAGAAAGCTATGGATTATGGAGCTAAAGTAGTTGCAATGAGTGACTCTTCTGGATACATAGTAGATGAAAAAGGAATAGATTTAAGTATAGTTAAACAAATAAAAGAAGTAGAAAGAAAGAGAATAAAAGAGTATGTAGCTAAAAAAGAAGGATCTCAGTATTTTGCAGGACAAAAAGGAATATGGACAGTTAAGTGTGATATAGCTCTTCCATGTGCTACTCAAAATGATATAAATTTAGAAGATGCTAAGGTGCTTGTTGAAAATGGAACTACAGTTATAGGAGAAGGTGCTAATATGCCTTGCACAAACGAAGCTGTAGAATACTTTTTAGAAAAAGGATTATTAGTAGCTCCAGCAAAGGCTGCAAATGCAGGAGGAGTTGCAACTTCAGCACTTGAAATGTCTCAAAATAGTATGAGATTGTCTTGGACATTTAAAGAAGTAGATGAGAAATTACATGTCATAATGAAAAATATATTTAAAGTATCTAAAGATGCTGCTGAAAAATATGGAACTCCAGGAAATTATGTAGTTGGAGCAAATATAGCTGGATTTTTAAAGGTTGCAGATGCAATGATGAGCCAAGGAATTATATAATAATAGGATAAATTACTAAAAGGGGCTATCGCATTAAGGGTAAATGATACAATATATAGTTATGCATAATTTGAATTAGCACAACATATTGTATATAATTTTTTAGTGCGATAGCCCCTTTTTACGATTTTAAGTTATATAAATATGAAAAAATTACAATAAGTTTCCGCAAATCACCGTTCTTTAGATTTTAGTATGAAAGGCAAGGTTTTAGTTTTTTAATAAAGATTAAGATTTAAATGAATTATTTAGATTATTATAGTAAAATAAATAGTTGACAAAGTATTTATATCATTAGGAGGAAATAAGGTGAAGTTACAAAAGATCGGTATGAGAACTGTTAAGACGGGAATAGCTGTTTCTCTTTGTACGCTATTAGCACAGTATTTAGTGCAAAATCCAATGTTTGCAGGAGTAGGGTGTGTAGCCTCAGTACAAGATACGGTAAAAGGGTCTTTAAAGTTAGGATTTAACAGAGTAAAGGGAACGATGATTGGTGGATTAGTAGGTTTTTTATGTGTACTAATTAAACCAGGAGATCCTATACTATGTGGTCTAGGAATAATGGCAACTATATATGGTTGTACAATACTTGGAATAAATTCAGGTATAATAGTTTCAAGTGTGACATTTTTATCAATACATTTAGGGATTATAGAATCAAATCCAGCATATTATTCTATACACCGGGTGATGGATACATCTGTGGGTGTTATTATAGGTGTAATCATAAACTATATATTGGCAAGGCCTGATTACTTGGAACTAACCGATAAAAATCTAAATAATGCTAGGCAAATTGTAGGAGAGAGTGTTAAATTTGGAATAATAAATAATGGAGATTTCGATAGAGAGAGACTAAGAAAGACGATTAGTAAATTAGAAACTATATATCCTAAGTTAGTTGATGAAATGAAATATACTAAAAATCAGGTAGATATAGGGATTATAGAAAATGAGATTTCACTATATAAATCAATAAATCATCATATTAAATCTATACAGCTTATTGATGAAGAAATATGTATAAGTAAGGATAATTATTTAAAAATTAAAGAAATGTATAATGTAGATATTTTAAATTGGAAGATGGATAATGAAAGAAGTCCAGTATTCAATTATCATCTATCTAAGATATTAGAAGAAATAGATACAATAGATAATCTAAAAAGTGCGATTTAAAACATTATAAATAAAATACAGTACCTTTGTAAACTTTAACAAAAAGAATATATTTAGGAGGTACTGTATGAATTCAATGAAGTAAGCAAACCTATTATAAGCATTTTATCTAATGAGTATACCCATTGTGAAGAAAATAAAAAATCAAGAATATTTAGTAATAGACAAGCATAATTATTGTAATAAGAATGATACATGAAGTACCTGTGTAGAGTGTATATCAAAATTTAATCTAGGTGATATATCAGACAAGATTTAGTTTGTACTTATGGTAAATATGCTAAAAGATGATAATAGTCCTGTATATGCTATTATTGTACCAGTTATCGTTGGTCAATTTGGAGAAAAAACGACTATAGGCAAAATAAGAAGTATACTTAAGAAAATTTGATTTAAGGAGATGATAGAAGTTGCTTTAGTAGTGTAAATATTCCACATTATAGTAATCGAATTTGATAATAAATGTACGTAATGTGTATCAAATTAATACTTATATTAGAACTCGTAAAATAATTATAGATTACATTTACACACTTTTATAAGTTTGATTACTATAAATGAAGCATATGAATATTGTAATTATATGAAAGAACATGAAGATAGACATTAAAAAAAGTTAGACTTATATGATAATATTTTAATGGAATTAAAGAGTGTATATAGGATAAAACAAATTACTGAAATTTTCAATAGAGATTTTAAACTAGACATATAATAAGTGTTATAAATTAAAGAAGGAGCATTTTGGGGATGAAATATAATTTTAAGGGGAGTTACAAATTAGTAGTTATTTTTTTATTAATAATATTATTATTCGGAGGATTAGTTAAAAATATATTTGTAAAAGAAGATACAAGTTATTATGATAATGAAATTTATAGAACTATAAAAACTAATACTATAACCGAAATAATTAATCAAGACCTGGGTAATTTAATAAAAAGTAGTAATGTAAATTATGATAAGGTAGCTTATATAACTATTGATGATGGACCATCAAATTTCACCGGGCAGATATTAGATATACTAGATAGAAATAATGTTAAGGCTACCTTCTTTATGATAAATAGGAATATGAATAAATATAAAGATGAAGTTAAAAGGATACAACAAGAGGGACATGGGGCTGGATTTCATAGTGTAAGTCATGATGTAGAAACATTATACAAAACACCACAAGCAACGCTTGAGGAATTTTCTATATGTAGAAATACATTTAGAGAAATAACAGGTGAAACTTCAAATTTAATAAGAATTCCATATGGAAGCAAACCAAATACTCCAGAAGAATCATATAAAATATTAGTTGAAAATGGATTTTTAGTATGGGATTGGAATTTAGATACAGAAGACTGGAAATCTACAACTGATAATATTGTAAGTAATGTTCTTTTAAATGGAAGAAATAAAGATGAATTAGTTTTATTAGTACATGAGAAAGAGCAAACAGTTGAAGCTTTAGAAGGAATTATAAAGGTGTTAAAGGAAAGAGGATATAAAATACTTCCTATAACAGAAGATAAAGAAGCTATGAATTTTTGGAGCAAAAACTTATAATAATATATTTAAAAAATACATATATTATCATAAATAATTGACAATAATAATGTTAATTAGATATAATTAAAAATAAATTAAATATAAAACTGTGATGAAGAGGAGTATGTAAATACTGCTAAAAGAGAGGAAAGTTCATAGGCTGAAAGATTTTCCAAGTATAGATTTACAGAAGGTAGCTTCGGAGTTTCTAGACTGAAATAATAGTAAGTTTAGACGGTGAGAATCGATAAAATCTATTGAGAGTCATGATTTTATTATTTATTATACAAAATAAATATATAAACATGGAATTAAGGTGGTAACGCGAGCTTTTCGTCCTTATTTATGGGATGAAAGGCTCTTTTTTATGCTCAAAATATGAGCTAAATAGATTTTTTAATAAAATATAAAATAAAGTAATTTATTAAATAAAAACTAAGGAGGAAATAAAATGGAAAATACTAATTTACCAAAAACGTATAATCCAAAAGACTTTGAATCAAGATTATATTCAAAGTGGGTTGAAGATGGATTATTTAAATCTAAGCCAAACCCAAATAAGAAGCCATTTACAATAATGCTTCCACCGCCAAATATAACAGGACAATTACATATGGGACATGCTCTTGATCATACTTTACAAGATATACTTGTAAGATGGAAGAGAATGGATGGATATGAAACATTATGGCAACCAGGTACTGACCATGCTTCTATAGCAACAGAAGTTAAGGTTGTTGAAAGAATAAAAGAACAAGAAGGAAAGACAAAGTACGAATTAGGAAGAGAAGAATTCTTAAAGAGAGCTATGGACTGGAGAAATGAATTTGGTAGAAAAATTGTAGACCAAATGAAACAGTTAGGAGATTCTTGTGACTGGGATAGAGAAAGATTCACAATGGATGAAGGATGTAATGAAGCAGTTACTGAGTTTTTCGTGAAACTTTATGAAAAAGGTCAAATATACAGAGGAAACAGAATAATAAATTGGTGCCCAGATTGTAAAACAACTTTATCAGATGCTGAAGTGGAGCACGAAGAGCATGATGGAAAGTTCTATCACATAAAATACCCAATAGCAGGTAGTGATGAATTCTTAGAAATAGCTACAACTAGACCAGAAACAATGTTAGGAGATACTGGTATAGCAGTAAATCCAGAAGATGAAAGATATAAGCACTTAGTAGGTAAGCATGCAATACTTCCATTAATAGGAAGAGAACTTATAATAGTTGCTGATGATTATGTAGATTTAGAGTTTGGTACAGGAGCAGTTAAAATGACTCCAGCTCATGATCCTAATGACTTTGAAGTAGGTCAAAGACATAATCTTGAAAAGATAAATGTAATGAACGAAGATGGAACAATGAATAAGTTAGCTGGTAAGTACGAAGGTATGGACAGATATGAGTGCAGAAAGCAACTTATAGCTGACTTAGATGAAGCAGGATACATGATAGCTATAAAAGACCATAACCACAATGTAGGTTCTTGTTATAGATGTAAAACTGTAGTTGAGCCAAGATTATCTGACCAATGGTTTGTTAAGATGGATGAATTAGCTAAACCAGCTTTAGAAATACTTAGAAATAAGGATTTACAATTCGTACCAGATAAATTTGATAAAACTTATACTCAATGGTTAGAAAATATAAGAGATTGGTGTATATCAAGACAATTATGGTGGGGTCACCAAATACCAGCTTACTACTGTCAAGAATGTGATGAAGTAGTTGTTGCTAAAGAAATGCCAGAGAAATGTCCAAAGTGTGGACACGCTCACTTAAAGCAAGATGAAGACGTACTTGATACATGGTTTAGTTCTGCATTATGGCCTTTCTCAACATTAGGATGGCCTCATAACACAGAAGAATTAAATTACTACTATCCAACAAGTGTACTTGTTACTGGATACGATATAATATTCTTCTGGGTAGTGAGAATGGCATTTGCAGGAATGTTCTGTATGGGAGAAACTCCATTCAAGCATGTATTAATACATGGACTTGTTAGAGATTCTGAAGGTAGAAAGATGAGTAAATCTTTAGGAAATGGTATAGATCCATTAGAAGTAATAGACCAATACGGAGCAGACGCATTAAGATTCATGTTAGCTACAGGAAACTCACCAGGAAACGATATGAGATTCTACATGGAAAGAGTTGAAGCTGCTAGAAACTTTGCAAATAAATTATGGAATGCATCAAGATTTGTATTCATGAATATAGATAAAGATTTAATGAATGGTGTGACTAGAGAATCAGTTGAAAGCTCTATGACTTTAGCTGATAAGTGGATAATATCAAGAGCAAACAATGTTGTTAAGGAAGTTACAGACAACATGGATAAGTTTGACCTTGGAATAGCCGCTCAAAAGATATATGATTTTGCATGGTCTGAATACTGTGACTGGTATATAGAAATAGTTAAGCCAAGATTATATTCTGATGATAAAACTGCTAAGCAAACTGCTTTATATACATTAACATATGTATTAGAGAAGATATTAAAACTTCTTCACCCATACATGCCATTTATAACAGAAGAAATATACACTCACCTTCCAACTGTAGAGGGAAGTATAGTTATAGCACAGTTCCCTCACTACAATGAAGCTGATAACATGGCTAAAGAAGAAGAAATGATGAACTTAACAATGGATGGTATAAGAAATATAAGAAACGTAAGAGCTGAAATGAACGTACCACCATCAAAGAAAGCTAAGGTTATAATAGTTCCTACAGCTGAAAAGAAAGAAGCTATGGAAGCAGGTAAGGATTACTTTGTAACATTAGCATCTGCATCAGTTGTTGAAATAGTTGATAATGAAACTAATATACCTGAAGATGCTGTAAGTGTTGTTATAGAAGGAGTTAAGATATTCATACCACTTGATGAATTAGTTGATTTCTCTAAAGAATTAGATAGATTAAACAAAGAAAAAGCTAAATTAGAAGGCGAAATAAAGAGAGTTAACGGAAAACTTTCTAACCAAGGATTCTTAGCTAAGGCTCCAGAAAGCTTAGTTAATGAAGAAAAAGCTAAGAAAGCTAAGTTTGAAGAAATGATGAACTCAGTTCTTGAAAGAATAGCTAATATAGAAGCTAAAATGAAATAATTTAGAGTAAGATAATATAAATCCCTAACTAAGATATAATAAATATTTTTTAGCTAGGGATTTTTTAGTATTAAGAAATATAAATAAATAAAAATTTATTATATATATTTGTATTATACTAAGGTATATAATATTATATATAAATAATAAAACTATTAGGAGTGATATTTTGCAGTATATAAAAAAAAGCACACTAAAAAGCATCTTGTTAATAATGATAGGAGCAACAATTTTATCCTTTGGAAGTTACAATTTTAACTACCAAAATAATGTCACGGAAGGTGGAGTTTTAGGTTTATTATTATTAATACAGCATGTTTTTAATATATCACCATCAATAACTAGTGTAGTAATAGATTTTTCGTTATTTACAATAGGATCAAAATTCTTTGGAAAGAAATTTTTATTATACTCTATTTTATCTACTATTACATTTTCATCTACTTATAAAATATGGGAAAAGATAGGTTTTTTAGTTCCAAGTTTCGCCGATAATATTTTAATAGCAAGTATATTAGCGGGTATAGGTGTAGGAGTCGGTGTTGGACTTGTAGTTAGAGGAGGAGGAGCATCTGGAGGAGATGATGTAATAGCTCTTTTGGGTAATAAACTTCTTAAACTAAAAGTAAACCATGTTTATTTAGCGACTGATGCAATAGTTCTTTTAATGTCATTAGTTTACTTAGATATAAAACAAGTATTTTTCTCAATAATAGCAGTTACTATAAGTGGGAAAATTATAAGTATACTTTACAAAGACAATGAAGAAGAATTAGGTGAGGAAATTATATATGAATAGATAGGGTGTCAATACAAGTTAGCACTTTATATTATGTTTATGTTTCAGTGAAGACCTCTGTAGGTGTTTTATATCCAAGACACTTGCGAGGTCTATTTTTTATACTTTTACCTATGTTAAATTTACCTCTTTTTTCTTTTGTTTTTAAGGATTTTTATTATATTCCATCCTAAGTCTAAGAAATTAGCTATGCAACACCTTTCATTTATAGTAATATCTTTGTAGTTCATAATTTTATGTCATTTCATGTGAAGTAATTTTGTGGTTATTATTACTGTAACATGAACATAAACTTATGAGCTATTTTTTTATCGGCTTTTAGGTTTTGCACTTAATATGATAATTCATACTATGAAAATGTAGCTTATTAGACTTTAGTATTTTCAATAATAATATTTAACTAGAACAACGAGTTAATTAATGAATTAAAATTTACAAATGATGTACTTTATTTTAAATTATCAATGTTTTATTTTTTAGTTAATACTTCATTATTGATAAGGAATAATTTATCTATTCTATACAGTTATAAAGATAAACTATGAAAAATATTGAATTCAATCAAAAAAGGTAAAAAAATGTTGAAAAATGTCGTAAAAAAATTTATACTGAGTCAGTAAAATATAATATATATGTTCTAATAATAAATCTAAATTATAAAATAATTTTATTATTTATTGTATTTTTGAACAATACAAAATAATAACTTTACTTAATGAAGTATTTTAATTAAAACATATATACTATTTCAAAAAAAATAAATAAAAAAGGAGGCAATTACAAGTGAAAAAAATTAAATATATAAAAAATTTTATATCTTTTATATTAATTTTTTCATTATTTTTTACTCAAAGTGGTGTAATTACTTTTGCTAATGTTTTAAGTGACAAAAGTAATTTAACTGTAAGTAAAACTTCAAATGAAGATAATATTACAGTAAAGCCTGAAAGTTCTTCAAATAATAATGAAGATAACAAAACTCATAGTCATAATGATGACCATACTAAAACTTATAGTCATAATAATGACCCCAAAAAATATGAGGATAATCTAAAAAAAATTGAAGAAATAGCTGAAAAAACCCTTAAAGATGCAAAATCAGGCGAATTAATGTCAATTGGTAATCTTAGTCTTGGAAAAGGAATTTTGCCGAAAAAATTACCAAAATTAGTTAAAGGGCAATTACCATTTCCAGACTATAAAGGTGGGTATTATTATAATCAATTAAGTCTTAATAGAAAAATAGCATATCAAGTATATTTATGGGTTATAGAAAATGTTCAGCCATTAACATTTGTTGATGTTTCTGCATTAGGTTTAGAGCGTAATGATTTTTATGCTATTAATGAAGCTGTTTTAAAGGAAAATCCAGAAATATTCCATGCAAGAGGTATAATGGCTCGTGTTGATAATAGTAGTGGTACTGAGAAAGTTACACATATTTATTATATTTCTGCTTTTAAGTTAGAAGAAATAAAAAGAATGAAGAAAAAATTAGATGATGCATATAAATTAGCTGTATTAAATGTAAAATCTTCTTTAGGTAATAACTATACTAGATTAGATGCTATTAAGGCTATACATGATTATGTTGGACAAACTGCATATGGAGCAATATGCGAGGCATCTGAGCATCCAACTCCAGATCATTTTAGTTGTAAAGAATTTTATAAGCAGCATTCAATTTATGGTGTTTTTGTTGATAGAAGAGCAGTATGTGAAGGAAATACTCATGCAGTACTTCAATTGGCTAAAGAATTTGGAATCCCTGTTTTGGTTGATGTAGGTAAACCAAAAGTTTTAGATACGGATAATCACGCTTGGAATTTGATTCAAATGGATGATGGAAAATGGTATGTAAATGATGTTACAGCAGATGGTGAATTATATCATAAGGATGAAACTAAATTTGATAACTTTTTAATAAGTGAAAAAAGTAATAAATTGTAACATGAACACGACCCTTATCTTTTGGGATATAATTCAAGTGTTAAGGCACAAATTTACAATATACCTGAATTGGCTCAAGAAGATTATATAAAAATAAATGTTAAATATCCTAATAATAAAGTAGAGTTTTATAGAACTTTTAAAAGTGCTTTAGAAGATATAAAACGTAATAATTTATCTGGAGAACATAAAATTCTACTAACATATGATTATAATTTAACTAATGAAGAAGTAGAGTTATTTAGAGAATTTAAAACAGAAAAGGATATATCATTTGAGTTTTCATCAATTGAAGATTCATGGTTGTTAAGAAAATATTCTTTAGGATCAGAAACAGGAAATTTATATCTTCCAAATGATACTAAATTTTCTAATATAAATTATGATGTTAAAAATTTATATACTCAAGGAAATAAAGTTTCTTTTTATGGAAAAATAACTAATATTTTCGGTAAAATTTCTGATATTTATTTAGGACAAAAACAAGGTAAAGTAAGTGAACTTGAGATAGAAAGCGGAGATTTTAATAAAATATATCTAGCTAAAGATCATAATAGACCTACTAATAATACCTATAGTAATGATATAAATTTCATAATGAAAAATGGAAGTGTAAACGAATTACATATTTCTGATCAAGATACTATTACAGGTAATGTAAATCTTAATATAAGTAATTTATCTTCTATAAGCAGTATTTACTATGGTGAAAATATTAATATTGATAATAATAAAAAATTAACTATTAATATAAATGGTGGAGCAATAAATCAGATTGTAGCAAATGAAAAGCCTATTGATGCTAATGTAGATATTAACTTTACAGGTGGTAGAATAGGTAATATAGTAGGACCTACAATAAATTCTCCAAACAGCTCTATAAAGAGTACAAATATACGAATATCGGGAGGAGAAATATTAACTGGTATTTATGGAGAAATAGGATATTCATTACATAAACCTAATAATAATATATTTATAGAATTAAATGGTGTTAATATTCCTAATATAGATGTTGCTAGAGCTACAACAGGTAAAGCAATAGTTAAAGCAAGTGGAATAACAAATATAGATAATTTAATAAATTTTGATGAAGTGATATTATTAGACAAGTCTTATTTGAAAGTCAATAAAGAAATGGATTATTCTAAGAATAATAACAATAGATTAGGAAAATTTGTATATAATGGATCAAACTCTCAATTTAAGTTACCATCTAAAGAGTCTGTATTGAAATCATTTGAAAATTTAGGTAATAATAATGCTCTTATAATATCGAAAAATAATGCTTACTTAAGTGTATTGGAAAATATTAACTTGAGAAATAATCTTATATTAAAATATTTTGATTCAATTAGGGCTAATCAGGGTGATAAACTTATAAAGGTTCCTACAGGATATGAAGTAGATTTGAATAAATTTGGTAATCATATAGATTTATCTTATCCTTTAGAACTTGATTCAAGTAAATCATTTATAACTTTAGGTTCGCCAAAATCTGTTAGTTATATAGATACTATGGATGGTAGATATCCTTATAATGGTGATTGGGGAAAAGAGCATGTATTAAATAAAGATTCTAAATCTAAAATTAATATTTCAACAAAAGATGAAATAATTCTACAAGAAGGAAAACTTCCATATAAGGATTTCAAAGGAAGTTATTATTATAATCAATTAACAGATTTAAATAAAAAAATAGCATATCAATTATATTATTATATTGCTAATAATTTAGATCCAGATGAATTTTTAGATGTATCAGCCCTAAAATTAGAACAAAATGATTTTTATGGTACATTTGATATTGTTTTTCATGAAAATCCAAATATTTTTTGGGCTCGTGACATTGTAATGGAAGTAGACGGTAAAACAAATAAAGTTAATAGAATAAAATATTATTCTCCTTTTTCAAAAGATGAATTAGCTAATATGAAAGTTAAATTTGATAAAGGAATAAAAAAAGCTATAGATACTATAAAATCAAATTTAAATGAAAATTCATCTAAATTGGATAAAGTAAAGGCTATTCATGATTATTTAATTAAAAATAATCATTATGGGTCTGAAACTTGTCCAGAAACAGAGCATCCTGGAATAGGTCATTTAGGATGTAAAGGACAATATATAGAACATTCAGCTTATGGTGCATTTGTAGAAACACCCGGATATGGAGTTGTTTGTGAGGGATTTGGAACTGCATTTATGTTACTAAGTAAGCATTTTGACATAGAAGCATTATTCGATGCAGGACCTAGTACTAAATCAGGTGGTGGTTTCCACTTATGGAATTATGTAAAAATGGAAGATAATAAATGGTATTTATTAGATTTAACCTATGATAATGGATATTTAGGAGAAGACAATATTGCTTATAATTTATTCCTTGTAGGGAAAAATGATCCAGCATTTAACTATAAACACGACAGTTATCTTTCAGGACTTTGGAATGATTTATCAAAGTCACAAGCTTACAATATTCCAGATATTTCAAATGAAAGTTATATAAAATTTGAAGTTATTTATCCAGATGGGAATAGAAATGTTTTTAAGAATTTTAATGAACTTTTAGATGACTTAAAAAATAAAAACTTGGAAGGTAAACATAATATAATATTAAGAGATGATTATTCATTAACAGAACAAGAAATTCAAAAGTTAAAAGAGTATAAAACTACATCTAATCAAATTTTTGATATACAATCTCTTGATGAAGATTATATGAAAAAGCCGTATTCGTTAAAGTCAAAGGTTAAAAAAGTATACTTCCCTATGGAAGTACATATATCTAATATTTCTTATGATATAGAAAACACATATTTAGAAGGGGAAAAAAATAGTATTGGTGATTTTGTAGAAAAAAGCAATGCATCAAGTTTAAATAGCATATATTTAGTGCCTAAAAAAGATGTAAATTCAACTAATGAAGTTTCTATAAAATCAGGTTCTTGGAAAAAAGTTGTAGGTGCATATTCAGAAACAAAAACAGAAAATTACCACAATGGAAGCATAAATATATCAATAAGTGATGGTGATATTGAAGAACTTATATTATCTCAAGCAAATAAAGTTCAAGGCAATATTAATTTAACTATAAGTAACAATGCTAATATTGAAACTCTTAAATATGGTGAAAATATTGATTTAAATAAAGATAAAAATATTAAAATTGATATTTTAGGTGGTAAAGTAAAATACTTTGAAGCAAATGATAAACCTATTTCTGCAGATACAACTATAAATGTAACAGGTGGAGAAATTGAAGGATTAACGGGACCTGTTGTGTTTAGCAAAGATAGGAAACATATTACTAAAATCAATATTTCAAATGGAAATATTGGAATGATTGTTGGTGGCGGTACTTATGAAGATAATATCGAAAATAACAATGATGTAGAAATAGATATTAAAAACATTAAAAATATAAATAGCATTACAGGTATATTATATGGAAAGGGTAATGCAACTATAAAAGTCAATAGTGATATTGAAGTTGAAAGAATTACAGATTTTGATAATTTGATAATAGGAAATGGAAAAATATTAAACGTAAATAAAGACCTTAACTATAATCAAATGAAAAGTGTAAGAAAGGGACTAATGGAGTTTTTAGGTGGTTCGAAGTTAATACTACCAGAAGTACCTTCAACTGTAGGATCATTAAAATCAACAGGTACACAAAATAAATTAGTAATATCAAAAGAAGAAGCATATTTAAATATAAATGAAAAACAAGGAGTGCAAGGTTCACCAATAGCTATCAATTATGATAAAGGGCTATTACTTCAAAATGGAGATGAAGTTTTAAGGTATAAGAATAAAAATGATATTAACTTAAATAACTTTACAAATGAAGTTGATGAAAATTTTGTATTATACAATGATGAAACGAGCGGTTCAATTAGGCTTATTTTTGATAAGTTTCCAATAAAAGTATTATATAAAAATGGAGATGAAGTTGAATTTGCTTCTTTATATGATGCTCTTGAAGATGTTGAACAAATGTCAAATGAAACTTCTAGTGAAGTAACATTTTATATATATGGAAATTATGAGATGACTGAAGAGGATCTTATCAAACTAGAGTCTTATTCAGGTAAAGTTAATAATCAGAAATTTATATTTACTTCTGGAGAAGCAGAAGCAGTACTATCAACTTCTGATGATTTAATTTTCCCTGTTCACAATAAGCTAGGAGAAATTGAATTCAAAAACATAACATTAGATTTTGTTAATAAAAATATTTTTGCTTCTGGAAGTCATTTAATAATGGATGAAAGTGTAAAAATGACAGGCGAATCTAATATTGATTTATATGGAGGATTATTTGAAACGGAAGTTACAAGTTCGAACTTAACATTAAATGGAGGAACATTCAATAATGTATATGGTGGTGGTTCATCTTTAGAAGGTATTGTTTTAGGCAATATAAATATATTATTAGGTAAAAATGTTTTAGTTAAAGGAAATGTATATGGCGGATCTGATTCTGATAAAACTGGATCAAAAGAATCTAGTGGTACAACAACTATAAATCTTATTGGTGGTACTGTTAATGGAGATATTGTAGGTGGAGGGAAAAATAGTAAATCTACAGTATTTAATAAAATAGTTATAAACTATGGAGACAATAACAGTGAAGGTGTTACTAATGTTAAAAATATTTATGGATTAGCCAACACTTTAACTGAAGGAACAGCAAATAATAATATAAATATAAATATAAATAAAAATGCTAAATTTGATATAATTGCAGGTTTTAGTAATATTAATGTTAGTTCTGGAGTTACACTAAATGTATCAAAGGCATTAAAATATGATGCTGGTATTAGTAGTAAATCTAATGGAAAAGTTAAACTATTAGGTGGTAGCAGTATTTATATACCTAATACACCTGTTGAAGAAAATAGAAAAATTGGACAGTTAGAAACTATTGGATTAAATAATATATATATTAATAAAGGTAGTTATTTATTAATTGATGGAAGTGTAAATACACAAGTATATAAACCTGTGAATATATTATATTATAACGGAGTAGCAGAGTTGAATGATAAAGTCATTAAGTTTTCGAATAAAGCTTTAACAAATAGGAAACATTTTAAAACTAATTATAATTTTAGTATTTCAGAAAACACTAATGAAGGATTTTTATATTTATCACCAAAAACTCATTATGATATAACATTATATACAGATGAGAATACTTTATATAAAGTTGAAGAAGTAAAGAAAGATTCACAGTATACTTTTAGCCAAGGCCCTAAATTACGAGGTAAAAAGTTTATTAAGTGGAAAAATGTTGATGAAGAAAATGTGTATTATTCTGTAGGTCAAATTATAGATGTTTCTAAAGATATTTCAGTAGTAGGTATTTATGAAGATGTTGAAGAGTATACTGTTACTTTAAAAGTTGATGGTAAACCTTATAAAACTGAATATGTTGAAGCTGGTGGTTCATATACATTTACAACAGCCCCTCCAAAGGTAGAGAAATATTTTATTGGATGGACAAATAATAATATATTACCAAAATCTAAAGCTTTAAATGTAAAAACATCTCATATACAGCCAGGAACAACTATTTCTGTAAATTCAAATTTAACATATGATGCTGATTATGGTAAAGAAGTTAAGTATGAAGTTGATTATGGTGAAGGTAATGGAAAAGTTGAGGATGTATATTATGAAGGAGGATCTTTAAAAATACCAAGTTTACCACCGCTGAATATAATAGCTCCAATAGGAAAAGTTTGGGGTGGATTTAAAGCTATAATTGGTGGCATATCAGGAATATTCAAACCTGGAAGTTCAGTTGTTATAGAGCCTGGAATCAAACTTGAAGCAGTATGGGTTGATGAGCTTAGTATTAAATTATATGATGAAAATGAAAAGATTATAAAAACTGAAAAAATAGGTAAAGGATTTGACTATACTTTCCCAAAAGCACCTGAAATAGAGGATAAAGAATTTTTATATTGGCAAGATAAATTAAACTCGAATAATAAGTATTATGAAAATCAAAAAATACAAGTTAATTCTAATTTAGAACTAATTGCAGTATATAGAAATACAAAAGTAGTTAGCATTACCTTAGATGACTTAAAAGAAGAGAAGTTTATTGATTTTACTTCAGCTATAAACTATGCTAAAAATAAAGAATTTAAGATATTAAATATTAAGTTTTTAGAAAACTATTCTCTTACGAATGAAGATATAGTAGCATTACAAAATTTAAATAAGAATAATGTAAGCTTTGTAATAAAAGGTGTAAATAATAATATAGAACGTGCAATAAACAGTAGTATAAGATTATCTGGAGATACTAAGATTGAAAACATAGTATTAGATTATGGAACAAAAATTGGACATGGAATATATGCAAGAGGTCATAAATTAGAAATGGGCCAAAACATAAGAATGAAAGGTACTGGAGGTCCAATACTAATAGGTGGAGATAATGGAAAAAATGTATCAAAATCAGAGATAATAGTAAGAAGTGGTAAGTATCCAGCTATATATGGTGCAGGACATGCAGAAAATAGTGGAGTTACAGGAAATGTAAATATAGAACTTCACGGAGGAGAAGTACTTGGAGACATATATGGCGGTAGCCAAGATACAGGAGGTATGTCTGGTGGAAAAACAACAATAAGACTTATTGGAGGTTCAGTATCAAGAGTAGTATCAGGAACATCAAAAGTATCAGGTCTAGAAAGTAGTAATAATGTAGACATATATTTATCAGGAACTGAATTAAAAAATGGCGACGTATCAGTATATGGAGGATTTGCAAAAACATCAGAAGATGCAAACCATACAGGTATAAGTACAATACATGTAGAAAAACCAAAGTATACAGTAGATAAATTAGTAGGATTTACAAAGTTAGACATAAATCCTGGAATGGATTTAACAGTAAAGAATGTATTAAATCATAAAGGTGGAATAAAAGTAACAGAAAATAGTGGAGAGGTATCATTAAATGGAAACAGTAAATTAGTAATACCATCTACATCAAATGTTACAAATAGACAAGCTGGATGGCTAAATTCACAAGGAAATAACAATAAGATTGTAATTAATAAAGATAATTACTTAAGTTTAACATCTACAAAAGAAGATACAATAAATAATAAAGTTGTACTTGATCTTAAAAATAGAGAAACAAATAAAGAGAAATCAACGTTATTAAAATATGAATCAAATAAAGCGAAAGCTAACGCTGAAAACTTCGCAAAAG
>CALFLM010000056.1 GCA_937880075.1 uncultured Romboutsia sp. | reverse complement strand
AAAGATAAATACGGAGATATTATATATGTAGGTAAATCAAAAAAGCTTAAAGAAAGGGTAAAAAGCTATTTTGTAAATTCTAAAAAGCATTCAAGAAAAGTAAAGAGAATGGTAAAAAATATTGTGGATTTAGATGTAATACTAACAGATACAGAGTTAGATGCACTACTTCTTGAATGTGAAATGATTAAAAAAATTAGGCCAATGTATAATCAATTAATGAAAAATCATGAAAACTATTCATATATAAAAATTAATAAAAATATAAATTATCCATATATAGAAGTATCAAAAGAAATAGAAGACGATAGCTTATACTTTGGTCCATATACTATGGATAAAAAGCTAGATGAGATAGTAAATATAATATCTAGAGAATACAAAACTAGAACTTGTAAAATAATGAACAAATGCATAAAGTACGATTTAAATAAATGTATAGGACCATGTAGGGAAGTTATATCAAAAGAAGATTACAATACTATAATAGATACAATAATAACAGATTTGAATAATTCAAATAAAAACTTAATAAATATATTAAGTGAAAAAATGCAAGGTGAGATAAGTAAACTTAATTTTGAAAAAGCAAAAGATATAAATAGTGATATAGCTTTATTAAAAAGCTTATCTCATAAACAAGATATAATAAATAATGTAAATGAAAATAAACCAATACTTGCATGGATTAACTTAGATAATGAAAATATAAAAATATATGTTATAAAAGGTGCAAAACTATTAAAATCTGAAGTAATAAAGATAGAGGATTTTGAACTTAATAATTTAGTATATACAATAAAGGAAAAAATATTAAGAAATGACGAAAATACTGATTTGGAAGTAGTAGATAAATACTATATAGATTTTGCTAACATAGTATATTCTTACATCAAAAGTAATAAGGATATAAATTATAAATATATATAGGGTGAAACACTAGTTAGAACTAAGCCTTACTTAGCCGGATCCATAAAGTTTTTTATACTAGTAACTATGGTGCGGATTCTTGCAAATAGAATATTAACTTGCCATAAAAAATTCGCTTCGCTCATGTCGCCAACGACTTCGTCCGTTGCTTGAGCCACTGCGTGGGCGAAGCATTTCAAAATCTTTTTTACGCTCAAAACCAGTTGATTGATATTACTTACATTCAGAAGATATCCACATTTTTTAAAATATTATAATATCCTTAAGCGTAAAAAGCTACAGTAAAATTACTGTGGCTTTTAGTTATTTATTATTTAAAAATTTTTAGATGAAATTTTACTAAGCAGACGGTATCTGTAGCTAGAGCAAAGATACATCCTCTATTAAATGAAATATTTTGCCGACACGTCGCTAAAGCGAAGTGAATTTTATAATTTTTTTATATAAATTACAGAACTTAGGGGTATATATAAAGTATAGTTTTTATTAGATGCTTTATCTATATGTCTTCGAAGTAATATTATCTCGTAAGGGGTAGCGGCTATGATTTCTCCATATAACTTATCCTTAGTTAAATAAGTGTATATTTCTACATATTGGTTTAAAAGTGAAATAGCTAATTCATACATAATATCAGCTCCTTAGCATGATATGTCTTACTATAATATATGAAATTTTATATAAATTTGACATTAAAATACTAATTATATTCCCAAAAAAGTAAATATATGATAGTATTAGTGAAGAAAAAATATGCACATATAAGTGGCTACATAGCATAAAATAATAGATAATAAAAATAGAGAGGAGCTAATATGTTTTCAAAATTATTAGTAAAAACCTTTATAAAGGACAATGAAAATGTTGACGATGAAGATGTAAGAAATAAATATGGATATCTAGCGGGGGTAGTTGGAATAATAGCAAATCTTACTTTATTTATAGTAAAATTATCAGTAGGCTTATTAACATCAAGTATAGCTATAATGGCTGATGCATTTAATAACTTATCGGATATGGCATCATCAGTTATAACAATAGTTGGATTTAAATTAGCAAGTATACCTCCTGATAAGGAACATCCTTTTGGACACGGTAGACTTGAATATATATCTGCACTTATAGTTGCATTTATGGTAATGCTTGTAGGTATTCAATTTGTAAAATCATCAATAGACAGAATACTAAATCCAGTACCTATAAAATTTGAAATAATACCATTTATATTACTTTTCATATCAATACTAGTTAAGGTATGGCTAAGCATGTTTAATAAGTTTATGGGCAGCAAAATAAACTCATCTGCATTAAAGGCAGCATCAGTTGATGCAATGGGGGATGTATTCACATCAAGTACTGTTTTAGTAGCATTTTTAGCAGCTAGATTTACAAGTCTTCCAATAGATGGATATGCAGGGATATTAGTATCAGTAGCAATACTTTATGCAGGGTATTCATTAGTTAAAGAAACTATAAGCCCATTACTTGGAGAAGCACCAGATCCTGAACTTGTTCAAGGCATAAATCAAGCAATACTTTCATATGAGCATATACAAGGAGTACATGATTTAATAATTCATAATTATGGAGTTGGAAAGTCAATAGCATCTGTTCATGCAGAAATACCAGCAGATATAGATATAATGACAATACACGATATAATAGATACTGCTGAAAGAGAAATATCAGAAAAGTTTAAAACTCACTTGGTAATACATATGGACCCTATATGTGTTGAAACTGAGGAAGTAGCATATACAAGAAGTGAAGTAGAAAAAATAATAAAGTATAACCCAGTTATAAAATCAATGCATGACTTTAGGATTGTTGGTCATGGAGAACATCAAAGTATAATATTTGATGTTGTAGTTGATAATGATAAGATGATTAAAATCATGACTGAAGATGAATTAAAAGAAGATATAATTAATGCTATAAAGGATGTACATCCAGAATACAATTGTATAATAACTATAGATAGGGATTTTCATTAAATTTTGATTTGATTAAAGGTATGAGGTAAAACTCATACTTTTTTTATAAGTTTTAATAGATAGATTACTCGACTAGAATATATAAGCTTTATTCTAAACTTTTACTACAGTTTCTAATAGTTAATAATGAACGCTTAGATTAAAAATATAAGTATAAGAATATAAATATATAGTTTATATTCTTATACTTTTAATATATTTACAATATACAAATACTGTAAAGCATTTCACTTATATAGTTGGCAAAGTAATGATAAATCGTTGGCGCTATGAAGGAAGTGAATTTTAAGCAACGGATATACCTGACGTGGTAGCGAAGGTAAATCGTTGGCACTATGAACGAAGTGAATTTTATATATAAAACTCTATAAAAGCATATATTAATATATAAGTAAGTAGTAAAATTTAATAGTAAAATAAAATTTGAGGAGATGTAAAATTGAAAGAATTAATTGATTTATTTTGGTCATTTTGTAGGATAGGTGGCCTTACATTTGGTGGGGGGTATGCAATGTTACCTATGCTACAAAAAGAAGTTGTTGAAAATCACAAATGGGCAACAGAAGATGAATTATTAGACTACTATGCAGTAGGTCAAGCAACACCTGGAATAATAGCAGTAAATACTGCAACTTTTGTAGGATACAAAGAAAAGGGAATAATAGGGGCTATATTTGCAACTTCTGGAGTTGTATTTCCTTCATTAGTTATAATAATGTCTATAGCAGGATTTATAGATAAATTTTCTGATTTAAAAGTCGTTCAACATGCTTTTTCAGGGATAAGAATAGCAGTTGGTGTACTTATACTTAATGCACTTATAAAACTTGTAAAAGGCTCTATCAAGGATATACTTGGAATAATATTATTTGTAGCTACATTTATAGCATCATCATTTTTAGATATACCTGTAGTTTATATTGTAATAGCTGCAGCATTAATAGGAATTATAAGTGATTTTGTCAATAGAAAAAGAGGTATTATGTAATGATTTATATAATATTATTTTTAGAGTTTTTGAAAGTTGGATTATTTACTATAGGAGGAGGTTTAGCTTCCCTTCCATTTTTATATGAGTTATCAGAAAAATATACTTGGATTACTAACTCTATGATTGCTGATATGATAGCAATATCTCAATCAACACCAGGACCTATTGGTATAAATATGGCTACATATGCAGGATTTAAGGCAGGAGGAATACTTGGAGGAGTTGTTGCTACATTTGCTATAGTACTACCCTCATTTATTATAATTGTCATAGTTGCAAACTTTTTAAATAAATTTAAAAATAGTAAATTAGTTGATAGTGCATTTAAAGGTTTAAGACCTGCTGTAACAGGACTTATAGCTGTTGCTTGGTTTGAGATTATAAAAATATCTATAATAAATGTTAGTAAGTTTTTACAAACTAATAACTTATTTGATATAGTTATAAATTTCAAGGTTTTAATAATATTTTTAGTTATACTTTTTTTAACTAAAAAGTTTGATAGACATCCTATAGTTTTTATAGGGATAGGTGCCTTAGCAGGTATAGTATTTAAATTATAATTTAAAAATGAATATTAAGTATAATTATTTTTTAAGCCTAAGTTATTATATTTAGGCTTTTTTATTTTTCAAGAAAACTATATTAACTAAAATTTAATAAGTAACGTACTATGCATACTTATATTAATATAGATAACTTTTAAATATAAGTTATATTAATAAGATATATTTTAATATATGTAGAATATAAAATAAAACTTAATTTCGACAAAATACAACAAAATAATACAAAAAACACTATTTTTTGAAATTTTCTACAAAATAGTTTATTATATAAAATGAATATAACAGATAAAATAAATTTTTAAGGAGAGTGAAAATAATAGTGAACAATGTATTGAATTGGTTAAAAAATACTAAAATACTAAATATAGCAAAAATAGTATTTTTTATACTAATAGCAGTAATAGTAATAAAAGAATTTGGAGGTATATTAAAAACATTTGACATAAGCTTATTTTTAAAATATGCAAATGAATTATCTCTTATAAAAATATTGCTAATATTAATATTAGGTATAATTTCATATATACCACTTAGTTTTTATGATTTTATATTAAAAAGTAGAGCTAATATGGATATATCAAATAAGAAATTATATAAACTTTCATGGATAATAAGTTCTATTTCAAGTATAGCTGGATTCGGAGGATCTACAGCAATATTTTTAAAATCTAATCTTTATAAAGATTTTATAGAAGATAAGGAGTTACTTCTTAAAGAAAGTTCTAGAATAGTTGGATTAAATTTCACAGGTTTTTCTATGGTATGTTTAATATATTCTATTTTACATATTGGTGAAAAGTTTGAATTTAATTTAACAAATATTATTATCTATGGTATTGCTATGTATTTACCAGGTTTGATAATATATTTAATATCAAAATACATTAAAAACAAAGATAAACAATATGTTATAGATTCTATAAAAATAATGTTAATATCAATCTTAGAATGGATAACAACAATAATTTTAATAGTTTCAATATTTATGATACTAAAAGCAAATGTTTCTTTAAGTAACATTTTTCTAGTATTTGTACTAGCAATAACTGCATCAATTTTAGGTATGACTCCAGGAGGAATTGGTACATTTGATGTAACTATGTTAATAGGCTTAGAAGCATTTGGCGTTCCATCAGAAAAAGTTCTTTTAGCATTATTTTTATATAGAATAAGTTATTATATAGTACCATTATTAATAGGTTTAGTACTTTATGTAAATGAATTAAAAAAATCTGTTACTTCAGAAATTAAAGAATTAATACAATTAGTTATTTCTAAAATTTCATATTATGTATTGGTTTCATTAATATTCATAGTTGGTATTTTATCTGTGGTATTATCTAGTATGAACTATTTAAATATTAATACTAAATTAGATATTAATAGTATGATATATCTTAAAGAGCTTCCTAATGATATTGGTATAGTATTAGGTATAATATTGTTAATTTTATCAAAATTCCTATTGAATCATAAAGATAAATCTATATATAAAATAACATTAACATCTCTTGTACTTTTTACAGGAATAGGAGTATATTTAGATTTTGACTATATAGAAATAATATTTTTATTATTAGTAATAGCAATGTTAATTTCAAGTAGAAAAGAGTTTTATAGAGTTAGCTATATTATAAAGCGTAGGCAAATAGCTATGAGTATTTTAATTACAATATTATCTTATTTTATTTATAAATTATTCTATTTTGGAGGAAAGTTTGAGATAGTTGAAGCACTACTTGGTTGTACTTATATTGCATTATTTATTATAACTATTATTATGATAATTATGTATTATAATAATAGCGAAAATAAAATAAGTAGAATTAAATTAGAAGATTGTAAAGATGATGTTGCAGATATAATTGAAAGATTCGGAGGAACATCTTACACACATTATGTTTACTTAAATGATAAAAAAATATATATAAACAAAGAAAAAGATGTATTTTTCCAATTTGAAACACAAGAAGATAAATTATTTGTATTAGGTCCTCCTATAGGAAATAAAGATAATTTATTAAATGCAATAGATGAGTTTTATAATATGGCAGACTCTTATGGATATACACCTGTATTTTGTGCAATAGATAAAAGTACAATTCCATATTTACACGCTATAGGCTATCACTTTGTAAAAATAGGCGATGATTCAACTGTTGATTTAGAAAACTTCACATTAGAAGGAAGAAAAATGAAGAGTGTTAGAAATGCAATATCAAGGGTTGAAAAGGAAGGTTATAGTTTTGAAATAGTTAATCCACCGTTTAGTGCTTCTTTTTTAAATGAATTAAAAGGTATATCAGATAAATGGTTAGGTAATAGAAAAGAACTTAATTTTACAGTTGGTAAATTTGACAAAAAATATTTAGGTCATTCTCCTATTGCTATAATAAAAAATCAAGATGGAGAAATAAAAGGATTTACAAATTTAATGCCAATGTATGATAATAATGAAACATTATCTATAGATTTAATGAGATTTAATGATACATGTAATGGTATTATGGATTTTATATTTGTTAATTTGTTTATATATGCTAAGGAAAATGGATACAAAAAGTTTAATATGGGCTTAGCACCTCTTTCTAATGTTGGGGAATCAAAACATGCATTTTTAAATGAAAGAATAGCTCAGCAATTGTATGTACACAGCAAAAAAATATATTCATTTGAAGGTTTAAAACGCTTTAAGGAAAAGTATTGTACATTATGGGAGCCAAGATATCTTGCATATAGAAAAAATTCTAATTTACTAAGCATAATAATAAGCTTTGTATTAATGGTTTATTTCCCTAAAAAAGATGAGATTATAAATAGTAATATTAAATTTTTAGAAAGATTTAAACTTTAGATTAAGTAAGGGGTATAAAATGAAAAAACATTTATTGGAAATAGAGGAGATAAAAGATATTAATGTAAATGGAGTAAAACAAAGTATTTTAATAAGAGGATGCAAACTTGATAGTCCTATATTATTGTATTTACATGGTGGTCCAGGCGTATCCAATATGTATATGTATCCTTATGAAAAAGAATTAGAGGAAAATTTTATAGTAATAAAATGGGATCAACGTGGAACTGCAAAATCTTATAGTAAAAATATAAATAAAGATACATTTAATTTAGAACAATTTATATGTGATACTTATAAAGTATGTAAGTATATAACTAGACGTTTTAATAAAAAGATTTATTTAATAGGTCATTCTTGGGGATCTCTTTTAGGGATAAAAATAGTTCAAAAATATCCAGAAATGTTTAATGGATATATAGGTGTAGGTCAGTTAGTACATGATTTTGAAAGTGAAAAATTGTCATACCCATATATATTGAATAAAGCAAAATCAAAAAAAAATAAGTATGATATGTATGTGGTAAATAAAATAATTGAATTACCATATAGAACTAAAAAAACAGCAGATTATATTGGAAAGTTAACCAAAAAATATGGTGGAAGTTTCCATAATAAAAAATATATGTACTTAAATATTTTACAATTATTAAGATGTAAATATTATTCACTATTAGATATTTTAAAATTTATAAAAGGCTTAAGTGTAGCTGAGGATTTATCAAATAGCATTTTAAATGTAGATTTATTCAAAGAATCAAATAAATTTCAAGTTCCTATTTATTTATTTTTAGGGAAATATGATTATATAACTTCATCAGTAATTGCTAAAATATATTTTGACTTTATAATTGCACCAAAGAAAAAAGTCGTAGTTTTTGATAAATCAGCTCATTGTCCTAATATAGAGGAATATAAAAAGTTTAATAAGGAAGTTATAGATTGTTTCCTAAATAGTAATAATAAATATATATTGTAAATATACTAAGGGCTACTTTTAATAAAATAAGTAGCCCTTAGTTTTTATTTAGGATAAAATTATCAAAAATCAAATTTGTAATAAAATAAATAAGTTAACGTTATTTTAAATTATGCCGAATTTACATTTTATTTAAATTAAATATGTTGTATTTTTATATAAAATTAAGATTTAAAAAACACAATATATTGTGTCAGAGTGGATTTTAAAAGAATACAATAATACAGTATAGTTTGACAAATATGCTTCTAAGAGGTGTGTTTATGATAAAGCTTGAAAAAAGAGAAGAAACTTATGAAGTTTTTGGTAAAAAATGAAATAATAAATGCCGTTAAATGAATCAGTAAAACAATCATAACTTTTTACCAATGAATATGAAACTTCTTACGATATCATAAATAGAATCTATACCAACAATACTTGGTATAAGTGCTAGAATAGAGCCAATGTTTAACTTATTTTACTTTAGAAAAACATAAAGTTTACACAATGAATATGTAATTTATAAAGTTTATACTCCTATAGTAAAAGGGGATATAAATAAAATAGCTAATGAATAAGATTTAGGAAATATATTTGTAATAGCAATGAACTTAAAAACTGAATAAAGAATAAAAATGCAAAAGGTGTGGTAAAAAAATATAGATATATCAATATAGTCCTTTATTAAAGGTTAAATTATAGGATACACTAGATAATTTAAACAAAAAGTGAACTCTGTATACTAGAGTTCATTTTTTATTTATTAAGAATATATTTATTGAATTTACAAATACTATTGAGGACAAATTTAGATAGGAGGAAATTTATGAAAGCAAATAAAATTGTAGTAGCAGGGTTATCATTAGCATTATCATTATCAATGGTAGCCTGCAACAAAAAAGAAACTACACCAGCAAATGGTGCCAAAACTACAACAAAACAAAATACTGCAAATACTACAAATAACGCAAATAATGATTACGTAGAAAAATATTCTAGATTCTATGGAGACAACCTTGGTGATTTAAGTATGTATAAAATGTACGAAACACCAGAAACTGTAACTGAGTATTACAAAACTAACAAATACCCAGGAAATGAAAAATACGTGGAAGAGTTAAAAGCTGCATATAAAGATTCAAGAGACAAAATACAAACATTTGTTGATGATTTAAAAAATGATGGAAAAACAGAAGATACAAAAATAAAAGATATGAATGAAAAGTTAATAGCTGAAGGTGAAAAAACTATATCAAATATAGATGCTAGATTAAAGAATTTAGATAATCTACCTAAAGATATACATGATAAATCACAAAATGAATTTATAAAAGCAGTTGATGAAGCTACAAGAATAAAGGATGAAACAAAGTCTGATTTTAACAATTTATTAGAAGAAATGAATAAAGCTCTAGGAATAGAGCCAAATGCAATGAAAAACCCAGGCACAATGAACAACACAAATACTAAAAAATAGATACATTTATCGATATAATTTTTAGATTTGATTAAAAAATAAATATATAAGAAAGCCTATAAAAATAAAGTTTTTGTAGGCTTTTTTACTTAATTTAAATAATAAAAAATTCGCTTTGCTTGAGCGATGTGTCGGCGAAGTACTTAATTTCGCCAACGATATATACTTGCTCACGCTACGGATACATCCGTTGCTCAAAAATTTGTTAAATTTAAAAACTAAACTTTTAATAATATCACAATCATAACATCTAATTTATATTAATACATTTATAGTATAATTTAAAAACATAAACTTGATAGGGGGAAAATCAATTTATGAAAAAATTAAAGATAACAGAAACTGCATTAAGGGATGGACACCAATCATTAATAGCAACAAGGCTAAAAACCGATGAGATAATACCAATACTTGAAACTATGGACCAAGTAGGATATTATGCAATGGAAGTTTGGGGTGGAGCTACATTTGATGCATGTATACGCTTTTTAAATGAAGACCCATGGGAAAGATTAAGACTTATAAGAAAGCATGTTAAAAATACTAAACTTCAAATGCTTCTAAGAGGTCAAAACTTGTTAGGATATAGAAACTATGCAGATGATACTGTAGAAAAATTTATTGAATTATCTATAAAAAATGGTATAGATATAATAAGAGTATTTGATGCACTAAACGATGTCAGAAACTTAGAAGCATCAATTAATGCTATAAAAAAATACAATGGCCACTGTCAATGTGCAATATCATATACAACAAGTCCAATACACACACCCGAGTATTACTTAGAATTAATAAAAACTATGGAGTCTATGGGAGCAGATTCGATATGTATAAAAGATATGGCAGGGGGTTTAACTCCGTATAAAGCTTATGATTTAGTAAAACGTATAAAAGAAATGACAGACATTCCTATAAATCTTCATACCCACTGTACAGGTGGAATCGCAGATATGATATATATGAAGGCTGTTGAAGCAGGTGTTGATATAATAGATACAGCAATATCGCCATTTAGTGGTGGAACAAGTCAGCCCCCAACAGAATCACTTTCATTAACATTTTCTGAAATGGAAAGAAATCCAGGTCTTGATATGGAAAAATTATTACAAGTCGCAGAACATTTCAAACCAATAAGAGATAAATATATGGCTGATAAAATATTAAATCCCAAAGTACTATTAACAGAACCACAAACATTAAAATACCAAGTACCAGGAGGTATGCTATCTAATCTTTTATCACAATTAAAACAGCAAAATGCGGAAGAAAAATATGAAGATGTTTTAAAAGAAGTTCCTAGAGTTAGAAAAGACCTAGGATATCCACCACTTGTTACACCAATGAGTCAAATGGTTGGTACTCAAGCTTTATTTAACGTATTAACAGGAGTAAGATATAAATTAGTTCCAAAGGAGATAAAAGACTATTTAAGAGGTAACTATGGTAAATCTCCAGCACCGATAAGTGATGAATTTAGAAAAAAAATAATAGGAGATGAAGAGGTAATAACTGTAAGACCAGCAGATTTAATAGATCCTGAATTTGAAAAAATGAAAAAAGAAGCAGGGGACTTAGCTAAAAATGATGAAGACGTATTAGCTATGGCGCTATTTCCACAAGTTGCTCCTAAGTTTTTAGAAAATAAATATAATAAAAAGCCAGTAGAAAAAGAAGATGATAACAAGATTAAATTTATAAATGTAACTATGTAGAAAATAGGTGATAATATGGGTGAAAATTTAAATTTAATGCAAGCTTTATATATAACAATATCAAGCATGGTAATGGTATTTATAATACTATTAGTAATTTCAGGTGTACTTAGTTTATTTAAATATATCTTTAAAAATGAAAATTCTATAAAAGTAAATAATGTTAACAATACACCAAAAAATACTGTTAATAACATTAAAAATTATTCGGTAGAAGATAATTTTGAAATTGATGAAGAAGAAAAAATAGTAGTAGCATTATCAGCATCTATAATGGCAGGAGACGGTAAGCTTAATCCAAATCTTCATATAAAGAGAATAACAAGAATATCATAGTGAATTTACAATATTGAAATCAAAACTAATATGATAGATACTTTAAAGATTAAAATAAATTTTAATAAATAAATCAAAGCATAGGGGGATTTTAAAATGAGTTCTAAAACATATCATATAAAATTAAATGGAAAAGTATACGAAGTGGAAATAGAAGAAGTAAACCTAAGTCAAAGTGTAGAACCTACACCTAAAGTTGAAACTAAACCAGAAGTTAAAAAAGAAGATCCAAAAACAGTAAGTGGGTGTGGGGAATCTATAAATGCTCCAATGCCTGGAACAATAACAAATGTATTAGTAAAAGATGGAGATAATGTTAAAAAAGGTCAGGTTCTAGCTATACTTGAAGCTATGAAAATGGAAAATGAAATAGTAGCACCTCATGATGGAGTTGTAATAGCTATATCTGTAGATAAAGGTCAAAATGTAAATCCAGGTGATACACTACTTAAAATGGCTTAGTCTATAGGTTAAGGGGGATTTTACTATGGGAGAGATGATAAGTAGTTTCATATTAGAGTCAGGTTTTGCTAATATGGGAATTAAAAGTATAATAATGATATTAATAGCTTGTGTATTTTTATACTTGGCTATAAAAAAAGGATATGAACCATACTTATTAATACCAATTTCAGTAGGTATGTTACTTGCAAATATGCCAGGAGCAGATTTAATGAAAGCTCCAACTGATGGTGAAATAGGTGGGCTTTTATATTATTTATATCAAGGTGTTAAATTAGGTATTTTCCCACCATTAATTTTCTTATGTATAGGGGCAAGTACAGACTTTGGTCCAATGATTGCAAATCCTAAAACAATGCTACTTGGAGCAGCAGCTCAATTTGGTATATTCTTTGCATTTTTAGGAGCAATATTACTTGGATTTAATGGACTTGAAGCAGCTTCAATAGGTATAATAGGTGGGGCTGATGGACCAACTGCAATACAGTTAACATCAAAACTAGCACCACATATGCTAGGAACTATAGCACTTGCAGCATATTCATATATGGCTTTAGTTCCAGTTATACAACCACCAATAATAAGAGCACTTACAACTAAAGAAGAAAGAGCTATAAAAATGGAACAATTAAGACCAGTTTCAAAAACTGAAAAAATAGTATTTCCGATAGTTGCTATGATAATAGTTATAGGACTTTTACCTACAGCGGCACCACTTATAGGAATGTTAATGTTTGGTAACTTACTAAAAGAAAGTGGAGTAGTTCCAAAGTTAGTTGAAACAGCACAAAATTCATTAATGTATATAATAACAATATTTTTAGGTCTTACAGTAGGTGCAACTGCTAATGCAGAAACTTTCTTAACAGTTCAAACTTTAGGAGTTACAGCTATGGGTCTTGTGGCATTTGCTGTAGGTACTGCATCAGGAGTATTATTTGGAAAAATTATGTGTAAGGCAACTGGTGGTAAAGTAAATCCAATGATAGGTGCAGCTGGAGTTTCAGCAGTTCCTATGGCGGCAAGAGTTGTTCAAAAGATTGGGCAAGAAGAAAATCCATCAAACTTCTTACTTATGCATGCAATGGGGCCAAATGTTTCTGGTGTTATAGGTTCTGCAGTAGTTGCAGGAATACTTCTTAAATTCTTTATGTAGAAAATAAAAGCTATCCAATTAGGGTAGCTTTTATTTTGTAGATTTATTATAATTTTTTACATATAATGAAACTGTGATATTTTGAAATGATTCGCCAACACATTGCTTAAAGTGTTTTACCGACACATCGCTTAAGTGAAGCGAATTTATATAGATTATAGCTTTAGGATATAATATTTCATATACAATAATATAGCATTTATTAGAGGTGATAATTTGGACAAGAATTTTTTTCAAAATGATGGACTTTATGTAGCTAAAAATATACTTGGAAAGTTTTTAATAAGAGAATATGATAATATTCAAGTTGTAACTAAAATAGTTGAAACAGAAGGATACATGGGAATAAAAGATAAAGCAGCACATGTATATAATGATAAAAAAACTGACAGAACAAAGCCATTATATTTAGAAGGTGGTCATATATATGTATATTTGATATACGGGATGTATCATTGCCTAAATATATCAGCCAATGTTGAAAATGTACCAGAATGTGTGTTAATAAGGGCAGTAGAGCCTATAATAGGATTTGATAAAATATCATTTAATAGATATAAAAAAGATTATGATAAATTAACTAATTATCAAAAGAAAAACATAACAAATGGTCCTGGAAAGCTTTGTATGGCACTAGAAATAGATAGAAGTTTTAATAGTAAGTATTTACTAGATAGTGATCTTTATATAAGTGATTTTTACATAGATGAAAATGGAGAAAAAGTATTTGCTGATAATGATTTTGAAGTAGTTGAATCTAAAAGAATAAATATAGATTATGCTGAGGAAGCTAAAAATTATTTATGGAGATTTTATATAAAAGATAATAAATATGTATCTGTAAAATAAATAATTTTATTTTATGATTTATATAAATATAAATAATTTAACTAATACAGTAAGATATTTAATTCATAATTACTATATAATACTATGTAAATTTTATGGATATATATAAATATCTGTTTTAGCATACATCTATCTTTATGGTATTTTATGGTATTTGATGTTATAATAAGTTTAAGTTTTAATACATGGAGGGGAAATATGATAAGACGTAAATTAACTGTATTGGTTATGTGCATAATGAGTTTAAACTTAGTTGCTTGCTCAAATACAGATAATACAAAAATAAGTGATGAACAAATTGAGGAAAATACAGTATCTTCAGAAATTAATAAAGAA
>CALFLM010000055.1 GCA_937880075.1 uncultured Romboutsia sp. | reverse complement strand
TATATATGTTTTAATTAAAATACTTCATTAGGTAAAGTTATTATTTTGTATTGTTAAAAAATACAATAAACAATAAAATTATTTTATAATGTAGAATCATTATTAGAAAAAATATATATACGTTTAAATAGATGAATAAATAGGTGTAAATAAACTAAGAAAGGGGATTAATAGATGAAAAGTTTTCAAATGGAGCTTTCATTATTTATTGAAAGTTATGAGTATATAGATTTAAAAAAGGGAAGAAAAATTAATTTTCAAAGAGATCCTAGCAAAATAGAAGAAATAATATTTGAAGATAATGAGATAGAAGAAGATGTTACAAAAATTCCTGTATATAGCGAAATAGCAGCAGGTATGCCTATTTATATAAATGATGAAATCGAAGGAAGTTTTTATCTTCCAAGTTGGCTAGTAAAATCATCAAAAGATACTTTTATGTTAAAGATAAATGGAGATAGTATGATAAATGCCAATATAAATGATAGTGATTTAGTAGTTATAAAAAAGCAAGATGCAGTATATAATGGAGAAATAGTTGCTGTTGATATAGATGGATATGCAACGATAAAAAGAATAAGTATAGACGGAAAATATGCTATATTATCTCCAGAAAATAATAAATATGAACCAATTGTAATGCCAATAGATGATGTTAGAATAATTGGGTCTGCAGTAGGTATTTTAAAAAGCAAATTCTATTAAAATATATTTATACCAATTACTTAATTTACTTAAAACCTTAAAATAAATTTAGAGTAATTTTTAATGTGAAGATTGTATAGCATTAACTGATAAGACTAAAGATAATTTAGATATAGAAGCTTATAAATTTATGTAAATAAATACTCTATATAATTTAGTATAAAAAGAGCTGATAATGGCTCTTTTTTACGTATAAGTAAATTATAGCATGAAAAGTTTTGTGGATAACCTATGAATATAAGCAATATCAATAACCTTATAAACGTAAAAAAATGACATTTTGAAATGATTCGCCTACGCAGAGGTCCAAGCAACGGATGTATACGTAGTGGGAGCAAGGATATACTGTTTGCGAAATGAAATGTTTCGCCAACACGTTGCTCAAGCGAAGCGAATTTTTTATAATGAAAAATATATCTAAAGAATTTATTTTATTTTATAATCTAAAAATGAAAAATAAGAAAAAATATGCTATAATTTTAAGTATTGTGTATGAAACTAGGGGGAAAAAATGGAAATTTTATTAGAAAAAGTGGATGAATATATTTTAATATCAGATTATAATGGAAAAATAATTTTTGCTAATGGTAAATTTTTAAATAAATTCGGATATAAAAAACAGGAATTATGTAAATTAAATGTAAACGAAATTATAACTAATAATTATTTTGAAATAGATAATTTATCATTATATAAAAATGGAATAAATAAAGAATTAGAATTTATAACAAAAAATAGGAAAGAAATAAAATTGGAAAGCAATATATTTATAGATGAATTTAAATGTGAGAAAAGTTTATTTATTATATCAAAAGATATAGCAAAATCTATTTTGACTAAAGAACAAATGGAGTTATTATTAGATAATCCATATTCAGGAACATTTATTAAAGATGCTTCAGGAAAATATATATATGCAAGTAAAACTTTAGGCAAGTTTTTAGGAAAGACTCAAGAAGATATAATAGGTAAATATGCGTCTGAGATTTTTCCATCAGATATTTCAGATTCATTTATAAAAATGGATAAGATTGTAAGTGAGAGTAAAGTAGCTAAGTTATACGATGAGATAATAAATATAGATGGCAAAGATAGGTGGTATGAATATTATAAAGAACCTATATATGATGAAAATAATAATTTAAAATACATAATAGGGGTATCTAAGGATATCCAGCTACAAAAAATAGCTAGGGATAAAATATTTAAAAATTATAGTGACGCAATTTCTGAAAATAACAATAATAGTAAGGACGGTATATACAATTTATTAAATAATATATCAAACAGCATAATAGAGTGTACAAATGCTAAAGGCTTATCTATAAATCTTTATGATAAAGATGCTCTAGAGTTTAAACCATATATAAAATTAAAAAATTCAGCTAAAACACTTGCTAGAGTTGATAAAATAAGGATTAGTAAAAATGAAGAAAAAGCAATTTTAGAAGGAAAAACTTTTAGGGGACTTAAAGGAATAAATAAAATAATAAAAAAAACTGATATAGAAGAAATAGATTTAGAAATAGATTCTACTGACGGTATAAAATATATTTGTATATATCCTATGATAGTAAGTAATGAATTAATAGGTACACTATCTATGACTTATAGTAAGGAAGAAGCACCTAAATATAATCAGGATACTTTATTTGAAGAAATTGCAGATAAACTAGCAATGCTTATAAAAAATTATAGGTTATCTCAAGAATTAAAATTAGAAAATCAAAAACGTAAAGAATCAGAAGAAGAATTAAGTCTTTACTTAGATGTGTCTGCAGATTTAAAATCAACAGTAAATATAGATGGTTATACTGTTAAAGTTAATGGTTCTTTGGAAAAAATACTTGGTTGGAGTGAAGATGAAATAAAAACTATGCATTATAGTGATTTAATACATCCTGAAGATATTTCTATATTAGAAAATTTATACAATTCAAATTGTATAACAGAAGAAATAAAGTATTTAACTACTAGATTTTTATGTAAAAATAATAGATATAGATGGATAGAACTAAGTGCAAAGTATGTAAAAGATAAAAATATATTTATATTTACAGGTATAGATATTACAAAAAGGAAGGAAGTAGAAGAAGAAAAGAAAAAATTAGAAGAAACTATTCACCTAGAAAGTATAAGAAATGAATTTTTTGGAAACATATCTCATGAATTTAAAACACCGTTAAATATAATACTTGGAATTGTTCAATTAATAGATAAAAATATAGCTTTAGATAATATAAATAAAGATAATTTAATAAGACATGTAGGTATAATGAAGCAGAACTCTTATAGGCTATTAAGACTAGTAAATAATTTAATAGATATAAGTAGAATTGATATAGGATATTATAACTTACAACCTTCTAATTATAATATTGTGAAAATAATAGAAGATATAACTTTATCAATAGCAGAATATGTTAAACATAAAAAAATAAATCTATTATTTAATACAGATTTGGAAGAAGTAATATTAGCTTGCGATCCAGATAAAATAGAGAGGATAATGTTAAATTTATTATCAAATGCAATTAAGTATACAGATGATAATGGAGATATACATGTATCTTTAAACAAAGTAAATGAAGATGTAGTTGTATCTGTAAAGGATAGTGGAGTAGGAATACCAAAAGATAAGTTAGAATTAATATTTGATAGATTTGGACAAGCAAATGATATTCTTTCTAGAAGATGTGAAGGCAGTGGAATAGGTCTATCTATTGTAAAGTCAATTGTAGAGATGCATGGAGGTAAAATAGAAGTATTTAGTGAAATAGGTAAGGGAACTGAATTTGTCTTTAATATACCGATTAAAACAATAGAAGAAGAAAATGTTATCCTAACATGTGATAATAATGATTATCATATTGAGAAATGTAATATAGAGTTTTCTGACATATATAGTATATAAAGTTATGGGATAACCCATAACTTTATTTTTATTAAAATAATTTATATAAATGAAATCAATTACCCCATAAGGAAATCTAGTATATTCCATCCATCAGATGTAGTACCTTTGTATAATTCTGTATACCCACATTTTTTACAGCTTATAGTGATAAATTTTTTGTTTTGTATATCAAATATTTTTGCAAAATTTCCACCTGTTGCTTGAAACTCATCACTTTCATAAGATGTATTTTCGCACTTAGGACAAACATATTGCTTTTTTTCCATTTAAATAACCTCATTTCTTAAAAATAATATTGTAATAATTATAGCAGATGAAATTTATAATATGATATTACATTTTTGTAATAAATAAAAAAATTATAACATATATAAATTACTTGTAGAATTTTTTCTAAGTATTTATTTATTAGAAAATGAACACTTTTTCTAATAAATGATATTATGATAAAAGAGGGGGTTGATTAAAATGGCAGTAGAAAGAAAAAATAGAAATGTGCAGAATATGTATGATGAATGTAGAAAGTTAATGAATTATCACGTTGTTTTTTCAACGAGAGATGGAAGTACACTGGATGGGATAATCGAAAGTGTAGATCAGGATAAAGTTATTATTTTAGTTGGTGAAGATGTAATAGATCAAGAATGCAATAATCAATATAATCAACAAAGACAATTTGGTTCTCCTAGAAGGTTTAGACGCTTTAGACGTAGAGCTTTTCCACTTGGTTCTCTCATAGCATTATCATTATTAGCGTATCCATTTTTTGCTCCACCATTTGTTTTTTAAAGAATAGTTATTAATAACGGTAGTTTAAAATCTATAAATAAATATTAAAATAAGAAAATAATATATATGTTTTAATTAAAATGCTTCATTAGGTAAAGTTATTATTTTGTATT
>CALFLM010000054.1 GCA_937880075.1 uncultured Romboutsia sp. | reverse complement strand
GGTTTGTTTAGTTTCAATTCTATAAATTAACCTACTGTTTAATTTTCAAAGTTCACTTTTTATTATTTGTCTCTTTCTCAAGGACAAGTATTACTATATCACCTTAAATTAATATGGTCAATACTTTTTTACATTTTTTTTGAAACTTTTTATTTTTTTGTATTTTTCCCTTAATTTTATTATCCATATTTAGCTTTTATATCCAAAATCTAATACAATCTTCTAAGCACTATCTAAACTTTATGTACTTTATTATCTAAAATTATAATGTGTAAATTGCATCAAGACTTTAATCAATTTTCTCTTCTAAATTATTGAAAAAATATGTTATTAATGATAATTTTTAGTTTTCATAAACTATGTTATCATCAAAATCACTATCTATTGTTATTTTTAAATAAATATGATTCTATTAACACCTTCAATATAAAAATAGAGTATATTAAATGATAAAAGCTCATTTAATATACTCTACATTTATGAGGCTAAATAATAAATATCGCGACTACTGTCGTTACCACAAGTCCAATCATTACAGGTATAATATTTCTTTTAGCTAAGTCAACTGGTTTTACACCACATATAGCTGCTACTGGTGCTAATGCCCAAGGAACTATACATCCTCCACCTACCCATGTAGCTGCTATTTGACCTAAAGCTGATAAAGCTCCTACATTTGCGTCTATAGCTGTTCCAAACACAGCTGCAGTTGAACCAGCTAAAGACATTCCAGAAAATGATGAACCATCAAGTCCTGTTATACCACCAACTACTGTTTCTATACTTGCAGCTGCAACTTTATTAAATGGAACTGCTTTAGATAAAGCTAGACCTATATCACCTAAAAGTCCTTGATATCCTTTTGCTAAAACATCACCAAATACTGTTACTAAAGACATATCCCCCATATAGAAAAATGCTGCTATAGGTATTATTACCGCAAATATGTTTATACCAAACACGAATCCTCCAACTATTTGCTCTGTAACTTTATCAAGTGTTGTTTTTGGATTATTCATAAAGTTTATTATTATTAATAACATTAAAGCCGTTCCTCCAAGTAACCCAGTAGCATCTCCACCTTTAAGGTCAAATTTATACATAGCTATTATATCTAGTATAAATGTTATTATAACTATCCATATGGATATTTTAGCATTTAAAGAAATATCTTTCTTTTCTATATCTGTTGTTTGTGCGACTTCATAATTTAAGTTACCATTTTTTAAATCTCTTCTTAGAATATAAAAAGCTGTTCCTATAGTAACTACTGCCATTACAATATAAAGTATCATACCTTCACTCATAACTTCATTTACGCCTATACCAGCTGCTCCTGATGTTATAGAAGGTGCTCCTTGTATTATAAAGTCAGTAGATAATGCTATACCGTGACCAAATAGATTGATAGCCATTGCAAGTCCTATTGCAGGAAGACCAGCTTTTATAGCTATAGGTAAAAATATAGCTCCTACAAGTGCTGTTGCTGGTGATGGCCAGAAAAACCAAGACATTAATAGCATAGATATACCTGATATGAAAAATGCACTAGTAGGATTTTTAACTACTCTAGAAATTGGACCTACCATAAAATCAATGGCTTTATTCTCTTCTAGTGCCTTTGATAGCGAAACCATAATACCTATTATTAAAATTACTGGACCTAATTCATTTAACGCTACATTTAATGCCAAAAATATTGATATAAGTGCTCCTATTAAACTTCTGTTGTAATAAAGTCCTAAAGCAAATATACCTAATATACATGGTATTACACTTTCTTTTTTCATAATCATAGTTATTAATACTACTAACATGAATAAAATATAGATGTAATGAGCTCCTGTTAATACCAATTTTATTCCCCCTTAAATTTATGTTATTAATAATTATATGAACTTTAATTAAACTTGTTCATAATTGCAGTTTTATATAAATCACATAAATCTATTAGGTTTTATAATATATCTTGTAACTTTTTGCTAATAAAAATTATTCATTTTAGGAAAAATAAAATATAATTTATCGTATTTTTAAATAATAATAAGAAAATATTTGATATAATCTTTATATATTTTATTGGAGGTTTTTTATGAATAGTGAATACAATCCAAATTATAAAAAAGACATCCTTAGATTAGCATTATTTATAGGAGAACTCATGCTATCTAATGGTGCAGAAACTTACCGTGTAGAAGATAGTCTACTTAGAATTTGTAAATCAAGAGGCTTTTACTACATAAATGTCTTTACATCACCTACTGTGATAATAATATCTGATGATAGATTCGATGGATTAACTTTTATGAAGACTATTAAATCTAGGTCTATAGATTTAAATAAAATCGCTTTACTTAATAATTTTTCTAGAGAGTTTGTTAATAATACTAATTTAACAATAGATGATGCCATGGATAAACTAAAGGATATAGTTCAAGTTAATAGCTACTCTTCAAAAGTAGTGTACTTTTTTACAGGAGTTGGTTCTGCATTTTTCGCAGGGCTTTTAGGTGGAAATAATTTAGCAAATTTCATATGCACTTTTATAACTTCAATATTTGCAGTATTATTTTACAATAAAATTATGAAACTAAGCTCAATACCTGCATTTTCAAGTCTATTAGCGTCTACCTTTATAGCTATAGTCGGAGTTTTGCTTAGCCATATTGGAATTCTTGATACTCCAAGAATGTTAATAGTTGGATCTATTATGCCACTACTTCCAGGAGTTTCCTTTATAAAAGGTATTAGAGATTTGATTTCCGGAGATTTAATCTCTGGTGTTGCTCGTGCATTTGATGCAGGTATGACAGCAATAGCAATTGCCTGTGGTGTTGGTTTAGTATTAGATTTATGGGTCAGATTAGGAGGTGTATTCTAATGACAGATATGCCCGTTTACATGCACTTTTTATACTCAACTATTGCTACTATTGGATTCTCAGTATTTTTAAAAGTACCTAAATCTGCTCTTATACCGGCAGGTTTAACTGGTGGTATTGGTTGGAGTGTTTATTATTATTTAATCAATGCTACAAATAATGATATATTAGCAAACTTTTTGTCTGCCGCTTTAGTTGCTTTGATAAGTGAAGTTCTAGCTAGAAAATTAAAATATCCTGCAATATTATTTGTAATACCAGGTATTATACCTTTAGTTCCAGGTCTTGGAATGTACAACACTATGCTTTATTTAGTTCAGTCAAATTATCAACTTGCAATATCTAAGGGGGCAAATGTATTATTTGTAGGTGGAGCAATCTCCCTTGGAGTTTTAGTTATAACATCATTAGCTAGAACTTTAAATATAGTTTCATTAGATAAAGTTCATAAAAATAAATAGGTTTAATTAAAATATCAATATAACGATTTTAAAATATAAATAGAGCATATTAAGATATATGGTTTATTATATAGCTACCATTTGTATAAATTTTATACATATTATTTCATCTTAATATCTATATCCTTATATGCTCCATTTTTAAATTATTTAAATAACACGTTTATTTATTCTATAAAGTTATTTCACTCCCACTACTTACAATTATTCTTGTAACTATAGGTATATATTCTTTGCTACCTCTAAGCTTTTTGTCATTTTTCTTTAATATTAAAAATGATATAAAAGTAAATATTAATCCTACTCCACCACTTATAAACTCTACATTACTAGTAATGTTTAGTGCTTTTAATCCATAGAAAGTTCCTACAGTACCTAAAAGTAAAGCTACCAAAGGTATTGTATAAGCTATAAATGCTGCCTTTAATACATTTACAGTTTCCATATTAACTTCAACTCTATCCCCTACTTTAGCACCTATAGTGTTATCTACCTCAACTATTATTTCTTTTTCTTCAGATGTAGTTGCACACTTGCCACAAGATGCACATGCTGAATAACGCTTTAATTTTAGTTTTGCAGTTACACCATCTACTATTTCAACAATATATCCCTGTTGATTCATTTTAAATCCCCCCCTATTTTGTAAATTTATCTATAGTCTTCATAAGCTCGGCTATTGATTCTTCACTATTGTCCTCTTTTATACTATTTACCACGCACCCCTTTATATGATTTTCTAGTATTATAGATCCAACTTTATTTATAGCTGACCTTATTGCAGATATTTGAGTTAATATATCTATGCAATACCTTTCTTCCTCTACCATTTTTTGTATACCTTTAACTTGACCTTCTATTCTATTTAGCCTTTTTATAAGTATGTCTTTATCTTGCATTTTACACCTCTTATATTATTTATGGTTAATTATATTTATAATAATATTATATATACATTAAAATATCATATATTTTTATACTTTATTATACCTAATTTTATTAGTTCTTACAATTTTACTTAAAACCCTTTTATTTTAATAATAAATAGATTCTATTATAATCTTTGAAAATCTCATTTTTAATATTATCTTTTATAAATTTTACAAAATTTTATGTTATAAGTTCTTTATTTTAAGTTAATGATATTTATATATATATATATTCTAATAATAATTCTACATTATAAAATAATTTTATTGTATTTTTTAACAATACAAAATAATAACTTTACCTAATAAAGTATTTTAATTAAAAGATATATATGAAAATTTTAAGGAGGAGTAGTATGGATTTACAAAGTAAAAATAATGCTAGAGAGGCTTTAAATAATCTTAAGATGGAGATATCGTCTGAACTTGGATATTACTATAATATGAGAGCTGATAAAATAAATAACTTTGCTACTCAATGCACTTTAGATGAAATGGATGAAAATATAAAATCAGGTGTTGAGATTAGTTAAATGACTTCTAAAAAACTAGTTGAAATAGGTGAAAAATCTTTATCTGATAAATATAGTAATCGATCTTATAAAAGTGTGTAAATGTAATCTATAACTATTTTACAAGTTCTAAGATAAGTATTGATTTGATACACATTAAATACATTTATTATTAAGTTCGATTACTATATAATGATACTATTAAGTAATTAAATTATAAATAAAAAAGTACCTCAATATGAGGTACTTTTTATCTATTATTCTTGATTTTCTAACTCTAGCTTTATACTTAACTCTTTAAGTTGTTCTTCATCAGCTATAGCTGGGGCATTTGTCATTGGGCAAACTGCACTTTGATTTTTAGGGAATGCTATAACATCTTTTATGTTAGTAGTTCCAGCAAGTATCATGATTAATCTATCCATACCAAATGCTATACCTGCGTGAGGAGGAGTTCCATATTTGAACGCATCTAATAAGAATCCAAACTTTTCGTAAGCTTCTTCTTCAGAAAGTCCTAATGCACTAAACATTCTCTTTTGAACATCAGAATTGAATATTCTAACACTTCCTCCACCTACTTCATATCCATTTATAACTATATCATAAGCCTTAGCTCTTAAAGATGCTTTATCACCGCTCTCTAATTTATCTAAATCTTCATCTATTGGAGATGTGAATGGGTGATGCTTAGCTATGAATCTTCCTATTTCTTCATCTTCTTCAAATAATGGGAATTCAGTTACCCATAACATTTTGTAAACACTGTTATCTAATAAATCAAGTCTTCTTGCTACTTCAAGTCTAACTTGACCTAATGCATCAAATACTACTGAATCCTTGTCAGCAACGAATAATAATAAGTCACCTTCTTTAGCATTCATTCTGTCAAGTATTGCAGTCATTTCTTCTTCAGTAAAGAATTTAGCTATTGGAGAAGTAATCTCTCTGTTAGCTCCAACCTTCATCCAAGCAAGACCTTTAGCTTTATAAGTTTTAGCATGGTCTTCTAATTTACCTATTTGCTTTTTAGTAAATTCTTCTGCTTTACCTTCTACGTTTATACCTCTAACACTCATACCTTTTTTAGTAGCATTTGCAAATACTCCAAATCCACAATTAGCTACTATATCAGATATATTAGTTAATTCATATCCAAATCTAGTATCAGGCTTGTCTGAACCATATCTTTCCATAGCCTCAGCATAAGGCATAACTGGAAGTGGTAAACTAACTTCTACATTTAATACTTCTTTGAATATTCTTTGTATCATTTTTTCCATTATAGCTCTAACGTCTTCTTCTTCTACAAATGACATTTCACAGTCTATTTGAGTAAACTCTGGTTGACGATCAGCTCTTAAGTCTTCATCTCTAAAACACTTAACTATTTGGAAGTATCTATCCATACCACTTACCATTAATAATTGTTTGAATAATTGTGGTGATTGCGGTAATGCATAAAACTTTCCTTCATTAACTCTACTTGGTACTAAATAGTCTCTAGCACCTTCTGGAGTTGGTTTTATTAAAAATGGAGTTTCTATTTCACAGAAATTATTTTCAGTTAAGTAATTTCTAACTATTCCAGCAACTCTACTTCTTAACATTAAGTTATTTTGCATAGATGGTTTTCTTAAATCTAAGTATCTATATTTTAATCTTAATTCTTCAGAAACATTATCGTCATCTTTTATATATATTGGTGGTGTTTCTGATTTATTTAATATTTTTAATTCAGTAGCAAATACTTCGATATCTCCAGTTGGCATGTTAGGGTTTTTAGATGATCTTTCTGCAACTTTTCCCTTAACTGCAACAACATATTCTGAACCTAATTTTTCAGCCTTAGTAAAAGCTTCTGCATTTACATCAGTATCGAATATTATTTGACATAACCCACTTCTATCTCTTAGGTCAACGAATACTAATCCCCCTAAGTTTCTTTTCTTTTGTACCCATCCCATAAGTACAACTTCTTCATTTATATTGCTTTCTCTTAAGTCCCCACAGTAATGAGTTCTCTTTAAGCCATTTAGAGTTTCCATTGCTTATCCTCCAAGTATTTATTTTAACTATAAATAGTTATTTTTATATTAAATATAATTATATGTATAAAAATTTTTAAATATTGTCTATAAATATATTAATGATTTTATCACTAATATATTTCTTTTGTCTAGAAAACAGAATATAACTTAACTTTATATTTTAAATCCAGAATAATAGTTTATATTTATTTAATTAAGTTCATGATTAAATAATTACATTCTAGACTTTAATTCTTTAACTATTTCACTTAATTTTATAGTTATTTGTTCTGATGTTGCCATATTTTTTAATATAGCAGTATCATTAGCTAATTCATCATCTCCTATAACTATAGTGAACTTAGCATTTATCTTGTCAGAGTACTTAAATTGAGCCTTTACACTTCTATCTAAGTGGTCATTTTCTGCACTTATGTGGTTTGTTCTTAAATCCTTAAGTAATTTAAAGCTCTTAGTTTTTGCTTCCTCTCCTATAGTTACTATAAATATATCAGTAGCATAAGGATTTTCTATTTCTATATTATTATTTTCCATAGTTAATAATAATCTTTCAACACCTAATCCAAATCCTATACCACTAACACCTTTAGGTCCTCCTAATTGTTCAACAAGTCCGTCGTATCTTCCTCCACCACAAACTGTACTTTGAGACCCTATATCATTTGATATTATTTCAAATGCAGTTTTCTTGTAGTAATCAAGACCTCTAACTATGGTCTTATCAACTACAAAATTTATATCCATTTCTTTTAAGTATGTTTGTAACTTTTCAAAGTGATCTTTACAATCATCACATATATGGTCAACCATAAAAGGTATATCTGTTAAGCTTTCCTTACAAGTAGGGTTTTTACAGTCTATAACTCTCATTGGATTTTTATCTTTTCTTTCTAAACATGTTTCACATAATACATCTGATTTAGCATCAAGATATTCTTTTAATCTAGCATTATATTCAGCTCTACAAGTAGGACATCCAACAGAATTTATACTTACTGCTAAATCTTTAAGCCCAACCTCATTGAAAAATTGTACAGCTAAAGCTATAATTTCCGCATCTAGTGACGGTTTATCACTACCTAATGCTTCTATCCCAAATTGATGGAATTGTCTTTGTCTTCCAGCTTGAGGTCTTTCGTATCTAAAACAAGGCGTTATATAGAATAACTTTGTTGGTTGAGTATCAGCATATAATTTATTTTCTATAAATGCTCTAACTACTCCTGCTGTTCCTTCTGGCTTTAAAGTTATATCTCTTTCACCTTTATCTGTAAATGAGTACATTTCTTTTTGTACTATATCTGTAGTATCTCCTACACTTCTTTTAAATAATTCCGTATGTTCAAATATTGGAGTTCTCATTTCTTCATATCCAAATAATGAACATATTTCTCTAAATTTATTTTCAACATAATTCCATTTATATGCATCCTTTGGAGTTATGTCTTTTGTTCCCCTTGGAGCTTTAGTTAACATTTATATATCTCCTTTCTCTTTCTTTCAATCATTTCGTCAACTCTATCTATATACTGTTCAACGTTTTTTACATTCTCAACTCTTTCAATTCTATCCTCATCAACATATACAAATTTTGATATAGATCCTGCACCTAATGCATAATTACTTTGCTTTTCTTCCATAATTTGAATATTATATATACATTCATATCCTTCTTTTGCATATCCTATATTTTCTAAGTTTCCTAACATATGTTTCTGGCGATACATATAATATGGATTAAGTCCCATATCTCTTGCATATTCCATAGATAAATCTATCATTTTTATCATTTCTTCATACCTTGTAAACTCATAATTTTCTATATCTTCTTTTAATTTAGATGCTCTCTTAACTGCTAATGTATGTACAGTTAAACTTTCTGGTGAAAGTTTTTTGATTTCCTCAAGAGTATTTCTAACCATATCTAAATCTTCATCAACAAGTCCTAATATAAGATCCATATTTATATTATCAAATCCTATCTCTCTAGCCATATTGAAACAATCTACTATATCAGAAACACTATGAGCTCTTCCTATTTTTTCTAAAGTTTCATCATTCATAGTTTGAGGATTTATACTTATTCTACTTACGTTGTGCTTTTTAAGAACTTCTAACTTTCCTCTAGTTATAGAATCTGGTCTTCCAGCTTCAACTGTAAATTCTTTTAATTTACTTAAATCTAATTCTTTATATAAAGCAGTTATTAAAATATCTAATTCTTCTTTTTCTAAAGCTGTTGGAGTTCCTCCACCTATATATAATGTTTCGATTTCTTTATTTGTATCTTCTATTATTTTAGCAAGTCCTTTAACTTCTTCTATAAGCTTTTCAACATACTCTATTCTTAAATGACCAAACTGCTTTAATGGATTTGCTGGGAATGAGCAATAATAGCATCTTGTAGGACAAAATGGTATACCTACATATAAAGATATTTTATTTTCATCAATAGGGTATATAAAAGTTCTTTCTCTTTTTGCTATTTCTAAAGCTAGCTCTATCTTTTCATCCATTATAAGATAATTGTCTTTTAAGTTCTCTCTTATAAAGTCATCATCCATACCTTTATCTAATAAAGTGTGTACTATCTTAACAGGTCTTATTCCTGTAAGTATGCCCCAAGGTACATAAGTATTGAATTTTTTTCTTAATACTTTAAACATACTTCTTTTTATCATTTCTTTAGTAAGCTTTTTTAATTCTTGCTCAGTTAAACCATCTATTTTTATATTTTCAGATGAATCAAATCTAAGCTCATAATTTTCGTAGTATTTAGTTGTTGCTATTAAAGTATTGTTATATTCTAAAAGGTTATTTTCTAAAACCATTCCAAAGCTCTTGTTGTCTACAAATTGAAATTCTGAAGTAAATAATTTTATAAGTTCTGCAACTTCATACTTAAAATCATGATTTTTTAATATTACGTTTAACATTTTAACGTCTCCTTTTACATATAAGGATTACTCATCTTCTCTATACCAAGTGTTGAGCTTGGTCCATGCCCAGGATGTATTTTTACTTTATCTTCGAATTTAGCTAGTTTATTTAAAGATTTCTCAATTTGCTTATAGTCTCCACCATAAAAATCCGTTCTTCCTATACTTCCTGCAAATAGAGTATCTCCTGTAAACATATCATCATTAACCCTTATACACATACATCCTTTTGTGTGGCCTGGAGTATGAATAAAACTTAATTTTAAATTTCCAAGTTCTAATTTATCTTTATCTTTGACATATATATCCGCATCTAATTCTTGTGGCCCACAATGCATAGAATAACTTAAATTTTTTCTATTATCATTTAGTAACTCTTTTTCATCGCTATGTGCAACTATAGTAACATTAGTTTTTGATTTTATATAATTAACTGATCCTATATGATCTCCATGTCCATGAGTTAGTAATATATATTCTAAATATAAAGAGTTTTTCTTTATATAATTAAGTATTTTATCACTATCTCCACCTGGATCTATCACTGCACATTTTTTAGTTTCATCATCTATTAATATATACATATTTTCCCCAAAGTACGGTTCAACTATCTTTTCTATTTTCATAATTGTACCTCCTTAAAAATCTCTATTTGATTCAAGTAGTATAGTAACTGGTCCATCATTAGTTAAATCAACCATCATATGCGCACCAAATTTTCCTGTTTTAGTTACTATACCTTCTTTCCTTGCTTTTTCTATGAACTCTTCGTATAATTTTGTTGCAACTTCTGGTCTTGCCGCACTAGAAAAACTTGGCCTTCTACCTTTTCTACAATCACCATATAGCGTAAATTGAGATACTACTAAAAGTTCTCCACCTACATCTTTTAATGATAAATTCATTTTTTCATTTTCATCTTCGAATATTCTTAAGTTAAGTACTTTATCTATTATATAATCTAAATCTTTAGATGTATCTTCATGAGTTACTCCAAGTAAGACAAGTAACCCTTTATTTATATTTCCAATAACTTCTCCATCTACTGTAACTTTTGAAGAAGATACTCTCTGAACAACTGCTCTCATAATAACCTCCTAGTTAACTACTCTATAAATATTTTCAACACCAGGAATTGATTTTATCTTTTTCATTATTGTATTTAATTCGTCTATATTATTAACTTCTACTAGTAGATTTACACTTACTACATTATCTCTTCCTTTTCTTGCACTTATTCCATTTAAAGAAACTTTTTCTATTGCGACTATATGAGTTATATCATTTATTATTCCTCTTTTATCAGCTGCTTTTATTTGTATTTCAGCTTCAAATTTACTCGCTTCAGAATTACTCCAAGCTACATCTACTAGTCTATTTTGGAAGAAATCTCCCTTAACATTTGCATTAGGACAATCTGCTCTATGTATAGCAACCCCTCTTCCTTTAGTTATATAGCCTATAATCTCATCACCAGGAAGTGGATTACAGCATTTAGCAAATCTTATAAGTATATTATCTAACCCTTTTACTACTATTCCTTGAGAATTATTCTTATTTCTCTTTTGCTTGTATTTTGCATCACTTATACTGTGTTTTTCAATATCATTTATTTCTTCTTTTTGAAGCTTTTTAACTTCTTTTTCATATAAGTCCCTTATTTTAGGAACTACATGCGCTGGCATTATTCCACCATACCCAATAGTAGCTATTAAATCTTCTACTGTTGGTTGATTAAATTTCTTAGTCATTTGTTGCATATATTTTTCTATATTATGATCTTTTAATTGTATATGATATTTTTTTAATTCTTTTTCAAGTATTTCCGTTCCTCTTTGAATATTTTCTTCTCTTCTTTCTTTTTTGAACCATTGTCTAATTCTACTCTTAGCATTAGGTGTTTTAACAATATTTATCCAGTCTCTGCTTGGACCATTAGAGTTTGAAGATGTTAATATTTCAACTATATTACCATTTTGAAGTTTATAATCAAGAGGAACGATTCTTCCATCTATCTTTGCACCAACACATTTATTTCCTACATTTGTATGCACTCTGTAGGCAAAGTCTATTGGTGTTGACTCCGCTGGAAGTTCTACGACATCTCCCTTAGGAGTAAATACATATACTTGACTACTGAATACATCTTCTTTAAGTGCATCCATAAATTCTTGTGGGTCTTTTAAGTCTTTTTCCCATTCCATCATTTGTCTTAACCACTGAAGTTTTCCTTCTATGTTGCTTTGTTTTTGACTAGTATTTCCTTCTTTATATTTCCAGTGTGCTGCTATCCCGTACTCAGCTATATTGTGCATTTCTTTAGTTCTTATTTGTATCTCTAAAGGCTCACCATCTGGACCTATAACTGTAGTATGTAAACTTTGATACATATTTGCCTTTGGCATAGCTATATAATCTTTAAATCTTCCTGGCATAGGAGTCCATAATGTATGTATCATACCAAGAACTGCATAACAATCTTTTACAGTATCGACAATTATTCTAACTGCCATTAAATCGTATATATCTTGGAAGCTCTTATGCTTATTTTGCATTTTTTTATATATACTATAAAAATGCTTTGGTCTTCCATATACATTACACTTGATATTTACATCTTCAAATGATTTGTTTAATATATTAAGTACATTTTCTATATAGGCTTCTCTTTGACTTCTTTTTTTAGCAACTCTTTCAACTAAATCATAATATCCTTCTGGATCTATATATCTTAAAGCTAAATCTTCAAGTTCCCATTTAATCATAGATATTCCTAATCTATTAGCTATCCCACCATATATCTCAAGAGTTTCTTTAGCTTTAAATTTAGCTTTTTGGGGAGGCATATATTTTAGAGTTCTCATGTTATGTAGTCTATCAGCTAATTTTATAAGTATAACTCTTATATCTTTTGCCATAGCAAGAAACATTTTTCTTAAATTTTCCGCTTGTGTTTCCTCTTTCGACTGATATTTTATTTGTCCAAGCTTTGTTACTCCATCTACTAAATCAGCGATTTCTTTAGAAAACTCTCTTTCTATATCTTCATATGTGTATTCAGTATCTTCAACTACATCATGAAGCAAACCTGCTATTATAGTTTCTATATCTAATTCCATATCACATAAAATATTTGCTACTGCTACCGGATGTATAAAATAAGGTTCTCCTGATTTTCTAAACTGTCCATCATGTGCCTTTTTTCCAAAGTAATAAGCTTTTTCAACTAAACTAACATCTTCGTCATTTGCATATTTCTTTATCTTTTCTATAAGTTCTTGAATTTCCTTATCTTGCATAATACCACCTATTTCAAGTATAAATTTATATATTAAAATAGTTGGCTATATACCAACTATTTTCAAAGTACTAGTACTTTATTAAAGAATTTACTTCGTATTGAGATAATTTTTCTCTTCCGTTTAAGAACCCTAATTCTATTAAAAATTGCATAGAAACTACTTCTCCACCTAATTTTTCTATTAGTTTTGCTGCAGCTTCCATAGTTCCTCCTGTAGCTAATAAATCATCTACTATAGCTACTCTTTGACCTGGCTTTATTGCATCTTTGTGTATTTGTAATGTATCACTTCCGTACTCTAATCCATAACTGTAGCTTATAGTTTCTGCTGGTAATTTACCAGGTTTTCTAACTGGAACAAATCCAACACCTAAACCATAAGCAACTGGAGTTCCCATTAAGAATCCTCTAGCTTCTGGACCTACTATCACATCTATATTTTTATCTTTTAACTCATCTATAAATGCATCTATTGTGTACTTGAAAGTTTCTCCATCTTGCATTAATGTTGTTATGTCTTTAAAGTTTATTCCTTCTTTTGGGAAGTTTTCAATTTCTCTTATTGCTTTCTTTAAGTCCATGATGACCCTCCTAATAGCTTTTAATGTTCTATTTTTATGATTATTAGATATTAAACTTTAACTTTTATCTATTTTATTAACTTTATTGTTCAATTTATAATTAGCTATGTTTCCTATTTATAAATAATTTTACTTTTTATAATGTTTAATTTAAATATATGTAAATAGTAATATACGAATATTTTTTACTATTTTGTTTAAATAATCGTTAATAATATTATTATATCTTCTTAATCATTTTTTATCAATATTTGGTGAAAATATAACTTTTACAAAGTATCAATTTTTCTCGAACTTTCATTATAGTTTATTATTAATTAGTTGTCTATATCTAAAACTCTATATTGCTTTAGGTTATCCATTTATTTAATCTACTATTAATTTTTTAATAATTTACCTTTATATTCTACTATCTAATACCATTAACTATAATTTGTATATTCTCATTTCCATTCCATTCATTTATAGATGGATAGAATGTAAAATCCATAGATATATTATTATTAGATTTATTATATAAATTCTCTAACCCTTCATTACCATACTTTTCTATAACCTTACTTTCAAAATTTTCTAAATCATTAAATATCATAGCATCAATAGTAAGGTTATTATTTGTTAAAAGCTTTAACTTTAAAACATTTTTATCTTTTCCAAGTAGCATAGCCTTAGTAACTTTTGTATCTCTAACACCAAATACTGGCTTAGCATTGCCTTTACCAAAAGGCTCTAATACATCTAATTCTTTGATAAGGTTTGTATTTAAATATTCTAGAGGAAGGGATGCATCTATCATTATCTTTTTAGTTAAATCTTCATCTGTTAATTCACATTTATTATTTAACTCTTTTCTTAATTCATCAATCTTATCTTCTTGTAATGACAATCCTGCTGCCATAGGGTGCCCACCAAACTTATCAAGTAGTTCCTTGCAAGCCAATAATCCTTCAAACATATTATATTCTTCTATAGATCTTGCAGATCCTTTTACACCTTCTTCTGACTTTGTAAGTATTATAGTAGGCTTGTTGTACTTTTCTTTTACTCTACCTGCTACTATACCTGCAAGACTTTCGTGTATATCGGGTATGTATACAACTAATATATTATCATTATTAATCTCTGTACTATCAATTATATTAATAGCCCTATCTACACCTTCTTTTGTCATATTCTTTCTTGCTTCATTTAAGTCTACTATTTCTTGTGCTAGTTTTTTAGCCTCTTCATCATCTTCTATTAATAATAATTCTAAACCTTTTTTAGCAGAATCAAGTCTTCCAGATGCATTTAAACATGGGCCTATTACAAATCCTAAGTGATATGCTGTAATTTCTTTATCTTCTAAACCAGATGCTTTTTTAAGTGCTTTTACGCCAATATTTTCAGTATTATTAAGCATACTTAATCCATTTTTTACGAATATCCTATTTTCATCAATTAAATCAACTACATCACAAACTGTTGCTATAGCTACAAATTCAATTAATTTATAGCTCTCTTTTTTATCCATTCCTAACTCTTCATATAATGCTTCCATTAATTTAAAGGCAACTCCAGCACCACATATACTTTTAAATTCATATTCACATTCTATTTGTTTTGGATTTATTATTGCATCTGCTTGTGAGGATATAAACCTTCTTACTCCATCCTCTTCTATAAATGGAATATCATGATGGTCTGTAACTATTACTATTAATCCTAAATCTTTGGCATATTGTATTTGATCTATTGCTGAAATTCCATTATCACAAGTTATTATAGTATCTACACCTTCATCATAAGCTACCTTTACTATATTTTCATTTATACCGTATCCATCTTTGATTCTATCAGGTATTTCATAGTCTACATTTGCCCCACACTTTTTAAGTGCTGTATATAGGATAAAAACACTAATTATCCCATCTACGTCATAGTCACCTATAATCCTAATTTTCTTATTTTCTTGTATTTTTCTTTTTATAATATCTACTGCAACAGTTACATCCTTCATAGTTTTATGCGAATGTAAATTTTCATATACAGGGTTTATGTAACTATTTATTATATTGTCATCAGTTATATCTCTATTTACCATCAATTTACAAAGTAATTGACTTATTTTATATTTCTCTGACATAGCTTTTAAGTCAACTTTTCTATTTTTAAGTAACCATTTTTCATTACTCATTTTTCTCCTCCATTTTTCACTCCATGTCATATATTAAATTATTAAGCTTTAATATATATTTTTATTATTATAAATTTAATTATTATTTCCTATATTGGCTTCTAAAAATTTTAATAACTAATAATATTCCTATTATAAATGATATAAAGAAACCTGTAAGTGCCATAATTTTTATCCAAATATTTTGATTTATATTTTGTGATGATATTATAAGGGAAGAACCAACAACCATGGCTGCTAAAACTAAACTTAGTGAAAGCTTTGTAGCCAAATCAATTATACAGCGCTCTAAATTTGTAAACTTTATATCTTCCATTTGTATTTTAATATTATTATTCTCTAAGTTTCTAAGTATAGTTTTTAGCTGTTTTGGAATTGCTTTAATATCAAAAAATACCTCTTCTGTATTATCTTTAACTCTAAGTAGTATCTTATCCATACTAAGTTTATTAATATAATAATACTTGATAAATTCTTCTGCCACTGATGATATTGAAAAGTCTGTATTTAAACTTCTAGCAGTTCCTTCTAAAGTTATTATAGTTTTTGCAAGCATAGAAAGTTGAGATGGTATACGTACTTTATATTTTCTAAGAAATCTAAATATCTCATTTAAAATATTAGATATACTTAACTTCTCTATTGGTACATCATAATAATAGTGCATTAAATATAGTAAATCTTGCCTAAAACTACTAGTGTCTATATCTGAATTTAATATATTCATATCTATTAATAAATGAATTACTCTCTCTATATTTTTATTGCTTATTGCAATTGCCATATGGTTTAAAAAATTTAAAGTCTTACTATCTATAATTCCAATCATTCCAAAATCTATATACGATATACAATTGCTACTTACTACAAATATATTTCCTGGATGTGGATCTCCATGAAAAAATCCATATTCAAACACTTGTTTAAATAACGACCTTACACCTATTTCAGCTATATTTTTAGTACTCCAACCTAACTCTTTAATTTTTGAAGTATCACTTAACTTTATACCTATTATTTTTTCCATTATTAATATTTTTTCTGTACTATATTCACTATATATATCCGGTATATATACTTCTTTGCTATCTTTAAACATATTTTTAAATTTAATAGCATTCATAGCTTCAAAATTATAATCTAGCTCCCTCATTAATTGAGTATGGAATTCTTCTATTACTTGCTTTAGGTCTATATCAATATCTTTGTATAAATCTTTTAATGCTGAAGCTATACTACTTAATATTTCTATATCAGATTTTATAGTTTCTTCTATATTAGGTCTTTGTATCTTTACAATTACATCTTTATTATTTTTTAACTTGCCTTCATAAACTTGACCTATAGATGCAGATCCTATAGGAATATCATTAAATTCCTTAAAAATATCATCTATATCTAATCCAGTCTCATTTTTAAATATAGCTTTTGCTATATCTGTATCAAATGGTTCTACACTATCCCTTAATTTAGAAAGCTCATCTATTATATTTTGGTCAAATAAATCTTTCCTTGTACTTAGTAGTTGCCCAAATTTTATATATGTTGGACCTAATTCTTCTATAACACATCTAATCTTTGTGGCTGTAGACATGTGCTTTATCTCTTCAGAAGTATTTGTAATAGGTATTTTATACGCTACATCCTCTATATTTAGCTTTTCTACAATAAATGAAAATCCATATTTAATTAGTACATGTGCAATTTCTTTGTATCTTTTTAAGTTTTTATAACTTATTCTCACTATATTCCACTCCTAAAATTTTAAAAGGGCAATATAATAATTGCCCTAATTTTGTTACTTATGATTATTTGCAAGTTTTACATATTTTAATGCCGATTGAGTAAGATTTTCTTTTTCTTGTTCTGAAAGTTCTCTTATTACCTTAGCAGGTGAACCCATAGCTAAAACACCTGATGGTATTTCTTTTCCTGGCGGTACTAAACTTCCAGCACCAAGTAACGTAAATTCTCCAATTTTAGCTCCATCTAAAACTATTGAACCCATCCCTATTAATGTATTGTCTCCTATTTCACATCCATGAATTATTGATTTATGACCTATAGTTACGTTGTTACCTATAACTGTAGGATATCCCTCTGATATATGCACTACGCTTCCATCTTGTATATTTGTATTTTCACCTACAGTTATGTAGTTATCATCTGCTCTTAAAACAGCTCCATACCAGATGTTTACATTTTTTCCTATATTAACTTGACCTATAACATCGACACTTCCTGCTATAAATGCAGTTTCATCTATTTTAGGTTCTATTCCTTGATATCCTTTTATCATAGACTATTATTCACCTTCTAACATTAATTTTGCTTGTATCATAATTGAACATTCTGTTCTTTTCTTTTGCATTTCACAACCTAACTCATATGGCTTCATAACATCTCCATTGAAATTAGTTGCGTTTGCATGACATCCACCTGAACAGTAGAATTTATTCCAACATTTTTTACAATCTTCTTTACTATATACATGAGCATTTCTAAAGCTTTCAGTTAAATCATGAGGGAATACTATTTCTTCATTCATTATGTTAGATAATTTGTAGTCTTCATTTCCAACGAATTGGTGACATGGATATATATCTCCCTCTGGAGTTATAGCAAGATATTCATTTCCTGCACCACATCCAGTTATTCTCTTTATTACACATGGCCCTTGATTTAAATCTATCATAAAGTGGAAGAATTTAAAGTCTTTTCCATCTTTTAACATATCTGCATATTTAATTGCTAAATTCTCATATTCTTCAAATACTTTTGGCATATCTTCTTCTCTTAATGCATAAGGATTTGACTCATCTCCTACAACTGGTTCAACAGAAGTAAGTGCAAATCCTTCATTTGCAAAATGCATAACATCTTCAGAGAAATCTAAATTATCTCTTGTAAATGTTCCTCTTATATAATAGTATTTATCTTTTGGTCTAGTTTCTATAAGCTTTTTAAATTTAGGTAATATGATATCATGGCTACCTTTATCATTTAATGTAGGTCTCATATTATCATTTACTTCTTTTCTACCATCTAAACTTAATACTACGTTGTGCATATTTTCATTTATGTACTCTATCTTTTCGTCATCTAATAATATACCATTCGTAGTTATAGTAAATCTTATGTTCTTGTTATTTTCTTTTTCTATACTTCTTCCATATTCAACTAATTGTTTTACTACATCAAAATTCATTAGTGGCTCTCCACCAAAGAAATCTATTTCTAAGTTTCTTCTATTTCCTGAGTTAGCTATTAAGTAGTCTATTGCAGCTTTACCAACTTCAAAACTCATCATTTGCTTTTCTCCACCAAAGTCACCTTGTGCAGCAAAACAGTACTTACATTTTAAGTTACAATCATGGGCAACATGTAAACATAAGGCTTTAACTACTTTTTTTCTATCTATGAAACTTGGATGGTATTGATATGTATCCTCTGTATATAAAAGACCTTCTTCTTCTAAAGTCTTTATTTCATCGTAAGCTTCATTTATTTGCTCTACTGTATAATTTTCTTTTAGACTTTCTATTATTTCTTCTTTAGTTTTTTCCTTATATAAGTCAACTAAGTTATAAGCAACTTCATCTACAACATGAACTGCTCCTCCGTTAACATCTAGTACTATATTGTATCCGTTCATTGAAAACTTATGTATCATACTCATTTTTCTCTCCTCCTAATTACCAATTCAATTTATCTATATGAACGCACTTTACTCGAATTAAAATTAATCTATTCTTCATTATATAACTTATATAAAGTATAGGCAAGATTATTACAAAATTCGCCTTTATAACTATTTAATTCTATATTATCTAGTAAAAAATAATTATATATATGTGTTCTAATAATAATTCTACACTATAAAATAATTTTATTATTTATTGTATTTTTGAACAATACAAAATAATAACTTTACCTAATGAAGTATTTTAATTAAAACCATATATATTTAATTTAGTATATATAATTAATCTAACTTTTTACTATATAGTTACAATAAATATCTAGTTCTTATCATCTATCTGTTTAAAAAAGTTAACCACCTTATTACCATTATCACTATGATGATTTTTAACTATATCTAATATAATCTCATTCTCAATCATATCTTTTAAAATTTCATATCCGTAACTACTATGATTATAATAGCACTGTATTTTTTTAGATTTTTTAATATTTTTTAATTTACCGTTAGTTAATTTATTTAATATAACTATTATAGATTTATCAATTACATTTAACCGTTTAGTAATCTTCCCTATATCATGTAATAAAGCGGACTTAATTAATAAGTTTCTATTTCTTAATATATCTTCATCATCAGTTTTCTTATTATCTATAATAAATTCTATATTTTTCGCTATTCTAATACTATGCTTTTGTTCTGATTTAGATAACCTCATGAATAATTCCAACTCTTTACTGTTTAGTATTTCCATAGCATAATCATAATCTTTTTTAGTCATCTTATCTGTCACGTTAACATAAAATTGCTTTACTCTTTTAGGTATCATTGTTCTCTCCTTCTATTGTTAATTAAGGATTTTCAGTTTATTTTACAAAAATTTACTTCGCTCATTTCTCAGATAATATATTATTATAATGAAAAATGGAGTATTTTAAAGCAACTATTTATTTTAAAATATCTCCATCTAAATTTATTTTCTATTAAACTTTCCTTTGACTTTATCTAAAATTATATTAACTTCATCTACTTTAAGTATTATAATACTTATACCATAAACTATAGCACCTATTCCTACTGATACTGCTAAAGTTATGGCCTCTTTTATAAATCCACTTCCTAGCATATTAGCTATATTATTGTATGCAAATAAAGTTACTACTGCCATTATAAGACCTGAAATTAAAGACTTAATCATACTTAATGCTATTGATTTACCACCAAAACTGCCTATTTTTTTTCTTAAACTTATAAATAATAATGCTATAGTAAATAAAGCTGATATGCTAGTCGCAAATGCAAGTCCAGCAATTTGCATATTAGTAAATTTAACAAATAATATATTAAGTACTATATTTAAAACCATCGCTATTGCTCCATTTATCATAGGAGTTCTAGTGTCTTGTAATGAGTAAAATACTTTACCTAATATATCTCTAAGACCATATCCAATCATACCAATTGAATAAAATATAAGAGCCACAGCTGTCATCTGAGTCGCTCTAGCATCAAATTCACCTCTCTGGAATAATAATTTAACAATTGGGTTTGCAAGTATTATTGCTCCAATAGATACTGGTATAACTAATAACGTTACAGTGTTTACCGATGTTATTATTGATTTATTGAACTTTTCTTTGTTGTTTTCAGATGATAACTTTGACAACATAGGGTATACAACAGATGATATAGAAACTATAAACATACCCATAACAAATTGATTTAGCTTTGTAGCATAATTTAATGCTGATATACTACCTTCAACTAATGTAGATGCTATAGTTCTATCTACTATAGTATTTATTTGATTAACTGCAACACCTATTAAAACCGGAGCTATAAGCCAAAGCATTCTCTTAAGATATTCATCTTTAACATCTATGTACGACTTGTATCTAAATCCTTTTTTCATTGCAAAAGGAAGTTGAAATAAAAATTGAAGTGATAATCCAATTAACGTACCCCAAGGCAATAAATAAGGACTTATTTTCACACTTACAATTATTGATATAATTATAAGAATATTATACGGAACTGACATAAAACCTGGTATTATAAAATTTTCTTTTACTTGTAGGTATGCCATCATAATATAGCTCATTCCTAAAAATGCCAGTCCTAGTATCATTACTCTTGTAAAGTAAATTGCTAAGCTAAGTGTTTCACCTTCAAATCCAACAGCAAATATTTTTACTATTTGTGGTGTGAATATTGCTCCTATTGCTGAAAGAACTAGGCATATAATTACAACAATATTAAATATATTATTTGTAAACTTTTTAGATTCTTTCTCTCCTTTATTTGCATTTACTTCACAATAAAGTGGAATAAATGCAGTTCCTAGAGATGTACCTATAGCAGTAAATATTACTGCTGGTATGTTCATAGCCACTAAGAATGCATCACTAACTCCTGATGCTCCATATGCTGAAGCTAGGGCTAACTCTCTACCAAAGCCTAGTATCTTAGCAACTAAAGTTGCTGCCATTAATCCTACAGCTGCCTTTGCTACTTTTGACATAATTTTTCTCTCCTATACGTTATTAAATCTTATTTATTTGATTATGCTCTATTTTAACATAATATATAACGATTGATAAAATAAAAAATTCGCTTTGCTTGAATAGCGTGTTGGCGAAACATTTCATGTCGCCAACGATATATCCTTGCTAACGCTTAGGATACATCCGTTTCTATAATCATTAGCAGTTAGGATTATAAATTATAATCACTTAAATAAAAAAACTCATTCTTATATATTTTATGCTTCATAGGTTAAATAAACCTTAATTAACAATTAAAATTTATTTTTTTTCAATGTTATTCTTGTATTCCTTACTTAATTTTTTTATATCATCTAATTCTAAATAAGTTACAAGATTTTGTGATATATTATCTGTATCACTTGATATATCAAATAAATTTCCTACAAATGCATTCCCTAATATATCATATGTTAGCTTCTCTATATTTTTATTTTGTTTATCTTTATCCTTCATAAATATACCTCCTCTTATTTTGAGTATGTATATATTATTATCAATAGTTATGGTTATTACTCCAATATATATTTTTATAAAGTTTAATACAAAAAAAAGACGCCATAATAATAATAACGTCTTTTTCGTATTTATTATAAATTATTATCTTTCACACTCTTGATTTGCAACTGTACAAGAAGTTTTGCAAGCTGATTGGCAAGAAGTTTGACATTCCCCACATCCACCTTTTGCAGCACTTTCCTTTAAAGTAGCACCAGATAAAGTTTTTACATGTTTTTTCTCCATCTTTAAATACCTCCTACTCAAAAATTTCTTAAATAATTATATCATATAATTTTAAAATGTTAAATATTATTTAAAGTTTACACCTAAAACTCCACCGATCCCACCAGCTAGAGATACTAACAATATTTTGTATAATATATCCATTTCAAATGAAAAACTATCCTTTGCTAAAAATACTATTAATATAAGGCATACTATGTACATAAGACCGACTAATAGACCATATATAAGGCCTTTTTCTTTTATATTCTTTGATGCATAAAATCCTCCAAATGCTGATGATGCAGTAGTTATTGCTGATGATGCCATAGCTATAGAATTTCCTGATAAACTAGTAAAAGTAAGGGCTAAGTTATATATTAATAATGTTGCTAGTGTTAATATATATGAATATCCTAATCCCTTTAGTATGTAATTTGTTTTCTCCATAAAAAATACCTCCCCTCGAATATATACTCGTTAATATATATTCAAGAAAAGGTACAAACATTACTATTTATTATGCTTCTTTAGATTCAACAGTTCCTATAGCCCATTTTTCAAATGGTACTTTAGTTCTGTTTGGTCCTATTTCTAGTATTACAGAATTTTCTTCAACCTTAGCAACGTGAGCTATTATACCACCTATAGTAGTAACCTTATCCCCTACGTTTAAGTTCTCTCTCATTTCTTTTAATTGTTTATCTTTTTTCTTTTGTGGTCTTATTAATAAGAAATAAAATACTCCAAATACTACAATCCACATAAGTAATCCTATGATCATCTGTTGTGTTTGCGCACTCATATGTTCCACTCCTTCAAAGTTTAAAATTATTTGTATATATTAAATATTATATATTAAAATAATTCTAATTAATAGTATATTTTAATTTATTTCGTATATCCATATACCTTGAAGAATTCTTCCTTAAAATCTAATAATCTATCTTCCATTATCGCTTCTCTTACTTGCTTCATTAAGTTTAATAAGAAGTATAAATTATGAGTAGTTATTAATCTTGATGCTAGTATTTCATTAGCTTTAACTAAATGTCTTATATATGCTCTTGTATAATTTTTACAACAATAACAATCACAGTTTGGATCTAGTGGACTAAAGTCTCTTGCATATTTTGCATTTCTAACAACTACTTTACCAACACTAGTCATTGCAGTACCATTTCTAGCTATACGAGTAGGTAATACACAGTCAAACATGTCTATTCCTCTTATAACACCTTCTAATAAATCATCAGGACTACCAACACCCATTAAATATCTTGGCTTATCTTCTGGCATTAAAGGTACTGTGTAATCTAATACTTCATACATTAATTCTTTTGGCTCTCCAACACTTAAACCACCAACTGCATATCCTGGTAAATCAAGCTCTAATATTTCTTTAGCTGATTGTTCTCTTAAATCTTTGTACATTCCACCTTGGATTATCCCAAATAAAGCTTGTTTTTCTGTGTTTTTATGAGCATCTTTACATCTTTTTAACCATCTTGTAGTTCTTTCTAAAGAGTTTTTAACATATTCTCTATCAGCAGGATATGGAGCACATTCGTCAAATGCCATCATTATATCTGAACCTAGAGCATTTTGTATTTCCATAGCTTTTTCAGGACTTATAAAGTGTTTAGATCCATCTATGTGAGATCTAAAGTGAACGCCTTCTTCTGTTATCTTTCTAAGCGGACCTAAGCTAAATACTTGGAATCCTCCACTATCTGTAAGTATTGGTCTATCCCAGTTCATAAATTTGTGTAATCCACCAGCCTCTTTAACTAAATCGTGACCTGGTCTCATATATAAATGATATGTGTTACTTAATATTATTTGTGAACCTATTTCCTTAAGTTCTTCTGGTGTCATTGATTTTACTGTTGCTTGAGTTCCAACAGGCATAAATATAGGTGTTTCTATAACACCATGTGGAGTATGAAGTCTTCCAAGTCTTGCCCCACTTTGTTTACATGTTTTTATAAGCTCATATCTTATTGCACTCATGTTTTTTGTCTCCTTAATCTAGTCTTTTGTTTATCTATATTAAAATTTATATATTTGCTTTATCTAAAGTTTTGTCATCTTCTATAGGGTCTTTAGCATCTATAATATCATCGTCATCACTATCATAATGTATACTTGTTATATTCATATTACTATTGTCTTTTGTCAATAAATATTTTCTGATTGTAAATAATCCAGCTATTGCAATTACACCTAATAATACTTCTAACATACCTCCACTTTTCGGAAGTAATAACATTTTTCTTGCTATTGCATATAATAAAACTTCTACTATCGTTCCTGGTATATGCAAGGATAGCATAACTACAAACTCTATAGCTATAACTAAAAGAAGTATTTGTGCTAGTATATCATTTAATTGACTATATGCAACAGGAGTATGATATTCAACTATATATGCCGTCCATATCATTCTTAAAACGTCTATAGTTCCTAGAAATACTGCTATTAAAACTACCATGGCTAATATTGATTCAAATATATACGCTACTTTTAGTGATATATTACTTTTATCTATATTTTTCATAGTACCCCCTATATATTCTCTATTTAACTATTTCACAATCATAGCATCTCCAAAACTAAAGAATCTATATTTTTCTTTTACCGCAGTTTCGTAAGCATTTAATACATTTTCTTTGCTAGAAAGTGCACTTACTAACATAATTAATGTTGACTCTGGTAAATGGAAGTTAGTTATAAGTTTATCTACCATTTTAAATTTGTATCCTGGATAAATAAATATATTAGTCCATCCACTAGTTTCTTCTATTATCCCTTCTTCATTAGTTGCTGACTCTACTGTTCTACAACTAGTTGTTCCTACACAAACTACGTTATGTCCATTTTTCTTAGCATTGTTTATCTTTTGTGCAGCCTCTTTATCTACCATATAATATTCTGAATGCATTTCATGTTCTAATACATCATCAACCTTAACTGGTCTAAAAGTTCCAAGTCCAACATGAAGGGTTACAAATGCTATATCTACACCCTTATCCTTTATTTGTTGAAGTAACTTTTTTGTAAAATGAAGACCAGCTGTTGGTGCTGCTGCAGAACCATTATGCTTAGAATAAACAGTTTGATATCTTTCTCTTTCTTCTAATCTTTCTGTTATATATGGAGGTAGGGGCATATTTCCAAGTTCATCTAAAACTTCTTCAAAGATTCCATCATAATAGAATTTAATTATTCTAGAACCTTCTTCTGCTAAGCCTACTACTTCTCCTATAAGCTTTCCATTTCCAAAAGAAAACTTAGTTCCTATTTTTGCTCTTTTTCCTGGCTTTACTAATGCTTGCCAAGTATCTTCTTCAGTTCTTTTTAGTAATAAAAATTCTATCTTACCACCTGTATCTACTTTTTCACCTATAAGTCTTGCTGGTATTACTCTAGTATTATTAAGAACTAGGCAATCTCCAGGATTTAGGTAATCTATTACATTTTTAAATGTTTTATGTTCAATTTCTCCAGTATCTTTGTCTAGTACCATTAATCTAGAACTTGATCTATCTAGTATAGGTACTTGAGCAATTAGCTCTTCTGGTAAGTCAAAATAAAAGTCGCTTGTTTTCAATTTAAACTTCCTTTCCAAAATTTTATACAGTTACCATAATAACAAAAAAAGTATATTTTTTCTATAGACCTATTAAATATATGTTATGTGTATTTTTTCGAAATTATAGCCATTTACTTTATTGTATACACACTAAAGTAACTTAAAATTATCGAGTATTATTTTCTCTGTCTATTCTTTATTTAGTAGGATAATGCATATTAAGATGTTCATATGCTAGTGGCATAGCTATCCTTCCTCTTGGACCTCTATTTATAAATCCTAACTGAAGTAAATATGGTTCATAAACATCTTCTATAGTATTTCTGTCTTCTCCTATAGATGCCGCTAGTGTATCAAGTCCAACTGGACCTCCTCTAAACTTTTCAATTATAGTCATTAAAAGCTTCTCATCTACATAATCAAGTCCTAAGCTATCTACACCTAATAACTCTAATGCCTTGTTAGAAACATCATCAGTTATATTGCCATCTGCTCTAACTTGAGCGTAATCTCTTACTCTTTTTAAAAGTCTATTCGCTATTCTTGGTGTGCCTCTTGAACGCCTTGCTATTTCAGTTGCTCCACCTATTTGTATTTCTGCTCCTAAAATTTCTGATGATCTTACTACTATTTTTGCTAATTCATCAACTGTATAATAATCTAATTTACATATAACTCCAAATCTATCTCTAAGTGGATTTGTAAGCATACCAGCTCTAGTTGTTGCACCTATTAATGTAAACTTAGGTAAATCAAGTCTTATACTTCTTGCCGATGGTCCTTTTCCTATTATTATATCTAAACAAAAGTCTTCCATAGCTGAATATAAAACTTCTTCCACACTTCTATTTATACGATGTATTTCATCTATAAATAACACATCATTTTCATTTAAATTTGTAAGTATTGCTGCTAAGTCTCCGGCACGCTCTATAGCTGGTCCTGATGTTATTCTTAAATTTACCCCCATCTCATTAGCTATTATACTTGCTAATGTTGTTTTCCCAAGACCTGGTGGTCCATATAAAAGAACATGGTCTAGTTGTTCATTTCTACTTTTTGCAGCTTCTATAAATATTTTAAGCTGCTCTTTTACTTTTTCTTGACCTAAATAATCATCTAAAGATTTCGGCCTTAAACTATTTTCAACATCTACATCTTCATTTTGCATCGTTGATGTTATTATTCTATCTTCACCTTGAAAATCAAACATTAACACTCATCTCCTTTCTATCTTAAGGATTTACTCATTATATAAGTTAAAGATTTCTTTATTATATCCTCTGTATTTAATCCATCCTTTTTACACTTATCAACTGCTTCTTTAGCTTCTAATGATGAATATCCAAGTGCCACTAATGCCTCTACTGCCTCATCTTTAGATATAGCTATTGGTTCACTTGAAAGTAATGTTGGTTCAAACTCAACATTATTTTTATCTACTTTATCTTTTAGTTCCAGCACTATTCTCTCTGCTGTTTTTTTACCTACACCTGGAGCTTTGGAAAGTTTCGCTACATCTTCACTTAATATATATGCTCCTAGTTGTCCTGGTGATGCAAATGATAATATGGATAAACCTACTTTAGGTCCTATTTTTGATACTGAAGTTAAAAGTTCAAACATCTTCATCTCTTCTTTAGTAGCAAATCCACAAAGGCTCATATCATCTTCTCTTACTATTAATTTAGTATAAATATTTGCCATATTTCCTAAATGTAAATCTTTTATAGTATTGCTAGATACATTTATTTTATATCCTATATTATTATTATCTATTACTATATAATCTAAGTTGATTTCTTCTACTGTTCCTTTTATATAACTATACATAACTTCCCCCTATATTTTTTAGCGTTTTTTCTAACTTATTAGCATGTGCGTGACAAATTGCAACCGCCAAAGCATCTGCCACATCATCTGGTTTTGGTACTTTTTTTAGATTTAAAAATGATGTAACCATCTGTTGTACCTGAGTTTTTTGAGCTCTTCCGTATCCAACTACACCTTGCTTTACTTGTAGTGGTGTATATTCATAAACAGGTTTATTATTATGAGCACAGGCAAGCATAGTAACTCCTCTCGCTTGAGCTACTGTGATTGCTGTTTTTACATTTTTATTAAAGAATAACTCTTCTATACCTACTTCATCTATATTGTAATTTTTTATAAGCATATCTATTCCCTTATAAACAAGTTCCAATCTTTTTAATACATCCATTCCTGCAGGAGTAGTTACTGCTCCATAATCTATTACTCTAAATTTGCTATTTTTGTATTCTATTATTCCATATCCAACTATTGCTATTCCTGGATCTATACCTAGTATTATCAAACTGTCAGCTTCCTCCTAGAAAATTTAAATTTATTTATATACATAATATTTTTTACAAAATATGCAAAACTTATGTTCTAATACATTATATCATAAGTTTTTGTATACACAAAAAAACAACCTTATATTAGGTTGTTTTTATTAACTTCCAAAACTTTCAAGTCTTGAATATGCATCATCTTGAGTATCAACAACTACACCTTTTTGAATTTCTTCCTGAACTGACTGAGGTAAAGAATCTAATTTGATTTCCGTATTTTCTATTAGCTCTCTATTTCCATTTATATTATATTTATAAAGTCCTATAAATCCATTTTCTACTTCTAAAGAATATTTATTACTTCTTGATGTATCATTTAAGTTATCTTTTTCTGATAATACTATTTGATGTTGTGTTATACTATCAATCTCTTTATCTGGATATTTCTCAGATAAGTATGTTCTTATTTCTTCTTTCGTTTTGTCTAGTAATTCTTTTGGGACAATTCCTATCATACTTGGCTCTGAGTCTATTAAACTTCCTTCTTCACTTCGATTATATAGCCAAATTTCACAATTTTTACTTAATCCAAATGAGTCTTTAGCTTTTTCATTTTCTTCATTTATCGTTTCATTATTAAATGCTGGTTTCTCTTCTACTTTTCTAGTTTTTACTCCCACATAAATCCCCCCACTTAGTACTAATATACCAGTCAATATTAATATAGGTATCTTCCATTGAAAGGGTTCTTTTCTCTCGAACATATAAATAACCTCCTTATATCAACTATTGTTTCCATGCCTTATTTTTTTATACAATTTATCCCAAATATTAGTATTTTTTATTTTATTGTTCCAATATTAATAATCTTTACATATTATAAGGTATGTTTTTAATATAATTTTAGGTGGTGATAGTTTGAGTTCATATATTCGAATAATTTACGATAGATTAGATTTTATCGAATTTAAACAAAACTTAATTCTTTTAAAACAGCCTCAACATAAAGCGTCTGTATTTTATAAACTTACTTTAGATGATTTTCTAAAGATAAGAGATTTTACATTTGAATTTGAGAGTCAAATCAAATCAGGAGTAAAATCATCAATTTCAGACTATGAAAGTAAACTTTTTGAAATATGTCCACTAATAAAACCTTATCCATCCGCATCTACATTAATATCAAAAATACTCATGAGTGAAGATGTATTTAATTCTCTTTTCTCTTCTTTAAATTAAAATTTCCATAAAGAGGAATAGTATTATACTTTCCTCTGTTTTTATTATTATATATTTTTTTATTTATTGGCTATATTTTTATTTAAATATGTCCATACTCCTTATAGATTAAAATATTTATTGGGAGGTAAGTTATATGTCCAGTATAAACTGTAATGTAAATAACTGCGGTCATAATGATAGTGGTATGTGCTATGCTAGTAAAATTTCTATAAATGGTAAGAAATCTCGTACAAGCACTCATACTTGTTGTAATACTTTTGTAGAGGAATCAAATGGAAGTTTTACTAGTAGTGCTGATAATTCTAGTAATAATACATTCATTGGATGTAATGTAAAAACTTGTGTCAATAATGCTGAAACAGTATGTGTTCTTAGTAATATAGGTGTAACTACATCTGTACCAAGAACTAACGCGGCATCAGAAACTTATTGTTCTAGCTTTAAATGCAAATAGTACATAAATTGCTTGAATAAGCAATAGATCTTCAAGCAAATTTTAAATATTATTAATTTTAATCCACTGATAAAAATAATTTTTCTATTAAAAAAGTATCTCTAAGAAATTTCTTAGAGATACTTTTTGGTTTATTATTAATAACATTTGCTACATGGTGTTCTTTGGCTTTCTTTTATTGTTCCTGATATAGGTGACTTCATTCCTGAACAGTTTGGATCACTGTGATATTTTTTACCTGACTTGGTCCAGTATACAACGTCAGATTTATTATTCTCTATACTTATACTTTCATATTGATTATTGTCACTACCCATACCTTCATTTTGAACAGATGAAGTATTACTTTCAGTTTTTACAATGTTATCAGTTTTATTATATTTAGAGTTAGCACCTATGTTGTAACTTCCTTCTTTGCAATCTACTTGTAATCCATTTCCTGTTGATGTAAATATTATATCTTTACACTCATCACTTCTATGTACCTCAATCCCTTTTTCTTTAAGTGTTTCCATAGTTTCTTTATGAGGGTGACCATATTTATTATTTTCACCAACTAGGATAACTGCATATTCAGGATTTACCTTATTTATAAATGGTTTTGATGAACTACTATGAGAACCATGATGTCCAACTTTTAATAAGTCCACATCTCCTACATTTAATTTTTGCTCAATGTCTTTTTCTGCATCTCCCATTAATAATATTTTATCATTTCCATTAGTATATAAAAGTACTATTGAATTATTATTTGGATCATCAGTATTAGCTACTGATATCACTTCAAATGTAGAACCTGATAAGTCAAATTTACTTCCTAGTAATGGAACACTTGGATATAATCCTTTGCTTGCTGCCGCATTTATAAAATCTCTATAAGTCTTAGTATCTGAATCTCCATTACTTACATATAAGTTATTTATTTTTATATCTTTTGCAACTCTATCTAATCCACCTATATGATCTGCATGTGGGTGTGTTGCAAATACATATTCTAATTCAGATATACCTTGTTTTTTTATGTATGATGAAACTAAGGCTTCATCGTCATTATCTCCACCATCTATAAGAGCTGCTTTATTATCTTTTATTATTAATATAGCATCTGAATTTCCTGTATCTATAAAATGAATTTCTGCATTTGATGATAAATTTTCCACTTTAGATGTTAAATTATCGTTATTATCTTTACTTTCATTGTTATTTTGATTATTTTTGTCTTTGCCTTTATCTTGATTATTATAATCTTTTACCACTTGTGGATTCTCATTTTTTATATTGTCTGCTTGACACCCTATTTGAGTGTATCCTAAAACACATATAATAAGGGTCATTACTATACTTTTTAATGTCTTGTTCATAATCTTTCTCCCTTTAAAAATTTACTAAACTCTAATATTAAAAACTATATATTTTATAATATTTTTATACATAAAAAATTCGCTTCGCTCATGTCGCCAACGACTTCGTCCGTTGCTCAAAATCTTTTTTACGCTCAAAACCAATTTATTGATATTACTTACATTCAGAAGTTATCCACATTTTTTAAAGTATTATAATATCCTTAAGCGTAAAAAAGATACATTTTTGTGTATAAAAATGTATCTCAATAATATTTATTATTCAGCTATTTCCCAGTTATGATAAACATTTTGAACATCGTCATCGTCTTCTAACATGTCAACTAATTTGTTCATCATCTTTAATTGAGTTTCATCAGTTAATTCTGTAGTAGTTTGAGGTATTAACTTAACATCTGCAGATATAAATTCATATCCCTTAGCTTGTAATTCATCTCTAACTGCTGAAAAATCTTCTGGTGCAGTAACTACTTCATATCCATCTTCTTCTGTTATGAAATCTTCTGCTCCTGCTTCTAAAGAAGCTTCCATTAATTCATCTTCTGATACATCATCACTAGATTCTATTAATATTTGTCCTTTGTTGTCAAACATAAATGATACACATCCACTAGTTCCTAAGTTCCCACCATTTTTATCGAAGTAGTATCTTACATTACCAGCAGTTCTGTTTTTGTTATCAGTTAAAGTTTCAACTATAACAGCAACTCCCCCTGGTCCATATCCTTCATAAACTATTGTTTCATAATTTTCGTTAGCTCCAGCTCCAGCACCTTTTGCTATTGCTCTGTCTATATTATCATTAGGCATGTTATCAGCTTTAGCCTTTTCTATAGCTGTTTTTAATGCTGCATTGTAATCAGGATTTCCTCCGCCTTCTTTAGCTGCAACTGCTATTGCTCTAGCATGCTTAGTGAATATTTTAGCTCTTTTAGCATCTTGTTTACCTTTTTTGTTTATTATGTTTCCTATACGTCCCATAAATTCCACTCCTTAATACGTATAATTAATTCATATATCTTAGGGTTGTTATTTACATATTTACCCATATTATTAATTAATATTTAGATATTTTATATTTCCATTGTAAATTTTAGCATAAATATTTATTTTAGTAAATTAGAACTTAGGTGGTGCTGCCGCTGTATGTCTTTTATGCTCACTTATTCTATGCAATCTTGCTATTACGTCTTGATCTTTTTGTGGCACTTCATCTAGTCTTCCTTCAATAACAGCATCTATCATATCATAAGTTGTACCCATTTCTATTTCATCAGTTTGACCTTCCCAAAGTCCAGCAGATGGTGCTTTATTTATTACATCATCGTGAACTCCAAGTTCTTTAGCCCATTCATATACTTCTCTCTTTGTAAGATTTGCTAAAGGTATTAAATCAACTCCCCCATCACCGTGTTTAGTAAAATATCCTGTATGTATTTCAGCTGCATTATCTGTTCCTACTACTAAATATCCTAAATTATTAGCTACAGTATAAATAGTACTCATTCTAACTCTGGCTCTTAAATTTGCGTCTGTCATTTTTAGATTATTTTCTTTGTATAAATTTTTATCCTTTAATTTAGATACAACTTGCTCAAGTATCATACTTTGCTCAGAAGTAAGATCTAAATCAATATAATCTATTTTACATCCATTTATAACTTTAAGTGCATCTTCTCTATCCTTTGGATTACTTTTTATACTCATAATCACTCCAATAGAATTTTTTGGAAATGCTTTTTTTATTAAATATGCAACTACTGCTGAGTCTATCCCACCTGATATTCCAACTACAAGACCATTACAGTTAGCTTCTTTCACTTTTCCTCTTAACCATTCAACTGTCTTGTCTATTTTTAAATTTATTTCACTCATGTCCTTCTCCTCTCTTGATTAAAAAATATCAATAATTATATTATATCATAATCTATTTTTAAATTTTATTATATATAATTAATCTCTCTAATATGTTTTATTTATATAATCTTTTACATTTATATATTATAAATGATATAATCTATATAAATATACTACATTATATACTACATTCACCCAAATAAATTTAAATAACTTTAAAATTACCAAGGAGGATTTGAATGTATATACACAAGTATCAAGAAAAAGAATTGCATAAAGAACAAAAACTCAAAATATTATTTATATTTCCGATAACATTTATGATTTTAGGAATACTTTTTTCATATTTTAATGGTGAAACAAACTTAACCTTATATTCTGGATTAAAAAATATTTTAATTTCACCATCAATATTAATTACAGATTTCCTATCTGTTGGTGGAATCGGTTCTACATTTATTAATGTCGCCTTAATAAGTTTTTATAATCTATATTTATTAAAAAAATATAAATTAAGAATCAATGGACTTATCTTAGCTGCTTTTATGACAGTTATGGGCTTTTCATTCTTTGGAAAAAATATATTTAATATAATCCCAATATATATTGGAGGATATTTATATAGTCATCATAAAAAAATAGATTTTAAAGATATAATAGTATCAATTATGTTTGCTACGGCTCTTTCACCTGTAATTAGTGAAATTAGTTTTTCAAATATATTACCAACTAAAATAGCTATTTTAATAGGTATTTCAGTTGGTATATTTATAGGATTTATAATTACACCACTAGCATCTCATATGGTAAAGTTTTATGATGGTTATAATATTTACAATCTTGGGTTTACAGCAGGTATATTAGGTACTATACTAACAAGTGCCCTTAGAAGCCTTGATATTAAAATAGAGTCTGTAAATATTTTATATTTAGAAAATAATATATTTTTAATATTAACGTTAGTGGCAATGTTTATTTACTTAATTTGGATAGGTATTTCAGTAAATAAAAACGCTTTAAATGAATATAAATATATCTTTAACTATAGTGGTAAAGTAGTTACAGATTACACTTATTTAATGGGATACGGGGTAACATTTTTTAACATGGGACTTATGGGATTAATTTCACTATCATATGTGCTTTTAATAGGTGGAGTAGTAAATGGACCTGTAATAGCAGGTATATTCACAGTTGTAGGATTTGGTGCCTTTGGGAAACATATAAAAAACTGTTTACCTATTGTCTTAGGCGTAATAGTAACAGCCTTGTTTTTAGGAAATGATATATCATCAACAGGAGTTATTATAACTGTCTTATTTTCAACAACTTTAGCTCCTATAGCTGGAGTATATGGTTCTAATATAGGATTTATCGCTGGAATATTACATTTCCTTTTAGCGACAAATGTTGGTATAATACACGGTGGGGTAAATTTATATAATAATGGATTTGCAGGCGGACTAGTTGCAGGTTTCTTATTACCTATACTCGACGCATTTGTAAAAAGGAGGTAACTTAATTGCAAAATGAAGTAAAAAAGATAACAAAATTAGTTGATGAGGTTACATCTCTATTAATGAGAAGTGGATCAAATGATATAAATGTTCATATAAAAAGAGATTCAGACTTATCAACTATAACTATAATAGATTATAATTCAGCTTATCCTAATGATGAAATTGCATCTCTTAATGATGTTTTAAATATTCAAAGACAATGTGAAGTTGAAGAGTTTTATTGGGAATTAATGGGTGATGATTCCCATGAAGATGAATTATTCTTAGTAGGTTCTATGGTCGATAAAGCTACAGTAAATAAAATTGATAAGGATTTACATATAGTTATGTATCGATGCTCAACAAAATGTAGTAAATAAATTGTTTTAATCTAAATTATTAATAACTAAAAATAAATAAGGTTAACTCTGAATAAGAGTTAACCTTATTTATTTTTCATAATATTAAATCAACTAATTATTTAATATATAATCAAGTAAGCACTATCAATTAGCAAATTTTATACACTTAAATTTAGTAGTTCTTAATTAATTCAAATATAAATTTTATGATTAATTATATAAATATATTTTTAAATTTTGTAAATACTACTAAAAGAAGGTGATTACATTGAAAAATAAATATTTTAACTTTAATATAAAAAACTCTATAATAGGTATTTTTACTGGTTTTGTTAATGGTATATTTGGATCTGGTGGGGGTACTTTACTTGTACCTATACTAAATAATATAGTCAAAGTAGAAGAACATAAATCTCATGCTACAGCCCTTGCTATAATAGTATTTTTAACTAGTGCTAGCTCAGTAATTTACATATCAAAAGGTACATATGATATTTCATTAACTTTGAAAGTAGCTATTGGTAGTATTGCTGGGGGTATTTTAGGTGCTAAACTTTTATCAAAAGTAACTGGCAAATTTCTTAGAATTACATTTGGTGCAATAATGATAATAGCTGCTATAAGGATGGTGTTTCAATGTTTTTAACTATAATAGGATTTTTTGCAGGTATTATTGGTGGTATGGGAATGGGTGGTGGAACAATATTAATTCCCGCATTAATACTATTTGCACATATCGATCCTAAAATCGCACAAAGTGTAAATTTACTTTCATCTATACCTATGACTATCTTTGCTTTGATAATACATATAAAAAATAAAAATGTCGTATTTTCATTGGTTATACCAATAGCTATATTTGGTGTTTTAGGTGCAATATGTGGTTCATTTGTAGCAAATTACTTATCTTCAGAAATTTTAAGAAAGATTTTTGGCATATTTCTATTAATAGTTGGGTGTATAGAAATAAAAAAAGGTTTCTTTGAACATAAGAAAGAAAAAATGTAGCAAGTAATAAAATTTAAAATATTTATACGGCAAACACTAAAAGGTCCCAAATCATTATCAGTTTGGAAATAATTTATAATCCCTTAATACTATAAAATAGGTTGATACTCAACCTATTTTATAGTATTATATTTCCATTTTGCTCTGATAAATAAAATTCTTCACCTAAGTTTATTTCAGCTGTAGCACTAGTTATATCAACTATTTTATCAGTTAATACTTTCACTTCCTCTAATCTTGAATATACTATTATTTCTACATTATCTTCATATATAGTATCTTTAACAAAATAATTCATATTCATTATTTCATTTTGTACTTTTCCAAGTTGATTGTAGTCTATCTTAATTCTAACTTCTTTATACATTACTTTTTCTATTACTTTTGCAGCGTCTATTCCGATTTTAGCACCTTTAGTGTAAGCTCTAACTAATCCTCCAGCACCTAACTTAACTCCACCAAAATATCTTGTTACAACAACTACTACATCTCTTAAATCTTCTTTTTTTATAACCTCTAAAGTTGGAATTCCTGCTGTTCCTTGTGGTTCACCATCATCACTATATCTTTGTATATTCATAGTTTTTCCAACAGTATATGCCCATACGTTATGAGTTGCATCTTTATGTTTTTTCTTTATTTCATTTACAAATTCAATGGCCTCTTCTTCTGTTTTTATAGGTTTTGCATATCCAATAAAAGTAGATTTCTCTATTATGATTTCATCCATTCCAAATTCATGTAATGTTTTATATGTACTCATTTATATCCTCCGACTTATCTAAATAAACTTCTATTGTTATTATAGCCAATATATTTTTTAGGTACAACTTTAAATAAAATTAGATTCACCAAGTAACCTATAGGAAAAACACTTAATACCACCAACGATATATCCGTTTCTTAAGCCACTGTGTTGGCGAAGTATTTCAAAATGTTATTTTTTAAGTTTATAAAGTTATTGATATTACTTATATTCATAGGTTATCTACAAAACTTTTCATGCTATAAATTTACTTATACGTAAAAAAAGAAAGGAAATATCCTTTCTTTTTTATTAATATCTTAATTTGTAGCTAATCCATCTTCTATATTATTTCTTTTTAGTTCTTTATACTTCTTGTATGAAATATCAACTAAAGATTTTTCTTGACTATGAGTTAGCATATCTATAGCTTCTTTAACTTTATAAAAACCACCATCAATAAATTCATCCTTTAATATAAAATCATTGCTATCAGTTTGCATTATATACCATGTAATAGCATTACATACTTCTTGTTGTCTACTTCTTGAAAAAAACTGATACATTGTATTACCAGCAGTTTCTAAAATACTAGCCTCTACTCCTGTTTCATCTTTGACCCTTAAAACTGCACTAGAATGTTTTAATTCATCTTGATGTATTTTGCCTTTTGGTAAAGTCCATTCTCCTCTATCATTCTTAACAAGTAACACCTTATTAGCATAAAATACTACTCCACCTGCACAATGTCTTACTATCATTTAAACCCCTCCTATTAACCATCTTTTTGGATTTAAGAAATTTACGATTTATCTGATTTTAGTTGTAATATAAATTTCAATCGCTATACTTGAAATTATTTGCTAAGATGTTACTATAAGAATTTATGTATTTCTTAATTCTTATAACCATATTTACGCTCTAACCGTCAAGTTAAGCGAATATTTATGTTAACTTCTAGAGATACACTATAGATAAATATCTTATTTACTGAATTATATGTTAAATAAAGTTAAATATGTTAAATATCTTCTTCCAATGTACTGATTGCTTCTTCATATGCTTTTAGTACATATTCTTTTTCGAAATTTTTCTTATTTCTCAGTTGCTTTAACATCTTTAAGCTATTTTTATTACCTATTTTAGCAAGAGCTTTTGCACAGTATTGCCTTGTTTGAGGATTGCTATCATAAAGTCCTCTGTGTAAGTACTCTCTACTACTTGTAGATTCTACTTTTCTAAGAGCTGAATATGTTATTCTCCTTACATCAGAGTGTCTATGGCTTGTAAGAGGATGTAATAATGCTAAAAATCTTTCATCCTTTAATTCACCTGTTGCCCATATTAATATCATTAAGTCCTCTGCATTTTTTTCAGTAATTATTCTTTTGTATAACTTTCTTTTAAAATCTAGCATTCTTTCTTCATTTAAATTATCCATAAATTTTAGTCTATCATTTTTATTAAGAACTAAAAATTTATCTATTACATCCTTAGATAATTCTATTTTATCCTTGAGCATAGATTTTATTTCTAGCTTAGCTTTTATTAATTGATCATTTACTTGAGAAGTTGATAGATTTCTTATTTTACTGATTTGAGATACGCTCCTAGATTCTTTGTATAGAAGATATGTTATATAGTGATCTTCTAACTTGTCTATATTATCCCAACTTATATTCATAATACTCCCTACTTTTCTAAAATATACTCTTTATATATATTATAGTCTTCTTCTTCTAAATTTACATCTAACTTTATTCCATTTTCTAAATATTCGAAGTTTTCTATATTATATTTGTTCTTTAACCTACTAAATATATCTCCTCTTTCATAAGGTAGCATTAAAGTTACGGCATAAGTATTTTTCATTATATTATCTTGTATAATGTCTATTAACTTATCCATATTTATCCCCTTTTTAGCAGATATATATACTATATCATCGTGGTTTTTAGGATAAATATCAAGTTCTAACCTATCTATCTTATTGTACACAAGTATAGTTGGCTTAGTATCTGCACCTAATTCCTTAAGAACCTTCTCTGTAGTGCTTTTTTGTAATTCATAGTTTGAATTTGTAGCATCTATTACGTGTAAAATTAAGTCAGCATATTGAACTTCTTCTAAAGTTGCTTTAAATGCTTCTACTAAATCATGAGGAAGCTTACTTACAAATCCAACTGTATCTACAACTAAAAATTCTTTTTTATTAGGTAATAGCGCTTTTCTTAAAGTTACATCTAAAGTTGCAAATAGCATATCTTTTGCCATTACTTCTTTTTCTACATCATAATCCTTATGAGTTTTTATAAGCTCATTTAATAAAGTTGATTTACCTGCATTTGTATATCCAACAAGTGCTACTATAGGGATACTAGATTTTAGACGTTGAACTCTTTGAGTCTCTCTTATTTTTTTAACTTCTCTAAGTTCACGTCTTATATCAGCTGCTTTATTAAGTATATTTCTTTTATCTATTTCAAGCTTTTGTTCCCCTGGACCTCTAGTACCTATACCAGCTCCAGTTCTACTCATTTGACCACCCATTCCATATAATCTAGGTAATCTATAATTTAATTGAGCTAACTCAACTTGAAGTTTTCCTTCTTTACTAAGTGCTCGCTGAGCAAATATATCAAGTATTAGTGTAGTTCTATCTATAATTTTTATTCCTACTACCTCTTCTATATTTCTTATATGAGCTCCTGATAACTCATCATTAAAAATAACTACTGTAGCTCCTAATGAATCACTATATGCCTTTATTTCTTCTACCTTTCCTTTTCCTACATAAAATGCAGAATCTCTAGATTGTCTATTTTGAATTAAACTTCCTACTACCTCTGCTCCTGCAGCCTTTGCTAGTTCTTTTAATTCTTCCATTGATTCATTTATATCTATATCATCAGTTTTTCTTGCTGTAGATGTTATATTAAGTCCTACAAGCAAGGCTCTTTCCCTTTTTTCTTCCATAAGTAACACCTCGTTTATAGATTTATATAATATTTTAGTATAGTATTATACTTTTATTTTTTTATTATACCATCAATGTAAATATTTAGTATAATTGTATTAATATTGTAAAACTAAGGAGATAATAATATGAGTGATAATTATAAGTTTTTTAGTCATAAAGAATGTGAATTCTTTCCTTGCCACAAAACTAGTAAGCCAGATGAATTTAACTGCTTATTTTGCTACTGTCCTTTATACGCATTAGGTAAAAACTGTGGTGGCAATTTTAAGTATACAGATAAAGGTATAAAAGACTGTTCTAATTGTTTATTACCTCATAATAAAAATAATTACGATTATATTATTAGTAAGTTTAAAGATATTGTTAAGATTACATCAATTAATGATTAGTATATTTTTTAAAAAGAGAGCAGATTACTGCTCTCTTTTTAAAAATCTATATATTAAGTAATTAGTTAAACTAGCGATAATTATAAGAAACAAAATCATAAGACCTACATGAAAGAAAAATTCTTCAGGTAAAATATTTATTACAGGATCTAAGTTAGGATCAAATATCCAATAATCATTATTAAACATTATTTTATGAAATAGTACAAAACTACCTTTAAAATTTACAACTATAGGCAACATTAATATTAAAGGTATTAATATTAATGTTTTCGATGTAGTTTTCAAAAACTCAATATTTTTATTTAGTATATTTATTAATAATCCTATTATAGAAAATACTAAGGAAATATTAAATATATTATTTAATATTTGAAATATATCTCTAACTTCTTCAAAGTGAATTCTACCATTCTCTGAGGATTTTATACTCGGTAATTCAAATTCCTTCTTATTTTTATCTAAGTTATAATCAATCATATAATCATAATTCTTTTTTATATCTTCTTTAGATAAACCAGATAAAGCAGGTATATTTAAATAATCTATATCAAAATAATAAAGTTGCTTAAATCCTACAGTAAATTTTATTATTGTACTTATAATTAATACACTAAAAATAACTGAAAATATTACATTAATAAGTTTTTTCATATATTCAATACCCCAAAGTATCTTATTATACTATTTTAGTTGTAAAATCCTCTATATTCCATACATCATCTACTATATCCATATAAAATTCTGGTTCATGACATACTAAAAGTACAGTTCCCTTAAACTCTTTTATAGCCTTTTTAAGTTCATCCTTTGCCTCAACATCTAAATGGTTTGTAGGTTCATCTAGAACTAGTAAGTTTATGTCTTTTAACATTATCTTACATAACCTTACCTTAGCAGCTTCTCCTCCACTTAAAACTCTCATTTGACTTGTTATATGTTCATTTGTAAGACCACATTTAGCAAGACTTTGTCTAACTTCAAAATTTGTAAGCCCTGGGAATTCTGCCCATACTTCATCCATTGGAGTATTATAGTTATCTCTTGAGCTCTCTTGTTCAAAGTAACCAACTTCTAAGTAATCTCCGTGTTTTACGTCCCCATTAAATGGCTTTATTATTCCAAGTAATGTTTTTAATAATGTTGATTTACCTATACCATTCATACCTTTTAAAGCTATCTTTTGATTTCTTTCTAATATAAAGTTTAAAGGCTTAGTTAAAGCTTCATTATAACCTAAAACTAACTCATTTGTTTCAAATACAAATCTACTTGGAGTTCTAGCTTCCTTAAAACCAAAAGTAGGCTTTATCTTCTCTTTTGGCTTTTCTAAAATCTCCATCTTATCTAATTGCTTTTGTCTACTGTTAGCCATACCACGAGTAGCAACTCTAGCTTTATTTCTAGATATAAAATCTTCTAGCCTTTTTCTTTCTTCAACTTGCTTATCATATGCTTGTTCTTCTTGACGTTTTTTTATTTCATTAAGTCTTACAAACTCATCATAGTTTCCTTTATATCTATTTAATTCTCCATTTTCCATATGGTATATTACATTGCAAGTATTATTTATAAATGGTATATCATGTGATACTAATACAAAACTATTTTCATATTCTTGAAGATATCTTGTTAACCAAGTTATATGTTCTTCATCTAAATAGTTAGTCGGCTCATCTAGTATTAATATTGTAGGATTTTCTAGTAATAATTTAGTAAGAAGAACTTTAGTTCTTTGGCCTCCACTTAAATCAGTTACATCTCTATCTAATCCTATTTCTCCAAGACCTAACCCATTTGCTATTTCTTGAATTTTAGCGTCTATCATATAAAATCCGCTATTTTCTAAAATTGTTTGTATCTCTGATGTTTCTTCCATAAGTTTAGCCATTTCATCATCATTAGCTTCACCCATCTTATCATACATAGATAACATTTCTTGCTCTAAATCAAACATTGATTTAAACGCTTCTCTTAATATATCTCTTATAGTCTTTCCTTTTTCAAGAACTGTATGTTGATCTAAATAACCTACGCTAACTCTTGATGACCACTTTATATTTCCTGCATCTGGCATAAGTTTTTTTGTTATTATATTTAAAAAAGTTGATTTCCCTTCTCCATTTGCTCCAACTAACGCTATATGTTCACCTTTTCTAAGTCTAAATGAAACATTTTCTAGTATAGTTCTAGCTCCGAAGCCATGACTTACATTTTCTACTACTAGCATCTTGACACCTCTTCATAAATTTTATCTATATTCTATACTATAATATATTCTTTTTTGACTTAAATCAAGTGTACTACATATGTTACATTTCCTTAATTTAAATATAAAGTAAATCATTATAAAACATAATCATACACCCTGCACTAGTTCTTTGAGCTAAGGTTAGACTTTTTAAGGCCACTAGATAAAACTTTGTATTTAAATCATTTATATTTTTGTACATATAATCTATTTTAAGAGCTTTTAATGAATTATGATTTGCATAATCTGCAACTGATTTTAATATTATAGGCTCTTCTCTACACTTAAATCTATTTATTTTAGTATAGTTATCTTTAATATACAATTCAAATTGTCTATGATTATCAAATAATTTTCCCTTAGCATGTTGTGGTATTGTTAAATCTTGAATTATATGACACGTAGCCCCAAAATAAAACATACTCTTATCATAATCTTCTAATGCAACGTACTTTAAAGCTTTTAAGTAATAACCTCTAGCTACAGTAAGTGCATTATCATCATATCCATACATACCTTTTTCTTCTTTTGGGTTATAAAAATGGTGATAACACTTAAAATCTTGATCTGCCCATACCAATCCTTCATTTATCTTAGATTCATACTTTTTAAATAATTTATATACATCATTATAACCATTATAATTTAAAATTTCTAAAGCATTTTCTTGTATATATAAATGTACTTCACATTCAGTTTTTTTAATTGTTCTTTTAATAGGACTTATCGCCTTAAATGTACCAGTTAATGCTTTTGCATAGGCACTTTCTAGCTTACTTTTCATTGACATCACCTATATATTTTATTTATTTGCAAAATATTCATCTAGTCCATCAGATATAGCTTGCATTAACTTTGTTTGATATTCTGGGTTTGACATCATTTGATCTTCAGTGTAATTACTTAAAAATCCCATTTCAACTAAAACTACTGGAACTTTTGACCAGTTAAAACCTGTCAAATCTCCCCTTTCAAATACGCCATTGACTTTTATTCCCGCTTCCTTCATCTTATCGCTAATTAGATTTGCACAATTTTGGCTATCTTCATATATAGCAGTTGTATATTTACTTTCTTTAGCTGGTATCAAAATAGATGCACCTGTTTTTCCTGAATCGTTTAAACTATCTGCATGCACTCTTATTACCATATCTGCTTTATTATTATTTGCAAGTATAGCTCTTTCGGAGTTACTTATATTAACATCATGACTTTCTCTAGTCATTATTACTTTATATCCTTTACCTTCTAATATATGTTTTAAAACTGTAGATGCTTCTAAATTTAATATATATTCTGGCTTTTTAGTAGCTACTCCTGTAGCTCCAGAAGATACTCTAGCCTTTTTAACATAAGAATCAGGTGCTATAGGTTCTGAATTACTATCTCCTTTTTCTTGATGTCCTGGGTCAATACATATTAGTATATCTTCTTTTGCTTCTTTTTTGCTTTCATTATCTTCTTTTTTATCATCTACTGTTATACCTTTACTAATTAAATCGCTAGCCTTATAAAGATTTTTAACTGGATCTGAAGTTCCTATAATTACTATAGATACTGCTATTATAATACCTACTAATGCTCTATATTTTTTCATATGCTCCTTCCCTTCTTGTTAATAAATTTTAAGTCTGATTCATAAAATATTATCTCCATTACTTATACTTTTTATAAATAGTAAACAAAATTTAGAATCTATTATAGTTTTTATTTTTTGAATACAAGCATATATATTTTATATATTATTTTTAGGAGGTTTTATGAAAAAGGTAATCTCAAAAAATATTAGTAGAAATCAGAATTCATCTAGTTCTAAGCTATGTGCTTTTAGCTCATTAGATTATATAATTTTAGCATCTACATTGGCTGTTGCATTGGGTGAGGAGCTTAGTTCTGATGATATAGGTATATTGGCTACCTTTTTTGCTGTTTTATCTGATGAGCTAGCTTTAATAGAAGCCGTTAGCGACTGCTCATCTTCTGAAACTGATGAGTCATTTATAGCTCCAACCCCAGATGTTGCTATGACTAGAAGCAAAACAAATAAGACAGTATGCAAAAAGAATCCCTACAAGAAAAAAATCGTTAAAAAAAGAATAAAACGAAAAAAAACACTTGATTAATTTTAATTTTATTAAGTGTTTTTTTGTTTTATATTACATTCTCTTCCTATATTCATTTTTAAATTTTATTTTTCCTATATTTTATCAATATAATTCGGTATATAATTAACTAAATTAAAATTAATTAATTTTTAATTCAGTTTTTTTATGATATAATTTCTAATTTTCTGACTTATTTATTATTTTTGTAATCTCCGGTTATACTTCATCTGTTTTCCAAGCATCAAAATATTATTAATGCAAAACATAATATCAAAGAAAAGCACCACGACTTATTAAACATGTTACGAAAAATATGACTTATTAGATACTTGACGAAAGGATGGTGTTTTATGTTTTTTAAAAATAAAAGTAAAAAAATTGTTAATACAAAATTTTCATTAATTGTTTGTTTATTATTTTTACTATATTTTTTCTCAAATAATTTAATTTATGCAACATCAATTACAAAAGTTGAAGGTGATTTTTTAATTCCTGTAGGTAATATACTTCATATAGAAGCTCAATTAGAAAATGTAATTGTTCGAAGTTCTATAAAAGATTCACCTTTTAATTTAGGTGACGAGATAATAAGTATAAATAATAATACTATTAAAAATTATATTGATTTTTCAAATACATTAAATAACTTACCAAATAATACAAATGTTATTGATATTACATTAAAAAGAAATAATCATATTATAAAGATAAAAACTATAAAAAATAAATTAGAAGAAATAAATTCTACTGATAATATATCTGGATTTGCAACTTTAACATATATAGATCCTAGTAATGGTAAATTTGGTGCTGTAGCTCACCCAATAAGTTTAGGAAGCTCAAGAAAAATTGGAATAAAAGATGGATATATTTCAACCACTACTAACTTAAATATAGAAAAATCATATAGAGGAAATGTTGGTTGTATTAGTGCTAAACCAAAAGACTATATAGGTAAATTTACAGATAATACAGATTTCGGTATAAAAGGAGATATAGTAAAATTTGATACATCTAATTATGAAAAATATAAAGTAGCTTCATTAGATGAAGTTAAAACTGGAAATGCTCAAATAATTTTACAAACTAACAATGATGGTTGCAAAAAGTTTGATATTGAAATTTTAAATATTGAAAATCAAAAAACACCAAAATCTAAAACTTTTAAAATACACATAACTGATAAAGAGCTTTTACAACTTACAGGAGGAATAGTTCAGGGTATGAGCGGTACTCCTATAATTCAAGGCGATAAAATTATAGGTGCTATTTCACACGCAGTAGAAAATGATCCAACTACTGGATATGGCGTTTTTATTAAATGGATGATTGAAAAATAAGAAAATTAACAAAAGGGGCTGTCGCACTAAAAAAATTATATACAATATGTTGTGCTAATTCAAATTATGCATAACTATATATTGTATTATTTACTCTTAATGCGACAACCCCTTTAATATATTATTTCTGTAATATGTTAGGTACAATTTCTTCAGGCACATTAACATAACTTTGTGGTACATCTCCAACTATTATAGTTTCACATATTGGAATTTGTGCTTTCACTTCTTTTGTCGATGTTGTAAGAGGTATAACTACTTTTACTTGCGTTTTAGCTTCTAAGTAAATTCTATGTCTAGTTTGATTTATACCAGCTGATTCAAAACTAGTTTTAAAATCAACATATACAGTTCCTATAGGTTCTATTGATACTTTTAGCTGAGGTCCATACTTAGCTAGTATAGGACTTTTTAAAGCTGTTCCTATTGGTATGTATGCAGTCGTAGATTTGACTTGCTTTAACTCATTCTGTATCTCAAGTGCAACATCTGATGCTATTTTATTCATTAAAATAGCATTTGATTGTATCATAGATATTTTACCTTGAGAATCTAACTTTGTATATATTAAGTCAGAGTAATCTATTTTATCTTTGACTATTTCTCCAACTGCTTTATTTATAGATCTATTGGCAAGCTCTATAGCTTTGGTTTCAGCAAGTACTGTAATAGTTGGTCTAAGACTATTATCAACATATATAAAACTGCCTATAAATACAGACACTATAAATATCATTATAAATGTAACTATAATTCTTTTAAAATCTCCTAATTTGGAATCTATTAATCTTTTTCCCAAAATAATCCCCCTTATTATTTTATGTTAAAATGCCATATAGTATTTTATTATTTTTAAATATTATATATTTATATACATCTTCCACATATTTTTAGTATATAAGTAAAAAATAATTAATACTATAAATTTAGGGTAGCTATATAAAGTTGCATAAATTCAATTTTATGTATTAATTAGAAAATAATGAGTATATGTGGTATAATATTGCATTAGGTAAGGAGGTTAAGCTTAATGAGTAATGATAACAATGGAAATAGCAATAAAATAAGAAGAAAAAAAGTAAGTTCTTCTGCTAATAAGAGCACTACTTCTAAAAGTACTAACTCTAATTCTCCTAAGACTAAGTCTTCTAAAAAGAGATCTTCTAAAAAGAAAGATAAATTTAAAGCACTTAGAGTAACAGGAATAGTACTTTTAGTAATGTTAGTATCCTTGTCTGCAGCAGGAACAGGTTTAGTATTTGCATCTTTAAGAGATGTACAACCAGTTACTAAAGCTCTCTTAGATGAAAAGACTTACCAAACAACTGAAATTAGATACGCTAATGGAGAATTATTATCTAATGCTCCTAGTGTAAATAAAAAAGATCCTATTAAAATAGATCAGATGCCAAAAGATATAATAAATGCAGTTGTTTCAATTGAGGACGAAAGATTTTATGAACACAATGGTGTAGACATAAAAGGTTTATTAAGATCTGTTGTCAAGACTTTGACGGGTAATAAACAAGGTGGTAGTACAATACCTATGCAGGTCTCAAAAATGTTAATAACTACGGATAAGCAAACTTTAACTCGTAAAATAAAAGATATATATTATGCTTATGAAATGAGTAAAACTTTAACTAAGAATCAAATTCTTGAGGCTTACTTAAACAACTTCTTCGTAGGTAGAGGTCTTGCAGGAGTACAAGCTGGAGCAAATGGATACTTTAGCAAAAATGCAAAAGAGCTTACGCTTGCAGAATGTGCACTACTTGCAGGAGCTACAAAAAATCCATCAAGATATGCTGCTTATGTAAGTTCAAAACTTGATGGAACAGAAGAAAAAAGCGATGTAGAAGATAGACTTTTATACTTTATAAACACTACTGATGATGATCTTGATGATCCTACGCAAGTTGAACTTGATATGATTGATAAATTAAATAAATGGGGATTAATACCTAGTCAAGATACATATAAACAATTAAAGTCTGGATCTATGGTTGTAAGAAAAGCTGTTAGTAATCCAAAGTCAATAGAAAGAAGAAACATTGTTTTAGGAAAAATGCTAGAACTTAAATATATTTCACAATCAGAATATAATGAAGCAATAGCTGAGCCTATAAATATAAAACTTCCTAAAGCTGCGGATAAAGTAGCTTCTTCAGTTGAAGACCTTATAGAATATGGTGTAATAGATGCTTTAGTTGAACAAGGAAATACAAAAGATGAAGCTTATAATATGTTCTACAATGGTGGATTAAGAATAGACACTACAATTGATCCAACTATGCAAGAAACTTTAGAAAAAGAATATGAAAATGATAATAACTTCCCTAATAGTAGAGTTGATTCTGATGGATCACATCAACCTCAATCTTCTATGGTCATTTTAGATTATAGAACGGGACAAATAAAAGCTTTAGTAGGTGGTAGACACATTACAGGAAGAAAAACCTTAAACAGAGCAACTACACCTCAACAACCTGGTTCTACTATAAAACCGCTATCAGTTTATACTCCAGCTATAGATACTTTAAAAATAACTCAATCTACAGCTGTAAGTGATGCTAGGGGTGGATATAAGTTTAAAGATAATAATAGATGGAATCCTAATACTACTACAAGTGGTTATGGTTCTATGAGCTTGCGTAAAGCTTTAGCATATTCTTCTAATACAATTGCTGCTAAAACTGCGGAAATGTTAGGAAGTACTTATGAAGAGTGTGTTGACATAATGATTGACTATCTAAGAGACTTTGGTATAACAACTCTGCAATCAGATTCAAAAGATAGATCATTTTCATCTTTAACTCTTGGAGGTATGTCTCAAGGTGTTTCTCCACTTGAAATGGCTGCAGCTTATGGTACTTTAGCTAATGGAGGTACTTATATTGAACCAACAATATTTACTACAATATCTAGTTATGATGGTCAACTTATAGTGAAAAATACACCAGAAGAACATAAAACTATAGATTCTGAAGTAGCTTATGTATTAACTGATATGCTACAAGCAGTTGTTACAGAGGGTACTGGAGGAAGAGCCGCATTATCAAATGGTATGCCAGTTGCTGGTAAAACAGGTACAACTAATAAATCTTTAGATGCATGGTTTGTAGGATATACTCCTTACTATGTTGGTGCCACTTATATTGGTGATGATGCTGGTAGAAAAGATCCAAATGGTAATCCAATTTCTAGAAAAAGTGTTTCTGGTGGTAGTGGATCTGCAGCGAAGTTATGGTCTACAGTAATGAATAAAATACACAAAAATTTAACTAAAACTGATTTCAAAGTACCTAAAAATATATACTTTGCAAAAATAAACTTAATAGATGGTGGAAGATCTTCTTCTGGTTCTAATGCTGCTTTTATAAAAGGTACAGGACCAAGTAGATATACTTCTCAATCAACTAAACCATCTAAAACTGAGGATAACAATTCTCAAACAGAAAACACAACACCAGAAACCCCAACTACACCGGAAACTCCGCCTACTACGGAAACTCCGACTACTCCAGAAACTCCGCCTGCTACGGAAAATCCGACTACTCCGGTAACTCCACCTGCTACGGAAGCTCCGACTACTCCGGTAACTCCGCCTGCTACGGAAGTTCCCGCTCAGTAAAATTAAACATAAAAATGGGCAATCTATATTTTAAGATTGCCCATTTTTTATTATTTAAAATCTTTCATCAAGGTTTCGCCTTTGGAGTAAATACAACTGCCATAATATATCCAAAGAATATAGCAGCAGCTATACCTCCAGCACCAGCTACTGCTCCGCCTGTAAAAACACCTAATAGTCCATCTTTAACTATTGCTGTTTTTACTCCATTGGCTAATAAATATCCAAATCCTATTATAGGTACAGTTGCACCTGAACTTCCAAAATTAACAATATGTTCATAAATGCCTAAGAAGGTTAAAATTACACCACTTGTAACATAAGTAACCATTACATAAGGTGTTTGCATTTTAAAGTAATCCATCATTATTTGTGCAATTAAACAAATAATTCCTCCTACAAAAAATACCTTTATATAATCTAATAGCACTTTAATTCACCCCTAATCATTTTCAATAACTACTGCATGTGCAACACATGGTATTGTTTGTTTTTGTAGTGTACTAGTTGGAGATAATAATGCACCTGTAGATACTAACATTACCTTATTAAACTCTTTGTTTAATAATTTTTGATAAATATATCCTGCAAATACAGTTGCTGAACAACCACATCCACTACCACCACAATGTACATCTTGTTCTTCTAAATTAAACATTTCTATACCACAATCAGTATATACATTTGATATATCAATACCTTTTTTCTTTAAGAAGTCTTCTGTTATTTGTTTTCCTAATGTTCCTAAATCTCCAGTTGCTATCATATCAAAACTATTTGGATCATCCTTTGTATCATTAAAATAAGAATATATTGTATCTATAGCTGCTGGTGCCATAGCTGCACCCATATTATTTCCATCATCAATACCTTCATCTATTACTTTTCCAACAGTTATATATCTTACTTTTGGCCCTTTTTCATTTGGGGCTATCAATACTGAACCTGCTCCTGTTACGGTCCATTGAGCTGTCATTGGTTTTTGATTTCCTAGTTCTAGTGGAAACCTAAATTGTCTCTCTGCTGTACAGTAATGACTTGAAGTTCCTGATAATATTAAATCTGCAAATCCTCCATCAATAAGCATTGCACTCAAACACATTCCTTCTGCCATAGTTGAACAAGCTCCATATATACCAAAAAAAGGTATCTCAAGTTCTCTTGCAGCAAATGATGCTGGGAGTATTTGATTTATTAGATCACCACCTAAAAGATAGTTTACATCCTCTAGTTTTTTATCTGCTTTTTGTACTGCCATTTGCATGGCAGTTTGAACCATTTTACTTTCAGCTAACTCCCATGATTTTTCCCCATATAAATCATCTTGTAAGATAAGATTGAAATAATCTTTCAAAGGTCCTTGTCCTTCCTTAGGACCTACTACAGATGCTGCCGATATTATAGTTGGGTTATTTTGTAACTTTACAGTTCTTTTTCCTACTCTCTTATTCGCCATATTTTCATCTCCTTATTTTACAAGAGTAAAAATATAATAGAAAAATCCACATATAATAGATGATCCTATTCCATATACTAATACTGGTCCTGCAATTTTAAATAAATTAGCTCCAACACCTAAAACAAACCCTTCTCTTTTATACTCCATTGCTGGAGATACTATAGAGTTAGCAAATCCAGTTATAGGTATTATTGATCCAGCTCCTGCTCTCTTACCTATTAAGTCATATACCCCTAGACCAGTTAAAAAAGAACCTATAAATATTAGTGTTATAGAAGTTGCTGTTGATGCTGGTATCTTATCTAAATTGCCAACTTTTGAATATAAATCATTTATTATTTGTCCTATTACACAAATGATTCCACCAACTATAAATGCTAATGTATAGTTTTTTAAATACGTTGGCTTAGGGCTAATTTCATCTACATATTTTTTATAATCTTTACCCAAGTTTTTACCCTCCTTGTATTATTTTCCATCCTATAAAAGAACCCATAACTTTCCCTATTAACAAAGATATTATTATATATTTTAAGTATAGAGTTGGTATTTTTAATCTCCTAGATACTATCGGTATATAATCTAATATTTCAGCTAATCCTGAGCTTAAAAAGCCTACGAATATACCATATGCTAATCCAAATACTAAAACACCAAATTTACCTATTGATATACGTATATTTTGAATAGATATTAAAGCTCCCAAAAAAGTACCTATAACTAGTATTTTTTCATAAAAGTTTATAAATGACCTTGTATTACTTATCTGTGCCATTCGAGGTATTATTCCAACTAGTATTAATAGTGCAATTACTCCAGAACCAACAATTATTCCTGATGATAATCCAAAGATAATTAAAAATAATTTCATGTTTAAACCTCTTTACTTCATCTTCCTTAACTCATTTTCAATTTCTTTGTTTAAAGATTTCATTTTTAAGTCTAAAGGGCTAGGTTCATTTTTTGCATATGTAGGAATAAATTTATTAAAAAAAAGAGCAACCCCTACTCCTATACCAATAGAATATGGTATTTGAAAATATGGTAAATACGTTTTAGGATTTTTAGTTAATGCATTTACCATAGTGCTTTGAGAATGTATCATATTTACATCTGCATGAAAGTTCATTATTCCCATTATAGACCCCATAAGAACTACTATAGATACTAATAAAACCCTTAGATATTTAGTTCTATCTTTTTTATTATCATCGAAAAATATTACTATATCATCAGTTTTTAAAAATGTTATATGTGCTGTAGATAGCTTCTTCTTTACTTTATCAATTACTTCACCTATATGTATAACATCATAGTTTGAATCTTTTTCATCATAAGTTCTTATACATATATTTCCGATTTTTTCTTCATACTCTTTTGGGTATATACAATAAATATCTTTTAAGTAAATATTTTGTGTAGTAAAGTTAAATGGTCTTAACATTATGGGTATTAAGTAAATGTCTTCCATATAAAACCTCCCTTTTATTTATTATTTCTTAAATAAAAAAAAATAAACCCTTAATCTAAACTTAAATTAAGGATTTATTTTAACTAACTAATATATGATTTTAACTTGGACAATACCTTTTTCTCTATTCTAGAAACTTGAACTTGAGATATATTTAATAATTCTCCAATCTCACTTTGAGTTCTATCTTCAAAATATCTTAACATTATTATCTGTCTTTCTCTTTTTTCTAGTTTTCCAAGTACTTCTTTAAGTAAGATATTTTCTACAACTTTTTCTTCTTCACTTTCCCCTTTTTGACTTATCTTATCTATAAGGCATATTGGAGCTCCTTCTTCTTCATGAATTACACCATGTAAATATTCAACAGAAAAATTAGATTCCATCGCCATTACTAATTCTTCTTTTTCTACATCTAATTCTTTTGCTAATTCTTCTATACTTGGTTCTCTTCCTAGCTTTTTGCTTAAAATTTCACTTGTTGTTTTTGCTTTTATTGCGATTTGCTTTAGAGACCTAGATACTTTTACCATACCATCATCTCTTAAATACCTTTTTATTTCACCTAAAATCATAGGAACTGCATATGTAGAGAATTTAACATTAAACCTTGGATCAAATTTATATATAGCTTTAATTAATCCTATAGATCCTAATTGGAATAAATCGTCTCTATCATAACCTATGTTTAAGAATTTTGATACAACGCTTCTAACTAAACCTAAATTGTTTTCTATTAATATTTCTTTAGCCTCTTCATCACCTGTATGTTGAACTTTATATATCAAATCAAGCGTTTCTTCATGGCTAAGTAATGTTCTTTTTTCTTGTTTCTTTGCAGTTATCCCCATAATAAAACCTCTATTCTTTTTGGTCTTTATTCAGGCAAGTTTATTTTTTTTGTCATAACTACTTTTGTCCCTTCATCCTTTATTGAACTTACCGTTACATTATCCATAAAACTTTCCATAACAGTGAACCCCATTCCTGATCTTTCAAGTTCTGGTTTTGATGTATAAAGTGGTTGCATAGCCATTGAAATATCTTCTATACCATGTCCTCTATCTTCTATTACTACTTTTATAGTAGTTTCATTTATTTCACATCTTAAATATACAAACTTTGAATCATCCTCATCATACCCATGTATAATAGAATTTGTAACAGCCTCTGATACAGCAGTTTTTATATCTGCTAGTTCATCTAATGTCGGGTCTAATTTAGCAGCAAAAGATGCAACTATAACTCTTGCTAGGCTTTCATTTTCAGACTTGGCAGAAAATTTTACTTCCATAATATTATTCATAATATATTCCCCCTTACAAAGAACTTGCTACTTCTTCACATGTATCGTAAATGTTAATTATTTTGTTCATACCTGATAAATTGAATATTTTTTTAACTCTGTCATTTACATTTACTACTGACACTTTTCCACCTTCACTGGAAATTTTTTTGTATCTACCTATAATTACACCTATACCAGATGAATCCATAAATCTAATATTTTTAAAATCAAATACTATATTCTTTATTGATTTAGAATCTAATATTATATCTATCTCATCTCTAACTTCATTAGTTATATGATGATCCAATTCACTAGTCAAAAATTCTATGACTAAATTTTTTTCTTCTAAAGAACATCTTATCATTAGTATTCCCCCTTATCTTTTGTAAAAGTATTAACGTATTATGAATTCTATAGAATTAACTCTTCTCCTTCAACGAAATTTAACTACTTTTGTTTTATTATGTCTACAAAGGTTTAATTATATGTTACTTGAATTCCTATGTAATATATTTTTTGACTAATAAATAGTTTAGATTCCTATATATTTTATACCATTTAGCATAAATAGCATATAATAGCTTATATATAATAATAAATTTGTCGCTATTTAATTAGATTTTTACAAAATAAAAGAAGCACCAAAATAGGCACTTCTAATTAATTACTTTCTTCTTCTGTTAGCTCTTTCTATATTTATCTTATTTCCTTTTATCTTTATATTTTTCATTTTTTCTAATACCTTTTTAGCATTTTGCTTAGGAACTTCAACGAAAGTATATTTATCATATATATCTATTGTTCCAACTAATTTACCAGGTATTCCAGCTTCTCCAGCTATAGCTCCTAATATATCCTTAGCTTGAACTCTTTGGTTTCTACCAACGTTTATAAATAGTCTTATCATACCTTCACTAGCTCCAGTATCTTTTGACTTAGAACGACCTTCTTTACGAGATCTTGATGGCTCTTCAACTATTTCTTGTTTTTCCTCATCTCCTAAGGCTATCTTTAAAAGAGCCGCTGCTATATCCACTACACCATACTCAGCTTCTGATTCTGAACAGAAGTTTTCTAACCATTGTATTTGCTTAGTTAAATGACCTGCTTCTACAACTTCTTTAACTTGATTGAAGAATGTACTTACTTTCTTTTCTTCAACATCAGCAACTGATGGTATATCGTGCTTAACTAACTTTGTTTTAGTATATCTTTCTATATCTCTCATTTTTCTCATTTCTTTTCCAAATACAAATGAGAATGATATACCATTTCTACCTGCTCTACCAGTTCTACCTATTCTGTGTACATAATACTCTTCATCTTGAGGTAAATCATAGTTAAATACAGCCTCGACATCATCAACATCTATACCTCTAGCAGCAACATCTGTGGCTACTAATATATCTATTGTTCCATTTCTAAATTTATCCATTACTATATCTCTTTGAGTTTGCTTTAAGTCACCATGTAATGCATCTGCAAAGTATCCTCTAGCTTGTAAATCGCTAACTAATTCATCTGCACCTTTTTTAGTGTTACAGAAAACTACAGATAGCTTAGGATTGTATACATCTATTAATCTGCTTAATACCTCTAATTTGTTAGCTGATCTTGTTTCTATATAATATTGCTTTATATTAGGAACTGTAAGTTCTTTTCTAACAACTTTTATATGCTCTGGATCTTTTTGATATTTTTTAGTTAACTCTAATATACCTTTTGGCATAGTCGCTGAGAAGAAAGTAGTTTGTCTTTCTTCTGGTGTTTTACTTAATATAGTCTCTATATCTTCTCTAAATCCCATATCTAGCATTTCATCAGCTTCATCTAATATAACCATTTTTACATTATCCATTTTTAATGTTTTACGGTTTATATGATCTATAACACGTCCTGGAGTACCTATTACTATTTGAACTCCAGCCTTTAATGCCTTTATTTGTCTTTCTATTGGTTGTCCACCGTATACAGGTAAACTTTTTATTCCGTGCATGTATTTACCTATTTTTCTTATTTCAGTTGAAACTTGTATTGCAAGTTCTCTAGTCGGGCAAAGCACTACTGCTTGTAAATTTTTTTCTTCAGGATTAATCATTTCTAATAATGGTATACTGAATGCTGCTGTTTTTCCCGTCCCTGTTTGAGCTTGTCCGATAACATCCTTACCCGATAAAATCACAGGTATAGACTGTGATTGTATCGGAGATGGTTCTTCAAATCCCATTTCTATTACAGCTCTTTTTATATTATCACTTATTGGTAAATCTTCAAATTTTATTATATTCATATGTTGCTTCCTTTCCGTTATCAGTTTATCTAACCTATCCATTATATATTTATTTTAGATAATATGCAATTAATATTTTCTCCTTCACATATGTATAATATTCAATATGATATAAAATATATTTATTACCTATATGTACATAATATATAAAGTTCCTATATAAATAAAATAAATAACAAGCATTATTAACCCTTGAAATCTATATAACTTATTATTTTTTATAGTTGGTAATATTAATGTAAGTAGTAAAAGTATCATAAATGGAAAATCTATATTAATATTTTGAGATAATATAGGTATATCGTTTGGTATAGAAGATATTCCTATAACAGATACTATATTTAATATATTTGCCCCTAAAATATTTCCAACAGATATTGCATGATGTTTTTTCTTTATTGCTGTTAATGATGATACTAATTCTGGTAAAGATGTTCCAAGCGCTATAACTGTAAGACTTATAACTCCTTGTGGCACTCCAATCCACTCAGCTATTATTACACCATTATCTACTAATAACCTAGATCCTATCACCATCATAATTAGACCTAAAGCAAATAGTGAAACTATCTTTGCCCATTCTCCTATATGCTTATCTTCTTTAACTTTAGATGTATTATTTCCTCTAGCTCTGCTCCCCTTTTTAACTACACTTTTATAATTTGAATACATATATATCAAAAGCATAACTAAAAGTGGTATTGAGTCTATTTTTGTTATTCTCTTATCTATTCCTAATAAAAGCAACAATACCACACATATTAATAGCAATATAGATTTAGAAAAAAACATATTCTTATCAACGCTAAAAGGACTTATAAACGCTACTAGCCCTAGAACTAATCCTGTGTTACAAATAATTGATCCTACTGCATTACCTAAACTCATTGTAGTATGCCCATCTAAAGATGCAAATAAGGATACTGTAAGTTCAGGTAGTGTAGTAGCAAAACTTACTATAGTAGCTCCTAATATAATTTCTGATATCTTTGTTTTCTTTCCTATATCTACTGTACAATTTATAAAAATATCAGCTCCTTTTGTAATCAATACAAATCCAATTAAAAATAATATTATTGTAATAAACATATACAATCACCCCCTTATTAATAAGTATTCAGTAGATAAATATATATGCAATTTCTTTTCCACACATTAAAAATAATTTTATAATTATAAGTTAAAATATATAATACTTTGGCACGTATTTTTATATAAGAACATTTAATGAATTTAATCATTGTAAGACAATATTCTATATATTTTTTATGTATACAAAATACGACTCATATGTTATTATTATATTGTTAAAATTATCTAGCTAGATTTATATAAACAACAAATAAAAAAATTTTAAAACCTTAACTAAGGAGGCTATTCAAATGAATGCATGGCAAGGATTTAAAGAAGGTAGATGGACTAAGGAAATAGATGTTAGAGGGTTCATCCAAGCAAACTACACTCCATATGAAGGAGATGACTCTTTCTTAGCTGGTGCTACTGAAAACACTAAGCAATTATGGGAAGAGGTAATGGAATTATTCAAAAAAGAAAGAGAAAACGGTGGTACTCTTGATGTTGATACTAAAACAGTATCAGCTATAGATGCTTATGCACCTGGATATATAAACAAAGATAAGGAAACTGTTGTAGGTTTACAAACTGATGCACCTTTAAAAAGAGCTATAATGCCAGAAGGTGGTATAAGAATGGTTGAAAGCGCTTGTGAAGCTTACGGATTCAAATGTGATCCAGAAGTAAGTGAAATATTCACTAAGTACAGAAAAACTCACAACCAAGGTGTTTTCGATGCTTATACTACTGAAATGAGAGCTGCTAGAAAATCTGGTATAATAACTGGTCTTCCAGATGCTTACGGAAGAGGAAGAATAATAGGTGACTACAGAAGAGTTGCTTTATACGGTGTTGATAGATTAATAGAAGATAAAAACGAGCAAAAACTTTCTTTAGAAGTTTCTTGCATGGACGAAGATGTAATAAGATTAAGAGAAGAAATATCTGATCAAATAAAAGCTTTACAAGCATTAAAGAGAATGGCTGAGTCTTATGGATTTGATATATCAGGTCCTGCTACTAACTCAAGAGAAGCTATACAATGGTTATACTTTGCTTACTTAGCAGCTATAAAAGATCAAAATGGTGCTGCTATGTCAATAGGTAGAACTTCTACTTTCTTAGATATATACTTCGAAAGAGATTTAAAAGCTGGAACTATAACTGAAGAAGAAGTTCAAGAATTAATGGACCACTTCGTTATGAAATTAAGAATGGTTAAATTCTTAAGAACTCCTGATTACAATGAATTATTCTCTGGAGACCCAACTTGGGTAACTGAGTCAATAGGTGGTCAAGGTATCGATGGTAGAACATTAGTAACTAAAACTTCATTCAGAGTTTTAAATACTCTTTACACTATAGGACCTTCTCCAGAACCAAACTTAACAGTACTTTGGTCAAAAGATTTCCCACAAGGATTCAAAGATTTCTGTTCTAAAGTATCTATAGATACAAGTTCAGTTCAATATGAAAACGATGATTTAATGAGACCTTACTGGGGAGATGACTATGCAATAGCTTGTTGTGTATCTGCAATGAGAGTTGGTAAGCAAATGCAATTCTTCGGAGCTAGAGTTAACTTAGCTAAAACTTTATTATACGCTATAAACGGTGGTGTTGATGAAAAATCAGGTGCTCAAGTAGGACCAAGATTCGAACCAATAATGGATGAATACTTAGATTACGATAAAGTAATGGAAAGATTTGAACCATTCACTGATTGGTTAGCAAACTTATATGTAAATACATTAAATGTAATCCACTACATGCATGATAAGTACTCTTATGAAGCATTAGAAATGGCTTTACATGATAGAGATATATTCAGAACTATGGCTTGTGGTATAGCTGGTTTATCAGTTGCTGCTGACTCATTATCTGCTATAAAATATGCTAAAGTTAAAACTATAAGAAACGAAGCTGGTGTAGCTGTAGACTTCGAAATAGAAGGAGATTATCCAAAATACGGAAACAACGATGATAGAGTTGATGATATAGCTATATACTTAGTTGAGTCTATGATGAACAAAATAAGAAAGAATAAAACTTATAGAAATTCAGTTCATACTCAATCAGTATTAACAATAACTTCAAACGTTGTTTACGGTAAGAAAACTGGTAACACTCCATGTGGTAGAAGAGCTGGTGCTCCATTCGCTCCAGGAGCAAACCCAATGCACGGAAGAGATAATAGTGGTGCTTTAGCTTCATTATCATCTGTTGCTAAATTACCATATGAGCATTCTCAAGATGGTATATCTAATACTTTCTCTATAGTACCTGGTGCTTTAGGAAAAGATATGAATGAAAGAGTTAGAAATCTTTCTTGTATGATGGATGGATACTTCACAGATGGAGCTCATCACTTAAACGTTAACGTATTTGATAGAGCTACTCTAGAAGATGCTATGGAACATCCAGAAAAATATCCTCAATTAACTATAAGAGTTTCAGGATATGCTGTTAACTTTATAAAATTAACTAAAGAACAACAATTAGACGTTATAAACAGAACATTCCACGGAAAAATGGCTTAATTATAACCTCTAAATAATTCATAAACTTAAATTCTTACATCAGAGTTTTCAAGTTTACAATCAATCAAAGTATATTATTTTTCAGAGTGTAAGTCTCATAAACTTACACTCTCCTTTTTATTTTCATAATCTTATGATGTCCATATATGATGTATTTATCCTTTGTTATTTTATATTTTTCCTACACTTCACTACTTATGACATTATCAATATATTTTTATAAAATTTATTATGTAAAGTTTATTCTTCTTATTCGGAGTATTATTATAATACAAAAATAAAACAATTAGTTACTAATTTATATAGACTTAAAGTTAGTAATATCTTATAATTTAATTATATTGTTTTGTATACAGTATATTAAATTATATTCGAATAAATTTAATTAAAATCAACTTAGAGGTGACTATTATGGTAAAAGGAAGAGTTCATTCAATAGAGACATTTGGAACAGTAGATGGTCCAGGAATAAGATTTATATTATTTATGCAAGGATGCCCATTAAGATGTAAATATTGTCACAATAGAGATACATGGGATATAAAGTCAGGAAAAGAATATACAACAGATGAAATAATCGCTCAAGCTTCAAAATACAAATCATATATGAATGCTTCAGGCGGCGGAATAACTGTATCTGGTGGTGAAGCAACTTTACAACCTGAGTTTTTAAATGAACTATTTGTTAAGGCTAAAGAAAATAAAATACACACTTGTCTAGATACATCTGGATTTGTAAATATTGATGTTATAGATCCTATATTAGATAATACTGATCTTGTATTACTTGATTTAAAGCATATGTTAGAAGAAGAATCTAAAGAGTTAACTGGTGTTGGAGTTGAAAAATCACTTAAGTTAGCTAAGCATTTAGATGAAAGAAATATACCGGTTTGGATAAGACACGTATTAGTTCCAGGTATAACAGATACTAAAGAAAACTTAGAAGCTTTAGGTGAATTTGTATCTAAACTTAATAATGTAGAAAGATTTGAATTATTACCATATCACTCTATAGGTATTCATAAATGGGAAAGTATGGGATTAGATTATGAATTAAAAAATATTGAAGATGCTACTAGCGAAGATATTGCTAAAGCTAGTGAAATAGTAGAAAAATTCGGTGTCAAGGTGTTTAACAATAAATCTAAATAGATATCAATAAAGGGGTTTGTCGCGTTAAAAAAATTATATACAATATGTTGTGCCAATTCAAATTATGCATAACTATAT
>CALFLM010000053.1 GCA_937880075.1 uncultured Romboutsia sp. | reverse complement strand
AAATAATTTTATTATTTATTGTATTTTTGAACAATACAAAATAATAACTTTACTTCTTAATGAAGTATTTTAATTAAAACATATATATTAGGATAGTAGAAAATATAAGTTAAAATTATTTTTTTAAAATAAAGTATTGGAAATATTCTGTTGACCTTTGTGTTGCACAAAGGTATAAAATTATAACCAAAGGGAAAAAGTTTTCAATAGGAAATAGTTTTAATTAAAAACTTATCATATTAGGGGGATATTTTTATGAAGAATGAGAAAATAAGAGCAAATATGTCAGTATTTGGGGGGATAATAGAACCGTATGAAATTCCAGATTTTATTAGGTTAGTTAATTTAACAAAAACAGCATTTACTCAAGAACTTAGTAAAATAGAAATAATGCCAGGGGGGCTTACAAATAAAAACTTTAAAGTTACGATTGAAGATGGTACTCAAATAGCAATGCGTGTGGCAGGAGTAGGAACAGCAGGATACATAAATCGTCCAGCAGAAAAACACAATGCTTCTTTAATGGCATGTATGGGAATAGCTCCAGAAATATACTACTATGATCCAAAGACAGGATCACAACTTTGTGAATTTATAGAATCCGCAACAATGCATCCAGAGGATTTTATAAACAATCCAGATGTAGTTATGAGATCAGCGGAAGTTATGAGAAAGTATCATGATAGTGGAATGGAGTTTAAAAGTATATTTAATCCAATAGCTAAGATGAAAGAATATATGCAAATACTTAAAGAAAATGGATTTGAAAAGAGATATGATGGATGGGATAGTATAGCTGAAAAAGTAGACAAACTAGAAGTTGCTTATAAAAATAATCCACAAAAATTAGTTCCATGTCACAATGATACACTAGCAGAAAACTTTATGTATGATGGAAAAGTTATGCGTGTAATAGATTGGGAATACGGAGGAATGAATGATAGATTTTACGATATGGCATGTGTATGTGTAGAAAATCCTCTTCCAAAAGATAAAGAAGAGCTTTATGTAAGAACATACTTTGCTGGAGAGCCAACAGAAGAACAAAGAGCAAGATTGCTTACAAGTAAGTTTTTAGTTAACGCACATTGGTCTTTATGGTCATTAGTTCAAATAACATATGGTAAAGATCATGACTTCTATTGGGAATATGGAAGAACTCGTGCAGTTGATTGTATAGAATTTATGAAAGATGAAAACTTTGATCGTTATTTAGATATAGTAAATGATCCTAAATGTGCAGAAACGGAAGAAGCATTAGTATAAGAAATACTAAATAAAAATTGAATAATATAGAGCTAATAGATGCTTTAGTACATAGGGGGCATATTGTATGGAATTTTTAGGAAACGCAATACTGTATATTATCATGGCCTGTTGCGTGGCTGGGGGATTAGCAAAGATTTTTAGAGAAGAATCAGAGCTAGCTCAATCATTTGATGAAGGCTTACATACTATGGCAACGATGTTTATACCGATAGTAGGTCTTATGGTATCTGTTCCGTACTTAAAGGTTGGAGTAGAGAAAGTATTTGGAAAGTTGTTTAGTGTGTTTGGAGCAGATCCAGTAATAGCAGCGGCTATGATCATGCCACCAGATTGCGGTTCATATGCTTTAGCTATGGAAATTGGGAAAACAAATGAAATAATAGTAGTAGTGTTAGCAGTTGGATTTATGTGTGCATCTACAGTGGCATTTAATATCCCAATAGGACTTTCAATTTTGGATAAAAAGGATTATAAGTACTTAGCTTTAGGAGCTATGTCTGGATTTTTATCAGTACCTTTTGGAGTATTTACATCATATATGGTTGCATTCTTTACAAATCCAACAATACGTACAACACTTTCTACAGTAGGAAATCCTGATTACACATTAAATTTAAGCATGATAATGATTTTCCAAAATTTAATTCCTATTGTTATAGTTTGTTTACTACTTGCATTAGGGTTAAAGTTTTTCCCTAATGGAATGATAAAAGGATTTATGTATTTTGGAAAAAGTCTTACAGCCATACTAACAATAATAGTAGTATCATCTATTGTACAACATTATACAGGTATTTTTACTAAAGTATTTGGAAGTTGGGGATTTGATCCGATGTTTGCAGATGAGGAGGAAATGTTTAGATCTATTGAGCTTTTAGGAAGTATTGCAATGATGCTTTGTGGAGCATTTCCAATGGTTTATCTTATCCGTAAGTACTTTAGAAAGCCACTAGAAAAACTAGGATCAATAGCTGGACTAGATAGCGCAGGTAGTGCTGGACTAGTTGCATGTATGGCAAATGGTATTGCAATCTTTGGATTAATTAAAGATATGAAACCAACAAGTAAGGTAATATCGCTATCATTTTTAGTTTGTGCAGGATATTCTTTAGGAGATTTTATAGCATTTAATGTCAATTTCCAGCCAAATTTAGTTATTGCAATATTTGTTGGGCAAATAGTAGGTGGAATAATAGGCATAATATTTGCTAAATTAATTGCAGTTCCATATGTTCTTAAGATGGAAAGAGAAGATGGTATAGTTGAAGCTTAAATTGAATAATAAAATAATTCAAAATTAGGGGGAATAATTATGGTTAAATACAAAACTGTCAATTCTTTAAAATCACCTAGGTTCTCAGGGATAAAAACATTTATGAGATTACAAAATGTAGTTACAACAGATGATATAGATTTTGCTATTGTAGGTATACCATTTGATACATGTGCCACATTTAGGGTTGGTTCTAGATTTGGTCCAGCATCGATAAGAGAAATGTCAGCTCTTGCTTGTAAGCCATATAATCCAGTTCTTGATGTTGGTATATTTGATTATTGTTCTGGTATAGATTATGGGGATTTAGGATCTGTGCCAGGATATGTAGAAGATACATTTGATGTGATTACAGAGGGTATGTTACCTCTTTTTGAAAAGGGTGTAGTTCCAATAGCTATGGGAGGAGACCATAGTGTAACATTACCAGAATTAAGAGCTTGTCATAAGGTTCATGGACCAGTTGCTTTAATACACTTTGATTCTCATTATGATACAATATCAGAATATTTTGGAAAGCCTTATAGTCATGGAACACCTTTTTATCATGCTGCTAAAGAAGGTCTTGTTGATACATCTAAATCAATTCAAGTTGGAATAAGAGAAGGTTATTATGGGGAAGAAGATAAGTACCATTCAACAGATCTAGGATATGAAGTATTAAAAGCTGTTGAATGTCATAAGATGACTACGGAAGAAATAATAGAAAGAATTAAACAACGTGTTGGTGATTCAAAAGCATTCCTTACATTTGATATAGACTTTCTTGACCCATCATATGCACCAGGAACAGGAACTCCTGTTATAGGTGGATTCTCATCTGCTCAAACATTAGAAATAATAAGAGGATTAAAGGATTTAAATATAATAGGATATGACCTTGTTGAAGTTGCTCCACAATATGATTCTGGAGATATTACTTCACTTACAGCTGCAGGTATAATGTATGAATTTATATCTCACATAGCTTATAAGAAAAAGCACAACATAAAGTATTAATATATAAGATTCTTGACTTTATTAAAATTAAAATAGTTATTAAAGTAATGTCATGAGAAATATTGAAAGAGTAATAAAAGCTCCATAGATTGCTATATGGAGCTTTTGCTTAAGACAAGTATTTAATTTTAAACAAGCTTTTTATAAAAGAGGAGATTAAATTGAATAATTTTGAAATAAAAACAAAAGTAAGGTTTGGGTTAGGTTCTTTAGAATCATTACAAGAGATAAAAAATAAAAAAGTATTAATTATAACAGATCCTTTTATGGTTAAGTCAAAAGCCATAGATAAAATATTGGTAAATTTAAAATATAGTACATATGAAGTGTTTAGTGATATAGTTCCGGATCCACCTATAGAAACAGTGGTAGAGGGGATAGAAGTACTAAAAAAAGTAAATCCAGATATAGTTATAGCTTTAGGAGGAGGATCTGTAATAGATGCTGCTAAAGCTATAAAAGATTTTTCAAAGCAAATTTTAAATCTTAATGAAATTGAATTTATTGCTATACCAACAACAAGCGGAACTGGATCAGAAGTAACGTCATTTTCTGTAATAACAGATAAGCAAAAGGGTACGAAGTATCCGCTAGTATCTGATGACTTAATCCCAGATATAGCTATACTAGATCCAGAATTAGTTAAAACAGTACCAGATTTTATAACTGCAGATACAGGAATGGATGTTTTGACTCATGCATTAGAAGCATATGTATCAGTAAATGCTAATGATTTTTCTGATGCACTTGCTGAAAAAGCAATAAAATTAGTCTTTGAATATTTATTGAAAGCATATAAAGACGGAAATGACTTAAAAGCTAGAGAAAAAATGCATAATGCATCTTGCCTAGCTGGTATTGCATTTAATCAGGCATCATTAGGTATAAACCATTCAATAGCACATGTGCTAGGTGGAAAGTTTCATATACCACATGGAAGAACAAATGCAATATTATTGCCACATGTAGTAGAATACAATGCTAATATAACCGGATATTCAAATACAGATTATTCATTAGCAGCAAAAAAATATGCACAAATATCAAAGTTAATAGGTCTTAGTGCATCAAATACTAGAAGTGGTGTTAAGAGTTTAGTTAATGAAATAAAAAAATTACAAAAAGAATTAAATATGCCAACTAAATTGAGCGAATGCAAAGTAAAATCGGAAGAACTAAGTAATTTACAAAACGAAATAGCAGTTTTAGCTATTAAAGATGGATGTACTAAGTCAAACCCTAAAGTGCCTACAGAAGAAGACATAATAGATATACTAAATAAAATTAAGTAAAGAGGTCATAAAATTAGGAGGCAAAATTGAGCGAAGAAGCTAAACAAAGAATTATACAAGAATATGTTCCAGGGAAGCAAGTAACGCTTGCTCATATAATAGCTAATCCAAATGAGGATATATACAAAAAGTTAGGGTTAGTATTAGATAAAAAAGATGCGATAGGTATCCTTACAATAACACCGAGTGAAGCTTCAATAATAGCAGCAGATGTAGCAACAAAATCATCGGATATATCACTTGGATTTATAGATAGATTTAGTGGATCTTTAGTAATATCGGGAGACGTAAGTTCTGTAGAATCTGCATTAAATGAAGTATTAGAAATATTAGGGGATATGTTGAACTTTTCATCAACTAAGATAACGAGGACATAAAATGAAAAATATAATTTTTATGGGAAAAACAGGTAGTGGAAAAACTACTCTTTGCCAAAAACTAGATCAACTAGAGATTAAATATAAAAAAACACAGTCAATAGAGCTTTACAAAAATGCAATAGACACACCTGGTGAATATATGGAAAATAGAGGATTATACAATGCATTAATAACTACAGCAGTAGATGCTAAAGTAGTAGCTATAGTTTATGATGCAACTCAAGAAGAAAATTATATAGCACCAGGCTTTGCAAGTATATTTTGTAAAGAAACTATAGGGATTATGACTAAGATAAATAAATTAGATAAAAATCAAATAGATTTAGGAATAGAACGATTAACGCTAGCGGGTGTTAACAAAATATTTAAGGTAGATACAATAGATGATGTAGGTATAGATGAATTATTTACATATCTAAACGAAGTAAGGTTAAGGGAAGAAATATATTGATAAATCAAGCTAATTTCTTTGTTTAATAAATACTTTTAAATTATGAGGTGAGAAAATGAGAGAAGAACTATTAAGTGTTGGAATAGATATTGGGACAAGTACTACTCAACTAATATTTTCTAAATTGGTAGTTGAAAACACTGCATCTAGTTTTTCAGTACCTAGAATAAGTATAGTAGACAAAGAAATTATATACAAAAGTGATGTATACTTTACACCTCTTATTTCTAACAATGAGATAAATGGAAATGAAATAAAAAACATAGTTGAGAATGAATATAAAAAAGCCAATATATCTAAAGAAGACATACATACAGGGGCTGTTATTATAACTGGTGAAACAGCAAGAAAAGAAAATGCAAATGATGTACTTCATACTTTAAGTGGATTTGCAGGTGATTTTGTAGTTGCAACGGCAGGTCCAGACCTAGAAAGTATTATATCTGGTAAAGGAGCAGGTGCTCATATTTATTCTAAAAATCACTCAACTAATGTTGTAAATATAGATATAGGTGGAGGAACTAGTAACTTAGCTTTATTTAAAAGAGGTGAAGTTTTAGACACTGGTTGCCTAGATATAGGTGGAAGACTTATAAAAATAGATAAGCATAGTAAAAAAATAACTTATATATCACCTAAAATAGAAAAAATTATAAAAGATTATAATTTAAACCTTCAAATAGGAACTATAGCAACTATACAAAATACAAAGCCAATAGTAGATATAATGGTTGATTTAATATTACAAAGTGTAGGAGTAAAAAAGCAAACAAACCTATTTGATTTTATAGTAACTAATAAATCTATAAATTTAAATGAAGAGATAAAGAACATATCTTTTTCTGGTGGCGTTGCCGATTATATTTACTATGATAAAGAAATAGATGAACCTTTTAAGTACGGAGACTTAGGCATTTTATTAGGACAAGCAATAAAAAATTGCCAGGAACTAAAAAAAATAAATGTAATAAGACCATTAGAAACTATTAGAGCTACAGTAGTAGGAGCTGGATCTCATACTACTGAAGTAAGTGGAAGTACTATAACTTATACTCATGAAGCTTTTCCAATAAAAAATTTACCTGTTCTAAAGCTATCAATAGATGAAGAAGCTGGAGATTCTAAACAAATAAGTGAAGCTATAAAAAATAAGCTTAACTGGTTTAAATTAGAAAATGATTTACAAAAAGTTGTAATAGCTATAAAGGGTAAAAAAAATCCAACATTTTTAGAAATACAAGAATATGCCAGCGGATTTGCAAATGGAATGAAAGAAATTATAGATAATGATTTACCATTTATAGTAATTGTTGAAAATGACATGGCGAAAGTATTAGGACAAGCTATTTATGCACTTTTAAATTATGAAAGGATATTGTCTGCATAGACAGTGTTAAGGTTGAAAATGGAGATTATATCGATATTGGAAAACCAATAGCTGAGGGGAAGGTATTGCCAGTGGTAATAAAAACATTAGTTTTTAATTAATATAGGGAGGTAAGTAGATGATTTTAAAGACAAAATTATTTGGACGTACTTATCAGTTCAAGGGATTATATGATGTAATGGCAAAAGCTAATGAAGAAAAATCAGGTGATAAGTTAGCAGGACTTGCAGCAGAAACATCTGAAGAAAGAGTTGCTGCAAGAGTTGTTTTATCACACATAAAATTAGAAGATATAAGAAATAACCCTGCAGTTCCTTATGATGAAGATGAGGTAACGAGAATAATACAAGATGGTATAAATGAAAAAGTTTATGAAGGAATAAAGAATTGGACTGTATCACAACTTAGAGAGTGGTTACTTGATAGTAATACGACAAGTGCGGATATAAGAAGAATATCTAGAGGATTAACTTCTGAAATGATAGCAGCAGTTACGAAATTAATGTCAAATATGGACTTAGTTTATGCAGCTAAAAAAATAAAAGTTACAGCTCATTGTAACACGACAATAGGTGAAGAAGGCACATTATCAGCTAGACTTCAACCAAATCATCCAACTGATGACCCAGATGGAATACTTGCATCACTACTTGAAGGATTAACTTACGGTATAGGAGATGCTGTGCTTGGGCTTAATCCAGTTGATGATTCAGTAGAAAGTGTTACTAAAGTACTTAAGAGATTTGAGGAAGTTAAGCAAAAGTACCAGATACCAACTCAAACGTGTGTATTAGCACATGTTACTACACAAATGGAAGCAATAAGAAATGGAGCTCCTACAGATTTAATATTCCAATCAATAGCAGGATCTGAAAAAGGAAATAAAGCATTTGGATTTGATGGGGCAACTATAGAAGAAGCTAGACAATTAGCTCTTAAACATGGGACAGCAACAGGACCAAATGTAATGTATTTTGAAACAGGTCAAGGTTCAGAGCTTTCTTCAGAAGCTCATCATGGAATAGACCAGGTTACTATGGAAGATAGATGTTATGGATTTGCAAGAAAGTTTGAACCATTTTTAGTAAATACAGTTGTTGGATTTATAGGACCTGAATATTTATATGATGCTAAACAAGTTGTAAGAGCAGGACTAGAAGACCACTTCATGGGTAAATTAAGTGGCTTACCAATGGGAGTTGATGTTTGTTACACTAACCACATGAAAGCAGATCAAAATGATATGGAAAATCTAGCTATCTTACTAACAACAGCAGGATGTACATATTTCATGGGAATACCTCATGGAGATGACGTTATGCTTAACTACCAAACTACAGGCTTCCATGAGATATCATCACTTAGAGAAATGTTTGGATTAACAGGAATAAAAGAATTTGATGCTTGGATGGAAAAGATGGGATTCTCTAAAGATGGTAAGTTAACAGAAAAAGCTGGAGATGCATCAATATTATTAGGATAGGGGGTCTTTAATATGAATGAAAAAGATTTAAAAGCATTAGTAGAACAGTTAGTTGGACAAATGGTTGGAGAAATAGATTCTAATATAATAGCTGATACTGTAAAAAAAGTTAGTGAAACTACTGTAGATAATGATACTTTTATAGATGATATAACTGAAGTAGATATAAAGAAACAATTACTAGTAAAAAATCCTAAGGATGCAGAAGCTTATTTAGATATGAAAGCTAAAACTCCTGCAAGAATAGGTATAGGTAGATGTGGAGCTAGATATAAAACTGAAACTGTTTTAAGATTTAGAGCTGACCATGCTGCTGCACAAGATGCTGTTTTCTCTTATGTAAATGAAGATTTTATAAAAGAAAACAACTTATTTAAAATAGAGACTTTATGCAAGGATAAAGATGAATACTTAACAAGACCAGACCTTGGAAGAAAATTCTCACCTGAAACTATAAAATATGTTAAGGAAAGAATAGGGACGAATCAAAAGGTATTAATAATGGCAGGAGATGGATTAAGTTCAGCAGCGATAGAAGCAAACTTAAAGGATTGTATTCCAGCTATAAAACAAGGTTTAAAAATGTACGGTATAGAAGTTGGAGACATAGTATTTGTAAAGCATTGTAGAGTTGGGTCTATGGATCACTTAGGTGAAGAATTAGGAACTGAAGTTATATGTATGCTAGTAGGAGAAAGACCAGGTCTTGTTACGGCAGAATCTATGTCAGCATATATTGCATATAAACCATATATCGGAATGGAAGAAGCAAAAAGAACAGTTATATCAAATATACACAAAGGTGGAACAACTGCTGTTGAAGCAGGAGCTCATATAGCTGAACTCATAAAAACTATGCTAGATAAAAAAGCTTCAGGAATAGATCTGAAATAATAACTTAAAGGAGTACAAGTTATGAAAAATGATGTAATTCGTCCTAATATACTAGGAATTAAAATGATTTCAAATATAAGTCCAGAAATGGCACAAAAGCTAGAATTAGGGCCAAATCACAAGAGTTTAGGGCTTATAACTGCTGATTGTGATGATGTAACATACACTGCACTTGATGAAGCAACCAAAGCTTCAGCAGTTGACGTTGTATATGCAAAATCAATGTATGCAGGCTCTTTAAATGCATCAACTAAGATAGCCGGAGAAGTATTAGGTATAATCGCAGGACCAAGTCCAGCAGAAGTAAGAAGTGGTTTAAATGCTATTGTTGACTTTATGGAGTACGGTCCAACATTTATAAGTGCTAATGATGATGATTCAATAGTATATTACGCTCATTGTGTATCTAGAACAGGAACATATCTTTCTAAAGTAGCAGGAATAAATGAAGGAGAAGCGATATCTTATTTAGTAGCACCGCCTTTAGAAGTTATGTATGCACTAGATGCAGCATTAAAAGCAGCAGATGTAAAGCTATGTGAGTTATTTGCACCTCCAACTGAAACAAACTTTGGTGGAGCATTGCTTACAGGATCTCAGTCAGCATGTAAAGCAGCGTGTGATGCTTTTGCTGAAGCTGTCAAATCTGTAGCCGATAGTCCAACAGGATTTTAAAGATAAATGAATGCAATAGGTTTAATAGAAGTAGTAGGATATGTTGCTGCAATAGAAGCGTGTGATGCATGTGTAAAATCTGCTAATGTAAATATACTTAGCATTGACAAAGTTGGTGCAGGAATAGTTACGTTATCAATAGTTGGAGATGTAGGAGCAGTTAAATCGGCTATAGAAGCAGGAGAAGTAGCTGCAAATAAAGTTGGAACACTAAGATCAACGCATGTAATACCAAGAGTTCATAAAGAAGTAGCTGATGGTTTATTAAAAAAAGAAGATCAAAAAACTACTCAAAAATATATTAAAGTTGATGAAAGCTTAGTTATAGAAGAAGTACAGGAAGTAAAAGAAGAAAATTTAAACATAGAAGAAACAAATGAAAAAGTAGAAGCAAGTGATGAAGTTAATAATACGGATAATAGAGATTTATTAAGTATGAATGTAAAAGAATTAAAAACTTTGGCTAAAAAATTAGATCCTTCTTTGACTAGTAAAAACATAAACTCATTGAGAAAAGAAGACCTAGTAGATTTAGTTGATAGATTAATTAAAGGGGATAAATAGAGATGGAACTTTTAGATAAAGATTTACTGTCTATACAAGAAGTTAGAAACCTTGTAAAAAAGGCTAAAGAAGCTCAAGTTAAACTTTCTAGCATTAGCCAAGAGCAAATAGATAAAATAGTTAAGTCTATAGCAGATGCAGCGTATGAAAATGCTGCTAAATTAGCTAAAATGGCCAACGAAGAAACTGGATTTGGAAAATATGAAGATAAAATAGTTAAAAATACATTTGCATCTAAGATGTTATATGAGGCTATAAAAGATATAAAAACTGTTGGAATAATAAGCGAAAATAAAGAAGAAAAAACAGTTGATATAGCTACACCAGTAGGAGTAGTAGCAGGACTTATACCTTCAACTAATCCAACATCAACAGTAATCTATAAGGCGATTATTTCTATAAAATCAGGAAATTCAATAGTTTTTTCACCACATCCAAATGCAAAAAAATGCATACTTGAGACGATAAAAATAATAAGTGATGCAGCTACAAAAGCAGGATGTCCAGATAATACTATATTAGGTATAACTAATCCTAGTATACAAGGTACTAATGAACTAATGAAGCATAAGGATACTAAACTTATTTTAGCGACTGGTGGAGAAGCGATGGTTAAAGCTGCTTATTCATCAGGAACACCTGCTATAGGTGTAGGGCCTGGAAATGGACCCGCATTTATAGATAAGAGTGCAGATGTTAAGCTAGCAGTTAAAAGAATACTGGATTCTAAAACTTTTGATAACGGTGTAATATGTGCATCTGAACAATCTATAATAGTGGAAAAATCTATGGAAGATATAGTTGTTAATGAATTAAAAAATCAAGGAGCTTATTTCTTAAATGCAGAGGAAAGTGAAAAGTTATCTAAATTTATATTAAGACCAAATGGAACTATGAATCCTCAAATAGTTGGGAAAAGTGTGGAAACAATTGCTAAATTAGCAAATTTAAGCAATGTACCAAGTAGTGCTAGAGTGCTTATAGCAAGAGAATCTAGAGTAGGACATGATGTAGCTTACTCTAGAGAGAAGCTTACTCCAATACTTGCATTTTATGTAGAGGAAAGCATTGAAGATGTGATTAAAAAGTCTAGAGAAATACTTTTAAATGAAGGTGCTGGTCATACATTCTCAATGCATGCTAATGATGAGGAACTTGTAAAGAGATGTGCACTTAATATGCCAGTATCAAGAATAATAGTAAATACACCATCTGCCCTTGGAGGAATAGGTGGATCAACAAATTTACCACCGGCATTAACATTAGGTTGTGGAGCCATAGGTGGAAGTTCAAATTCAAATAATATAGGACCATTAGATTTACTAAATATAAAGAAAATAGCTTATGGAGTTAAAGAAATAGAAGAACTTAGAGGTACAAGCTCTCAAGTAGAAAAATCAATATTTGACTCTATGGATAAAGAAGAATTAATAAATTTATTAGTAAAAAAGATAGCTTTAGAACTTTGTTAAGTTAAAAAAATAAAATAGTTTAAAAAAATATTAATATAAAATTTTGGAGGTAATTATTATGGCAAGTGCAAACGCATTAGGAATGATAGAAACTAAAGGATTAGTAGGAGCAATAGAAGCAGCAGATGCAATGGTTAAGGCTGCTAATGTTCAATTAGTTGGAAAAGAGCAAGTAGGTGGAGGATTAGTTACAGTAATGGTAAGAGGTGATGTTGGAGCTGTTAAAGCTGCTACAGATGCAGGGGCTTCTGCTGCTGAGAGAGTTGGAGAGTTAATATCTGTTCATGTTATACCAAGACCACACTTTGAGGTAGATGCTATATTACCAAAAGTAACTGCTGAATAATAGATTTATATAATAGATAAAATTTAAATTTGATAAAAAGGGGATGTCAAGATACTTTGATGACTCCCCTTTTATACATCTAGTAGGAGATTTGATAAAATGGGTGTTTTAACAGAAAGCCAAGTAAGAAAAGAAATACGTAATAATAAAGACAATATAACTGAATATTACATTGAAAAAGGTCAAATTGTAACTCCTTTAGCAAAGTCTTATCTAGCTGAAAAAAATATTGAACTAAAATACGTTGATGATATCTCAAATATTTCAAATATAAATAATGAGAATAATGAAGTTATAAAAGGGATTATAAAAGAGGAATCATATAAATATACGACTGTATTTGGAGCGAAGTTAAATGAAAAGCCAGAACATATGACTCATTTAAGTGGGAATTTATTGGTATTTAAAGATCATAAAAGAATAATTTTAAGAGGAAAAGTAGACTCATTAGAATCAAAAATACTAGAGGTTCAGGTTTTATGTAATAAGAAAAACATGTGTAAATTAGTGAATGATTTGCAAGAAGTATTAGAGTTTGTAAGAAAAATAATGAGATGTGAAGTATTAGAAGAAAAACTGGATAGCTTTAAGCTTTTAGGTTTATCTGAAAAAGATTTAAGAGAACAATCTCATCATCCGAAAAAGTATTTTGGTATAGGTCATGAGTTTCCGACTTATGAAATGGGTGAGGAAGTAGTACTTATAAATAGCATAAGAAGTGCAACTCGAGAAGTTGAACTTTGTGCATATGAAGCATTTAAAGGTGAATATGGACAAGTTGAGAGAGAAGACTTAATAAAAGCTCTTAATAGATTGTCATCAGCATTCTGGATTATGATTTATAAAATAAGAACTGGACAATACAAGTAGTTGGAGGGCATGTATGGAAAACCTATTAAGCGAAATAGTACAAGAAGTAGTAAGTAGAGTGAAAAAAGAAGCATTTATAGAAGTTGAAGCATCAGGAAGACATGTACATCTAAGCGAAGAAGATGTAGATAAATTATTTGGTAAAGGATATACATTAACAAAACTAAGAGATTTATCTCAACCAGGTCAATATGCTTGTAAGGAAAGAGTTACAATAACTGGACCTAAAGGAAGCATAAAAAATGTTGTAGTACTTGGACCTTGTAGAAAAGAAACACAAGTAGAAGTATCTTTGACAGATGGTTCTACATTAGGATTAAAGCCACCAATAAAGCAAAGTGGAGATTTAGAAAATACTTTAGGTGTTAAAATATCCACAGAAAAAGGAGAAATTGAACTTCAAAAAGGTCTTATGGTGGCAAAAAGGCATATACATATGTCGGGAGAAGATGCAAAAAAGTTTGATGTATCAGACAATGATGTAGTTGAAGTTAAAGTATTTGGAAAAAGGCCTTTAATATTTGATGATGTAGTTATCAGAGTTAATGATAATTTTAGAACTTACATGCACATAGATTACGATGAAGCAAACGCATGTGCACATTCAAAAGGAACTATGGCAAAGATAATAAAGAGATAATTATATCTCTAGGGAGGAATAATTATGGATTATAACAACCTTATAGAGATTATAGTAGAAGAAGTTTATAAAAAAATAAATGCTATAAATATTGGATGTATAGAAAATGAAAATAGAAAAAAAGCAGTTATATTATATGAAAGCAATAAAAATAAATTTGATTTATTGAGTGATAAATTTAATATAGAAGTATTTGATAATACTACCAATGACTGTGATGTAGTAATAGTATCAAAGCTTTGTATGAGAGGGATGTGTAATTTAGCATTAGGAAATAGTACTTCAAATGAAGAAAGATTTATATTAAAGATGCTTATGAAAGGTAAAAAAGTGTATGTGTTAGACGAAGGAATAGAATATAAACGATATAAAGATACTGCACCTAAAACACTATACAATAAATATATATCTTATGAAGATGATATTTGCAAATATGGAGTAAAAATTATAAAGAATCTAAGTGAGATAACATTTAGTGAAGAAAAGTTTAATAAAGAAATTTTGAGTGAAGAAGAAATGAAAATAGATGATAAATTTAGTATAGATTTAACTCATAAAAAGCTTGTATCTGAATCTGATTTAAGAAAGCCTATGATAAATGGAACTAAAAATATTATCGTAAGTCCAAAGAGTATAATAACTCCATTAGCTATGGATTTTATCAGAATACATAATATAACAGTAAAAAGAATATAATGGAGGCAATTTATGGAGATAGGAAAAGTAGTCGGGAACGTATGGGCAACAAGAAAAGATGAAAAGCTAAGTGGACAAAAGTTTCTAGTTGTAAAACTTTTAAAAGCTAAAGATACATATAAAGAAGGTTTTTTAGTAGCAGCAGATAATGCAGGAGCAGGAGATGGCGATTTAGTTCTTATAACTAGAGGATCAGCTGCTAGAGCTTCAATAGAAAGAAAAGCTGTCCCAATAGATGCGACTATAGTTGGAATAGTCGACTCTCTTGAATTTGAAGATGAGTAAAAGTATAGGTGCTATAGAGTTTAAAAGTATAGCTAAAGGTATAGAAATATCCAATGAAATAGTGAAAAAGTCTTTAGTAGAAGTATTGTATTTAAAAAGTATTTGTCCAGGCAAGTTTTTAATAATAATATCAGGAGATACTTCATACGTTAATGAAGCTATTGATTATGGTCTAGCGAAAGGGTCTAACTATATCGTGGATAGTTTTATAATAAATGCTATAAGTGAAGAAATAATAAATGGATTAAAGCACAAATATAAAAAATTAAAAAATATATCATCTATTGGAATTTTAGAAACAAATAAAGTATGCTCAGGTTTAAAAGCACTTGATAAAACATTAAAATCTAGTGATGTAACCCTTATTAAATTACAGTTGTCATTTGCTATAGGAGGAAAATTAGTCTATATAGTATCTGGTGATTTAAGTAGCTTAGAATACGGAATAAATGAGGGGATAAGTATATTAAGGAAAAATGATATTGTAAATAAATCAATAATACAATCAGTAGATGATCAAATTATAAAAAGTTTGATATAAGAGTTAAGGAGAGAATAAGAGATGGATATAAGTAAGTTAGATAAAGGGGTCTTAGAAGTATTAGTTAGACAAATAATAGAAGAAAAGTTAAATGGAGCTAAAGGTAGCGTAGACTTTGATAGACATAAAGATATAAGTGGAATAACTTCTATAAAGTTACCAAAAATAAAAGTAGATGAAAGTAATAGATTAGACACAGGTAATTCAAATGATGTAGTTTATACAAAAGACTTATTTTCTCTAGAAGAAAGTCCAAGATTAGGCTGTGGAATTATGGAAATGAAAGAAACAACTTTTGATTGGACACTAAATTATGATGAAATAGACTACGTAATAGAAGGAACTTTAGACATCTTAATAGAAGGAAGAAAAATAACAGCATCTGAAGGAGAGTTAATACTTATACCAAAAGGAAGTAGTATAAAGTTTTCAGTTCCTAACTATGCTAGATTTATATATGTAACATATCCAGCAGATTGGGCATCTCAAGCGTAACTTTGAAAGGCTATGATAAGTTTATAATCATAGCCTTTTTTAAGTAATCATATTTTTTTTACAGGAACTTGAATTTCCATAAGTGTTTCATTTAAGCAACTAGTAAGAGTCACATCTATTTTAAATATTTGATAAATATTACCATTAAGACATAGTCTGTGTTTCTTCATATACTCTTTTATTAATTCAAAAGATGGATGGTATTTTTCAAGCTCATTACCATCATAATACATAGAAAGATACAATCCACCTGGGACGAGTTTTTTTAAAGTGGATTGTGTACTATCATTTTCTAGTAATATAAATGGAGATAAAGGAACATAGTCTTTAGATTCTTTCAAAATCAAATCTGAACCATAAGCACCCACTCTATCACTTGCAACAATAGGAGCAATTTCATTTAAATGAGATTCTAACTCTGTTATTGCAAATGCTAATTCATGAGCTCCCCCAGCTGGCTTATCAAAGGTAATCATGTATCTATCTGGAAGTAAAATTTCTTTAATTTTATTTACCGGTGATAGAGAATTTAGTTGTTTTAAAAATTCTAACTTTTTATTTAATACCTTTTCAAGCTTAATTTTTTTTTCAATTTCTGAATGGAGCGCTTCTTGGTAATTTTCAAGGATTTCTACTGATTTTTTGAAGTTTCGATTATCGAAATAATTTGAAATTTCATCGATAGACATCCCTAATTGTCTTAGTTCCCTTATAGTTCCTAGTTCTTCATATTGAAGAATAGAGTAATATCTATACTTAGTATTAGGATCAACATAGTTAGGTTTTACAAGATTTATTCGATCATAATATCTTAGTGTTTCACTTGTAATATTTCTAAGTTTTGCTAATTTAGTAATTGACAAAAGTTTACTATCCACAATATTTACCCCCTATTTAAGACTAAAAAAGTTTGTAAAAAGGAAAAATAAGTTTTCAATAGACGTCATATTAAGTAATTAAATAAACTTTTGAGATAATTATAATTTAATAATGTATATTTTTTAATCAAAATACTTCATTAGGTAAAGTTATTATTATTTATTGTTCAAAAATACAATAAATAATA